>CAJQLK010000091.1 GCA_905479165.1 uncultured Flavobacteriales bacterium | reverse complement strand
AGCAAGATATTTTAAAATAGCCTCTTGCATTAATAATCCCTGTTGGTTTTCTGTTAGGTTTTTTACTGCTTTTAATTCAGTAAAATGTGGCCATCCATCCTCATCAATACTATCAAATTTATAGTAACCTAACGAACATAAAACCTTACAAGTTGCGACATGTAATACATCTAATTTTTCCTCTTTACTAAAACGATAGCTTTCAAAATTTAATTCTTGAATTCCAATTAAGTATAGAATACCTTTAAGAGTCATTTCATCATCAAACTGTTTTTCTAGCTTTTTAATTAAAGCATCCCACTTTTTATTTAGATCTTCCATTTTGCAAAAGTAAGTTTTAATATCTTTACCAAATGAATTACTTAGATATTGTTATCGCAATTCTCCTGCTGTATGGTTTAATTAAAGGATTTACTAATGGACTTATAAAAGAGATTACTGGTTTATTAGCTTTAATTGTTGGAGTTTATGTAGCTATCAATTTTTCATCTTATTTAAATCCAAAATTTGAAGAAATTTTAGGGGGATATGAGCAGTTTATTCCAATAATAGCATTTTCAACTTTGTTTATCGTAAGTGTATTGATGATAAAAATATTAGGATATATTATTGATAAATTAACAAAAGCCTTAGCCTTAGGCTTTGTTAGTAGGATTTTAGGAGCTGTTTTTGGTTTTTTAAAAGTTGTAGTGATTTTCAGTTTTCTTTTAGCAGTAGTCAATGATTATGATTTTATCGATAAAAACACACAAGAAGAGACAGTTCTGTTAAAACCTATCCAAGAAGTATCGGACTTAATAACTCCAGAAATTAACAAACATAAAACTATAATTTTAGATAAAGTAGAAGAAAGTGCAGACAAAGTAAAGAGTAAAATAAATAACTCTAACTCTTCTGAATAGCAACAACAGCAGGAAGCTTTTTGCCCTCTAAGTATTCTAGCATTGCCCCACCACCAGTTGAAATATAAGAGACTTTATCTGCAAACCCAAATTTCTTTACTGCAGCTACTGAATCACCCCCACCAACTAATGAGAATGCCCCGTTTTCTGTTGCCTTACAAATTGCCTCACCAATTTCTTTGGTTCCTTTAGAGAAATTTTGCATTTCGAAAACCCCCATAGGCCCGTTCCAAATTAGTGTTTTTGAGTTTTTAATTACATCTGAAAAACTAGCAATACTTTTGGGCCCTAAATCTAACCCCATGTATTCATCAGCAATATTTTTGATATCAGTAATATTGGTATTTGAATCATTTTTAAAATCATTTGCATTTAATGAGTCACTAGGAAGCAGTAAATTTACCCCTCTGTTTTTCGCATCTTCAATAAGTTGCTTTGCAAGGGAAATTTTCTCTTCTTCAACCAAAGATTTTCCGATATTACCACCACAAGCTTTTGCAAAAGTATAAGCCATACCTCCTCCAATAATTAAATTATCAACTTTATCAAAAAGAGATTTTATAACATCAATTTTTCCTGTGATTTTTGCTCCACCAATAATTGCAGTAAATGGTCTTTTTGGTGTAGTAAGTACTTTTTCTAATGATTCAATTTCACCACTCAGTAAAAACCCAAAATACTTATTGTTAGGAAAATAGTCTGCAATAATTGCTGTAGAAGCATGAGCTCTATGAGCAGTTCCGAATGCATCATTTATATAAATATCAGCAAGTTCAGAAAGCTGTTTAGCAAACTTTAGACACCCTAATTTTTCTTCTTTATAAAACCTCAAGTTTTCTAAAACCAACACATCTCCATTCTCCATTTTAGAAATATCAGCAGTAGTGTTTTCTCCAATACAATCAACACTAAACGCTACATTTCTATCTATTAATTTTGATAACTGATTTATAATGTGTTTTAATGAAAATTTTTCCTCAAAACCATCTTTTGGCCTGCCAAGATGGGACATTATAATTGCTTTACCTCCACAAGAAATAACTTTTTTAATAGTTGGTAGTGCAGCAAGAATTCTACTGTTATCAGTAATATTAAAATGCACATCCAAAGGAACATTAAAATCTACACGAATTAATACTCTTTTTCCATCTAGTGAGATATCTTGTATGTTTTTCATTTTGCAAAAGTAAAATAAATGCTATAAATCAATACTTTTTTTTTACATTTGACAGAAAGAAATTTTAAATGTTATTTAAGGATATAATAGGCAATAATGCTGTAAAAAAGCAACTGACTGAGGCAGTTAAGAACAATCGAATAAGTCATGCACAACTTTTTTTCGGAAAAAGTGGTAGTGCAAAATTAGCGCTTGCGCTTGCGTATTCTCAATATTTAAATTGTGAAAATAAAATTGAAAATGATTCTTGCGGACGCTGTTCATCATGTCTGAAGTTTTCTAATTTATCACATCCAGATTTGCATTTAATTTTCCCTATTTTAAAAGTGAATGGGGTAAAAACCCCAACTAGTGATAGTTTTGTAAATAATTGGAGAGAGTTAATTTTATCAAATCAATATGTTAGCATAAATGATTGGATTGATTCTTTTGGTGCTGACAATAAAACAGGAAAACAAGGATCTATTTATATTGATGAGGCAGCATCTATTCAAAGAAAATTGAGTCTTAAAAACTATGAGGCTGAATATAGAGTTGTTCTTATATGGATGCCGGAAAGAATGAATCTTACAGTTGCCAATAAGTTGCTAAAACTACTTGAGGAGCCCCCAAAAGGAACAATTTTTATTTTAGTTTCAGAAG
The DNA here is from genome assembly GCA_905479165.1 of uncultured Flavobacteriales bacterium. Lineage (GTDB taxonomy): Bacteria > Bacteroidota > Bacteroidia > Flavobacteriales > BACL11 > UWMA-0277. Next base: position 9,247 of record CAJQLK010000091.1, on the reverse strand, counting down.
ATGCAAATAATTTGTTACCAACCATCATCTCCCGCCTACAAACTTTAAAAATCCCTGATTTCAATACTGAAGATATTGCTCATTATTTTGGAGGCATTACTCTTGAAAAAGCAAAACAGCTTAAAAATATTACAGATGCTGATTTAGGCAAAATGATTAAAATTCAGCAAGATTCTGAAGGTATTTTATATTTATTTGAGGAGTTCTCAGCATGGATGAGGCTTGCATACAAAATGGATGTTTGTGGAATCTCTATATGGGTGGATAAAATCTCAACAATGGGTAGAAAGCACCAAAAATTGTTTTTATCTTATGCTATAAAAATGATAAGGGAGTGTTTAATTTTGAACTTTGCCAACTCGTCACTTTTAAAAACAAATGAAAAAGAGCATACTTTTATAAGTAAATTTTCACCCTACATACATGAAGAAAATAGTGTTATGATAGTGCAGGTGTTTGAAGAATCAATAAAATCAATTAACAGAAATGCAAATGCAAAAATTTTATTTTTTGAGCTATCATTAAAAATGGTAAAATTCTTAAAAGTTAAGCGTAAATTTGCACTTAAATAAAATTATAAAATATGAGTTGTGGAAGCGGAGGAGGTTGTGATACATGTGAAGTTTCTGAATCTAGAGGTTGTGGAGTAAGTTCAGTATTTGATTGGCTTTATCAAATTGATGGGCCTAAAAGTGATAATTATAACCTAATTGAAGTTCAGTTTAAAGGAGATAGAAAAGATTTTTATACAAATACAGAAAACCTTGATATAAAACATGGAGACATGGTAGCTGTTCAGGGAGATAAATCTGGGCATGATATTGGTAAAATAACTATGATTGGCGAATTAGTAGCACTTCAAATTACCAGAAAAAACAGAAATACTGAAAAAGACCCGCTTAAAAAATTATATCGCTTAGCATCAGAAGCAGATATTGAAAAACAAAAAGGAGCTATTGAAAGAGAGGATGGAATTCTTGAAAAAGCAAAAAGAATTATTGAAGACTATAAGCTTGATATGAAGTTGTCTGATGTGGAATTTCAAGGGGACAATTCAAAAGCTACCTTTTACTACACTGCTGATAAAAGAGTTGATTTTAGAGAGTTAATTAGAGAATATTCTAGGCAATTTGGTGTGCGTGTAGAAATGAAGCAAATTGGAGTAAGGCAAGAGGCTGCTAAAATTGGTGGAATTGGAAGTTGTGGTAGAGAGCTTTGTTGCTCTACTTGGATGACAGAGTTTCCTACAGTTTCAACTGCTGCTGTAAGGTATCAACAACTTTCTATAAATCCTCAAAAAATTTCAGGGCAATGCGGTAGGTTAAAGTGTTGTTTGAACTTTGAGCTTGATGGTTATGTTGAAGCACTAAAAGATTTTCCGAGCAAAAAAGTACAATTGAAAACTAAGAAAGGAACTGGAAAATTCGTTAAGCTGGATGTATTTAAAAGATTAATGTTTTATTATAACCCTGAAAGCCCAGGAGATTTTATTGAACTTCCAGTTGATGGTGTAAAACAACTTATTGAATTAAATAAAAAAGGAGACATTCCTTTAAGTTTTGATGAGTTTACTGTTGAGGAAGAAGTTGTGGAGGTGAGTTTTGAAGATGCAATGGGACAAGATAACATCAATAGATTTGATAAGAAAAATCCTAAGAAAAGCAAAAAAAGAAAACGACCAGAAAGAAGAGAAAATTATAAAAAAAACAAGGCCAAAGCACAGCAAAGAAGGCAAAAAAATAAACCAAAGAAGGATGCGTAATTTGAGCGGCCGGTCCAATTCCATTGCTGCCATGAATATTGGCATTTTTTTGTTATTTGTTTTTTTTTCTTGTGATAACACAGTTTATGAAATCCATAATTCTTTTGAAGAAAAATCATGGAATTCCGATAGTGCTATAACTTTTAATTATAATATTTCAGATACTTTAAACCCACATGAAATGAGTGTTTTAGTTCGTCATACTGTTGATTACGAATACCAAAACTTATTCCTTTTTCTATCAGGAGATTTAAAGGATACTATTGAGCTTGAATTAGCTGATAAAATTGGAAAATGGAACGGAAGTGGTCTTAGCGACATAAGAGAGTTTGAATATCTTCTTGCAAAAAATAAAGTGTTCTCAAAAAAAGGAAACCACTCAATAAATATTGAACAAGCAATGCGATTTGGTCCTAAAGAAAAAATACAAAATTTGGAGCATGTTAGTGATGTTGGATTAATAATTAGAAAGCAAAATGACTAGAGGAAAAAAAATCATATTATGGCTTTTTGTTTTAGGGCCATTTATTGGACTTTTTTCATTAGTATGGCTTACTTCATTAGGTTTTTTCGGTTCTTTACCAACTTTTGAACAATTAGAGAATCCTAAGAATAATTTAGCAACTGAAATCATATCGGAAGATGGTGTTGTTTTGGGAAAATATTTTTTTGAAAACAGAAGTAGAGCAAGCTACAATGAGATTCCAAAAAATTTAATCACAGCCTTAATAGCAACTGAGGATGTTCGTTTTAGAGAACATTCAGGTATAGACGCTCGAGCTTTATTGAGAGCAATTTTTGGTGCAGTTAGAGGAAAAAGTAGTTCGGGTGGGGCAAGTACAATTACCCAACAATTAGCAAAAATGTTGTTTACTGAAAAACCTAGCTCGGGTATTGAAAGGGTAATGCAAAAGCTCAAAGAATGGATTATTGCTGCTCAGCTCGAGAAAAGATATACAAAAGATGAGATTCTTGCAATGTATCTAAACCGATTTGACTGGGTAAATAATGCAGTTGGAATTAAATCTGCAGCAGGAGTTTATTTTAATAAAAAACCATTTGAGTTAGCTATAGAAGAATCAGCAATGTTGGTAGGTATGCTGAAAAATCCTGCTTTATATAATCCAAATAGAAGATTAGAATTAACTAAAGGAAGAAGAAATGTTGTGCTTTCACAAATGAATAGATATGAGTTTATTTCTGATTCATTATTTGATATTCTTAAGAATCAGCCTATTGTTTTAGATTTTAAAAAAGCTAGTCATAACGAAGGTATAGCTCCTTATTTTAGAGAATATTTAAGGGGAGAATTAAAAGAATGGTGCTCCAATCATTCCAAGCCAGATGGAACAAACTATAATGCTTATACTGATGGATTAAAAGTTTACACAACCATTAATTCTCGCCTCCAAACTTTCGCAGAGGAAGGGCTAAAATCGCACATTTCATCACTTCAAAAGGACTTTTACAAACACTGGAAAGGGTATAGTAAAGCACCATATCCTAAAGATTTTGAATGGGAACAAATCAATGCCATTATTGATGCAGGAATGAAAAGGTCGGAACGCTACAGAAAACTAAAAAAAGCTGGAAAATTAGAAAGTGAGATTAAGCAAATTTTCAAAATAAAAGTTCCAATGACTTTGTTTTCTTGGAGTGGCGAAATAGACACTGTTTTATCTCCAAGAGATTCTATAAAGTATAACAAGTATTTCATCCATTCCGGAATGATGAGTATGGACCCTAAAACTGGATTTGTAAAGGCATATGTTGGCGGAATCAATTACAAAAATTTTAAGTACGACCATGTTAAAGTTGGAAAAAGACAAGTAGGGTCAACTTTTAAGCCATTTTTATATTCGTTAGCAATACAAGAGGGTTACTCCCCATGTTATAAAATACCAAATGTGCCTGTTGTTTTTGATAAAGAAAGATGGGGGCTAGCTAAAGATTGGGCGCCCAAAAATTCTGGTGATGATTTTGATGAAATGAATATTACGCTAAAGTTTGGTTTGGCAAATTCTATAAATACAATTACTGCCTATATCATGAAGCAATTTGGTCCTCATGCAGTTGTTGATTTAGCTAAGAAAATTGGAATTCAATCAGAGATATTAGCAGTGCCGTCATTATGTCTTGGTACTTTTGATTTATCAGTTTATGAAATGGTAGGGGCTTACTCCACATTTGTAAATAAAGGTGTTTGGACTGAGCCGATTTTTATTACTAGGATAGAAGATAAGAATGGTGTTGTTTTGGAAGATTTCACTCCAAAAACTAAGGAAGCAATGAGTGAGGAAACAGCTAATTTAATGGTGCGTATGTTACAGGGGGTAGTTGATGGAGTTTACAGTCCTGCAGCTGGTAAAACATTAGGAACAGGAGTTAGATTGCGTTATAAGTATCAGTTTAAAAATGAAATGGGTGGTAAAACAGGTACTACTCAAAATCAATCCGATGGTTATTTTATGGGAATTACTCCCAATTTAGTAACAGGCGTTTGGAGTGGCTGTGAGGATAGAGCTGCACATTTTAGAACTATACAATATGGGCAAGGAGCAAATATGGCATTGCCAGTTTTTGCTGAGTATATGCAAAGGGTTTATGCTGACACTTTGGAGACAGGAATTTATCCAATTAATTTTGATATTCCTCAGTCAGTTGATGATAAACTTGATTGTGGCGAATCAATTCAAGGAGTAAATAATGATGAATATGAAGAAGAATTTTAAGATATGATAAATAAAGTAGTAAGTAATATTGAAAAAGCACTACAAGGAGTTGAAAGCAATATGACTTTTATGGTTGGCGGGTTTGGTCTTTCAGGAATTCCTGAAAATTCTATTGCAGCACTTTCTAAAATGGATGTTTTTGGGCTAACTTGTATTTCTAATAATGCTGGAGTTGATGATTTTGGATTGGGACTTTTATTACAAAGAAAACAGATTAAAAAAATGATTTCATCTTATGTAGGTGAGAATGCTGAGTTTGAAAGACAAATGCTTTCAGGAGAGCTAGAGGTTGATTTAATCCCTCAAGGAAGTTTGGCTGAAAGGAGCAGGGCGGCTGGAGCAGGAATACCAGCATTTTTTACTCCAGCAGGATATGGAACTGAAGTTGCAGAAGGAAAAGAAGTGAGAGAATATAATGGGAAACCTCATATTTTAGAATCAGCACTTACTGCCGATTTTGCATTTGTAAAAGCTTGGAAAGGCGATACAGCAGGCAATCTTATTTTTAAGGGAACGGCAAGAAATTTTAATCCGCTTATGGCAATGGCAGGAAAAATTACAGTTGCTGAGGTTGAAGAGTTGGTTCCGGCCGGAGAACTAGATCCAAATCAAATTCATACACCAGGAATTTTTGTTCAGAGAATTTTTCAAGGTGAAAAATATGAAAAACGCATAGAGCAAAAAACAACTAGAAAAAGAGACTAATGGCTTTAGATAAAAATCAAATAGCACAAAGAATTGCTCAAGAATTAGAGCACAATACTTATGTAAATTTAGGAATTGGCATCCCAACATTGGTTGCTAATTATATTCCTAAAGGTATTGACATTGAGTTTCAATCAGAAAATGGAGTATTAGGAATGGGGCCATTTCCTTTTGAAGGAGAAGAAGATCCAGACTTGATAAATGCAGGAAAACAAACCATTACTACTTTGGATGGGGCAGTACTTTTTGATTCTGCCACTTCTTTTGCAATGATTAGAGGGCAACATGTTCAACTTACTGTTTTGGGTGCTATGGAGGTGTCTGAAAATGGAGATATTGCTAATTGGAAAATACCTGGGAAAATGGTAAAAGGTATGGGTGGCGCTATGGACTTGGTAGCTTCTGCTGACAATATTATTGTGGCTATGATGCACACCAACCGTTCAGGTGCAAGTAAAATTCTAAAACAATGTACACTGCCTATTACAGGAGTAAATTGCGTAAAAAAAGTAGTGACTAACTTGGCTGTTTTGGAGGTTGCTGAAAACGGATTTCAACTTTTAGAAAGAGCACCAGGGGTTAGTGTAGAAGAAATTAAAAATGCAACTGATGCAGATTTAATTATTGAAGGTGAAGTCCCTGAAATGAAGCTCTAATTCCACAAATCAATATTAACTCCATTATGAAGCTTATCACAAGCCCTTTTTAACTTACTTAGTAATGATTCAAACTCAGAATATCTTAATCTTAGAAAATCTTTAAATTGATTGTCAAAAGCCCCATCAATTAGTTTATTATTACCACCTAAAAGGTGTGACGGAATAGATTCATTAATATTTGGATGTGTCTTTTTTAACTCATTTAGTTAATTTTAACCCCCTTACTTTCCAAGTGTCTTTTAATATCTTCTAATTTTCCTTCAGGGATGGCATCAATTAGTTTTTGAGTATATTCTGTTCCGGGATTGTTATAAATCTGGTCAGCATCTCCCATTTCTTCAATTTTGCCTTCTTGCATTACTACCATTCTATCACTCATGTACTTTACAACAGATAAATCGTGAGAGATGAAGATGTAAGTCAATCCAAATTCTTCTTTTAATTCATTCAATAAGTTTAACACTTGTGCTTGTACAGAAACGTCTAATGCAGAAACAGACTCATCACAAATGATGAATTTAGGCTTTACAGCTAATGCTCTAGCAATCCCTATTCTTTGTCTTTGACCTCCAGAAAACTCATGTGGGTATCTGTAAAAATGAGCAGGGTCTAAACTTACTCTAGCTAATAACTCTTCCACTCTCTTTTTTCTTTGCTCATCATTTTCTAAAATTCCATGCACTTGCATAGGCTCCATAATTGCATTTCCAATTGTCATTCTTGGGTTTAATGATGAATAAGGATCTTGGAAAATAATCTGAACATTTTTACGGAAAATTCTCAATTCATCTGCATTCATTTTTGCAATGTTTTTTCCTTTGTAAATCATTTTCCCATCAGTTGGTTCTTCAAGGCGAATAATCGTTCTTCCACAAGTTGTTTTTCCACATCCACTTTCCCCAACAAGCCCTAAAGTTTCTCCAGGGTAAACATCAAAAGTTATATTATCAACTGCCTTTACATGGCCGCTTACTCCTCCAAAAAATCCGTTTTTAATTGGGAAATAAGTTTTCAAATTCTTTATTTGTAAAATGGGTTCTTTAGCAAAAAGTTCTTTTTGTCGTGCTGTTCTCTCACTTTCAGGAATTGCTAAATCTTTTGTAAAATCAGCTACAGAAATTCCGTTATCAATAATCTCACCATTTTCATCAATTTTCATAAAATCAGAAACAGTTGGCAAGAAAGTATAGCGCTTATCTAGTGGCGGACGACAAGCCAAAAGACCTTTAGTATACGGGTGTTTTGGGTTGGTAAAGATATCCCAAACATTACCTTGCTCTACAATATTTCCTTTGTACATCACTACAACTTTGTCGGCTAGTTCAGCAATTACTCCAAGGTCATGTGTAATAAACATGATTCCCATATCGTGTTCTTTTTGCAAGTTTTGCATCAGTTGCAAAATAGTTTTTTGTACAGTAACATCAAGTGCTGTAGTTGGCTCATCCGCAATTAAAACTGAGGGCTGACAACTCATAGCCATAGCAATCATTACTCTTTGTTTTTGTCCCCCAGAAATTTGATGAGGATAAGTACTGAAAATTCTTTCAGGAGTAGGAAGTTGAACTTCTTCAAACAGCTTTATTGTAAGGTTTTTTGCATCTTTTTTATTTAACTTTTGATGCAAGATAATAGCCTCCATCACTTGATCACCACAAGTAAAAACAGGATTTAAAGATGTCATTGGTTCTTGGAAAATCATAGCAATATCATTTCCTCTGAACTTTCTCATTTCTTCTTCTGAAATCTTTAATAAGTCAGTAGCTGTTCCGTTATTTTGATGAAAAATAATTTCACCTCCACTAATAATGCCAGGAGGTGAAGGGATTAATCGCATTGCAGAAAGTGAAGTCACTGACTTACCTGAACCAGACTCCCCAACAATACCAATCGTTTCCCCTTTATTTAAAGTGAAACTCACGCCATTTACAGCCTTTACAGTTGTTCCTTCTGTATGAAATTCTGTTACCAGATTCTTAAATTCTAACAATGTATTTTCCATCTTTTATTCTGTTTTTAGGTTGCTAAAAATAACTATTTTTATGCAAACTCAATGTTTTCTTCTTTTATTAATTCTTCCCCTTTGTAACGTAATAGTAATTGTGCCACAGTAAGAGTATCTTTTTGGCAATATATTTTGATGCGTTCCAAATCTTTTTCTTTGTAAAAAACACTTGCTACTTGACTTCCGTCAATATCATCTTTTGGAGTTAGAATCCCAAAAAGTGCTGCTAATAATTTTATTGATGTATAGTGTTTGTAATCCCCAAAACGCCAAAGCTCCATAGTATCTAAATGACTTACTTCCCAAGGTTTTTTGCCTGCTATATCTAAAAGTTTTGGAAGTTTCAAACCATTTATAAGTGTTCTTCTTGCAATAAAAGGAAAGTCAAATTCCTTACCATTATGAGCACAAAGCTGATGTTGATTTTTGTTGAATTCTGAATTTAGTAAGTCATTAAAATCTGAGATAATTTGCTTCTCATTATCACTATAAAATGATTTTATTCTGAAATGATTTTCACCTTTTTCTATAAATAAATAACCGACTGAAATGCAGATAATTTTAGCAAACTCTGCCATTATCCCAGCTTTCATTTTATAAAATTCAGATGGAGTAAATTTATCTTTTCTTTGCCAAGTAGTTTTTTCAACCCATAGCGTTTGAAAAGTTAAATCTAAATCTTCAAAATTTTCTTTTATCGGAACGGTTTCTATGTCCAGAAATAAGATGTTTTGTGTTTTCGTCTGACTTAACATTATGGGTATGTATCTAAAGCAGCATCAATAAATTGATAGAAATCTTCCGAATGTCCATCTTCCAAATGAAAACCATAATTCCTTCCCAACCTAACAATAATCATATCTTTTTCAGGTATACAAATTACATATTGCCCCCACAAACCTCTTGTATAATACACATCTAAACCTCTCCTATTTGCAATCCAAAATTGATACCCATAATTTACATTTTTATTTCCATCTTCATCTAATAAATTAGCAGCTGAAGTTGCTTCCTTTACATAGTTGCTATCCAAAATTTGTGTGCCATTCCAATTTCCTTGATTCAAGTAAAGCTTGCCTAATCGAGCAAAATCTCTAGCGTTAGAATTGATGCAACAAAAAGCCTTTTCATCACCTCTTTTTGTGTCTGTATTCCAAAGAGCAGGATGTTTTGCCCCCATTGGTTTCCATAATTTTTCAGAAATATATTGATTTACACTTTTTCCTGTAGCACTCTCCACAATAAATGCTAATAGCTGTGAGCATGAGCTATGATATTTAAAGATTTCTCCTGGATTTTCAACAGCCTTTAGTCTCATCATTTGTTTTCTAAGGTTTGGCGCGAAATAGGCCTCTGCAGTTTGCCCTAATGGGTCGTGATAATC
>CAJQLK010000090.1 GCA_905479165.1 uncultured Flavobacteriales bacterium | reverse complement strand
CAATCCAACAGGAAATAAAATGAAGTTATCTTCATTAAAGGGAAAACTAGTCCTTATTGATTTTTGGGCAACTTGGTGCGGACCTTGTAGAAGAGAAAATCCGAATATTGTAGATGCATACAGAAAATTCAACAAAACTAAATTTAATAAGGGAAATGGGTTTGAAGTTTATTCATTATCACTTGATAGCAAACAAAATGCATGGGTAAAAGCAATTAATAAAGATCAACTTTTTTGGGAATATCATGTTTCTGATTTAGGAGGTTGGCAGTCAAAAGGATCTAATATATATGGAATTCGTTCTATCCCTAGCAATCTGCTAATTGACGGTAAAGGAATAATTATTGCAAAAGACTTAAAAGGTCCTGCATTACACAGATTCCTTGAATCCCAAAAAAAATAAACTGACAGTTTGACTTATAAATGCCTTTGGCAAACTATTTGCACTATCATTTGTAGTGTAATACAAAATTATCATGAGAAAAAAAAAACAAGAAGAGCAAGAAATTACTAAAAAAGTAAACAACACTGAAGAGGTAATTGCAGATGACAATACTGAAAAATCAGAGAAGGAAGAAGTGAAAGAGGAAGTAATCCCTCCAACTACTGAGGAATTATTAGCAACTGAAAAAGATAAAAACCTTAGACTTTTTGCTGAGTTTGAAAACTTTAGAAAAAGAACTACTAAGGAAAGAATTGAACTTTTTACCACTGCTAATAAGGACATTATGTCTACTCTACTGCCAATTCTGGATAATTTTGAAAGATCCATAAAAGCCAATAATTATGGTGATGAAGATGGTACGGTTTTAATCTACAAACAACTAAAATCAGAACTTGAGAAGAAAGGACTTACTGAATTAGAAGATCCTATCGGGAAAGAGTTAGATACTGATTTTCATGAGGCAATTACGAACATTCCTGCTCCTTCTGACAACATGAAAGGTAAAATTGTAGATGCAATAGAAAAAGGATACATGCTTGGAGGAAAAGTTTTGCGTTATGCAAAAGTTGTAGTAGCTAATAAAGAATAAAAAATGTCAAAAAGAGATTACTATGATGTGTTAGGCGTTAGCAAAAATGCTGATGCTAAGGAGATAAAAAAGTCATACAGAAAAATGGCTGTGAAATATCATCCTGATAAAAACCCTGACAACCCAGCTGCTGAAGAAAAATTTAAAGAAGCTGCTGAAGCTTATGATGTATTAAGCAATGCTGAGAAAAAACAAAGATACGACCAATATGGACATGCTGGAATGGGTGGAGCTGCTGGAGGCGGATTTGGGGGTGGAGGAATGAATATGGATGACATATTCAGTCAGTTTGGTGATATTTTTGGAGGAGGTGGTTTTGGTGGTGGAGGACGACAAAGAGGAAGAAGAGTTGTAAAAGGAAGTAACCTAAGAATCAGACTTTCATTAAACCTAATAGAAGTTGCTGAAGGAATTGAGAAAAAGATAAAAGTTAGCCGATTAGTAAATGCTGAGGGCGTAACATTCACAACTTGTGGAACTTGCCATGGAAGTGGGCAAGTTACTAGAATTAGTAATACAATTTTAGGGCAAATGCAAACTCAAAGCCCTTGCCCACATTGTAATGGAAATGGAAAAAGTATTGATAAGCGCCCATCAGGAACAGATGCAAATGGAATGCTTAAAGAAACTGAAACTGTAAAAATTACAATTCCTGCAGGAGTTGAAGATGGAATGCAACTTAAAGTTAGCGGAAAAGGAAATGCCGCTCCATTAGAAGGAATAAATGGAGATTTAATCGTTCTTATTGCAATTGAAGATCATGACACTTTAATCCGTGACGGACAAAACTTACACTTTGACCATTATATTAGTTTTGCTGATGCTGCACTTGGAACTTCATCTGAAATACCAACAGTAAGTGGAAAAGTAAAAATAAAATTGGAAGAAGGTATACAATCCGGTAAAATTCTAAGATTAAAAGGCAAAGGATTGCCATCAGTAAATTCATATGGTAAAGGAGATTTACTCATTCATATCAATGTTTGGACTCCACAGGGTTTATCAAAAGAAGAAAAGAAAGTCTTTGAAAGCTGCAAAAAATCAGATGCTTTTACGCCAAACCCAACAAGAAGTGATAAATCATTTTTTGATAGAGTAAGAGAAATGTTTGGTTAAAAAATAACTAGTGACTAAAAACTAATGCCTCAAAATATGAATAAACTCCTTATAGTAAAAGATGTTGTAAAGCAATATGGAGATTATACTGCATTAACAAATGCAAATATTTCAGTACCCAAAGGAAGTATTTACGGTTTACTTGGGCCAAATGGAGCAGGAAAAACTACTTTAATGCGCATCATTAATCAGATTACTGCACCAGATAGTGGTGAAGTAATTTTTGATGGAAAACCTTTACAAAAACATCACATTTCTGAAATTGGCTACATGCCAGAGGAAAGAGGGCTTTACAAAAAAATGAAAGTTGGGGAGCAAGCTCTATATCTAGCTCAACTAAAAGGAATGAGCTACAACGAAGCTTTAGAAAAACTAAAATTTTGGTTTGAAAAACTAGATATTTTAAGTTGGTGGAATAAAAAAGTAGAAGAACTAAGTAAAGGAATGGCGCAAAAAATACAGTTTATTGTAACTGTAATTCATGAGCCAAAACTCTTAATTTTTGATGAGCCATTTTCTGGTTTTGACCCTATAAATGCTGCTATTATCAGAAAAGAAATTCTAGAACTAGCTGAAAAAGGAACAACTATTATTTTCTCAACTCACAGGATGGAATCTGTTGAAGAGATTTGTGATCATATTGCACTTATCAATAAATCAAAGACTATATTAGAAGGCACAATAGAAGATATTAAAAAACAATTTACTGCTAATACTTTTGAAGTTATTACATCAGGTGGAGAACTACAAGAAAATGATGTTTTCACTATTGTCTCTTTGAAAGACAACAATTATCATATCAAGCCGAAAGCAGGAAAATCAGCTAAAGAAATTTTAGAAAGTATCTTAGAAGATACAGAAATCATTTCTTTTAAAAAGGAAACACCAACAATGGAAGATATATTTATAAAAGCTGTGAACAATGCATAAAATCTGGCTCATTATAAAAAGAGAATACCTAGTAAGGGTAAGGAAAAAGTCATTTATTATAATGACAATTCTTGGTCCAATCCTTATGGCAGCACTTTTGATAGTTCCTACCTTCTTAGCAACTCAAACGCAAGAGGAGAGAATAATTGCGCTAAATGAAGATGTAAACTACATTTTGGAAGATAGTGAGTTTATCCACTTTACAACTATCCCTACATCAGAAGCAGAACTACTTAAAACTGATTTTAGCGAAAGTCCGTTTTATGCACTACTATATTTAGAGGGAGAAAATTTTACACTTTATTCCAATCAGCAGATTAGTTTATCAGTAAGTAAATCCATAGAAAGACAACTAGAACAACTCATAGAGCATGAAAAATTAAAACTTTTAGGAATTGATTTGCAAATGCTAGAAGATGCAAGTACAGAAATCAACATCACTACCAAGATAATTTCAGAAGATGGATTTACAAGTAATTCCCAAGCAGAAGCAAGTATGGGAATCGGTTTTATTAGTGGGATACTTATTTACATGTTCATTTTTATGTACGGAACTATGGTTATGAGAGGTGTTATTGAAGAGAAAACCAGCAGAATTGTAGAGGTAATCATCTCATCTGTTAAGCCATTTCAACTAATGATGGGTAAAATACTAGGAGTAGCATTAGTAGGACTTACACAATTTGTACTCTGGATAATCATTACAATAATCATATCAACTGTAGCAGAACTTGCCTTTTTAGATGCAAATGTTATGGTTACTGAAATGAACAGTTCTGATCAATCAGTGATATTAGCACAAGTAGCTGAATTTACTGGAGGAATAAATCTGTTACAGATTTTCTTAGCATTTATATTTTACTTCTTAGCAGGATACCTTATGTATAGCGCATTATTTGCAGCAGTTGGATCGGCAGTAGATACAGAAGCAGACACACAACAATTTGTACTGCCAATAACTATTCCTATAATACTCTCATTTGTATTAATTACACCAATAATGGAGAATCCAGATGGCACATTGGCTTTTTGGATGAGTATGATACCTTTTACCTCTCCTGTAATAATGATGGTAAGACTTCCATTTGGCGTAGCAAACTGGGAATTATCTCTTTCTATAGGAATACTTATTACATCCTTTATAGCGACTACTTGGTTAGCTGGGCGTATTTACCGAACAGGGATACTAATGTACGGAAAGAAAGCCACTTACAAGGAGATTTGGAAGTGGCTTAAGTACTAAAGCTAGCTTTCACTACTAGTAAACAAGCATATTTAGTGTCAAAAAGTACTTCAAAACGTCCCAAAAGAGGTAAAATGTCACAATAATTTCTAAATAAAAAGCGTAATTTTACTGTAATTTTAAGTTTTTAGGGTCATTTTCAGCTAATTTTAATATTTTTAAGAGAAATATTAGTAAATATAAACATGACCTAATATGTTTAATTACAGTACATTAACTACAATACAAACATTTAATTGTTAAAAAGAGTGCTTTTTATTAGGTGCCAATTGTTAAAGAGGTTTATCTTTGCACTTGTATTAATCAAAAATTTAAAAAATGAAAAAGAATTTACAAAACGCATTAGTCTTAGCAATGGGATTAATGACAACTGTTACTTTCGCTCAAGATTGGAATGTTGATTCAAGAACAAGAATTGATATGAGTGGAGATAACGACAAAATGCAAACTTCTCAAAGAGCTACTTTAGGTGCAACTTGGGGAGGATCTGACTGGGGTATCCATTTAAGTACAGATGTGAACTACATGTTAGGAGACAGAGCAATTGCTCAATTTGGTACTGACGGAACTGACGGAACAGATGGTGACATCTCTATGAATGTTTATGAAGCTTATGCTTCTACTGACATTATGGGCTACGCTAATGTAGCTGCAGGTCGTCAAGCTTTAAACTACGGTTCAGGAGCTTTATTATCTTCTAATGACTGGGGAACTAACAGAACTACTTGGGATGGATTCAAGATTGGGTTAGACCTTGATATGGCTGATGTTACTATTGGTTATGCTTCAAGAAATAATGACAATGGATCAGATTCATTAGACAATGGAAACATGTACCTTAATGCAGGTGGTGAGTTTTCAGGATGGAATGTAAATCTAGTTTACATGACTAGAACTTCTCAAGGAGAGTCTGGAGAAAATGCTGCAACTGGAATTGACATTAGTGGTGAAGTAATGGGAGCTGGAATATCTGCTTCTATGAACTCTGACTATGATGGTGATGAGATGAGAGTTATCGGACTATCTTACGCTGTAAATGATGATATGGGAGTTAATGTATCTCAAACAGTTTATGGAGAAGAAGGTGCATTCAACATGAGTGGTACTAACATGGATGGTTCATGGATGACAACTGGTAACATGGGCTATTTAGGTGCAGGTGCTGAACTGTTATCTTATGGATTAACTTATAACATGGCTGGAATTTCTTTAGGAGCAACTATG
>CAJQLK010000089.1 GCA_905479165.1 uncultured Flavobacteriales bacterium | reverse complement strand
GATTGATTTGAGTATTTTCTTTTAACCAATCTTTTCCGATAGTTAACATTCCACCTGTCCCACAACAAGGGTCATAAATAGAAAGTATCTTATCAGGTTGATTTAGTTTTTCTTTATCTGAAGAAAACACCAATGAAACCAATAGTTTTACAACATCTCTTGGTGTGTAATGTTCTCCACTTGTTTCATTACTCATCTCTGAAAACTTTCTTAATAGTTCTTCAAAGATTTGTCCCATAGTATGATTATCAACTACATCTGGGTGTAAATTAATGTCCGTAAATTTCTCAACTAAGAGATATAGTTTATCATTAGATTCTAATTTGTCTATGTGTTTTTGAAGTCCAAAATTCTGAATGATATCATGAACATTGGTTGAATAACTACTTAAGTAATCGTAAAAGTTATCTGATAATTTGGAAGGATCTTGTTTTAGTCTATTCAAATCATATCTTGAATAGTTAGAAAATTTAATATTTAATTTGGAATGAATTACTCGGGAAGTGTTATCAAACTTATCCTTATATTCATTATGAATTTTAATAATGTCATCTTTCTTTTCCTCTAATACACAGTCTAATCTTCGTAATACTACAAATGGTAATATTACATCTCCGTATTCGTGTTGTTTGAATAATCCTCTTAATACATCATCACAAACATTCCATATAAAGGAAGATATTTCATTATGGTTTTTCATTTATTATCTTTTCTTCAAAGATAATATCTCTTATGTTTTATATGGGAAAACAACTGGATTTTTTAAATCCATTATTTCTAGAGGAATATCTAATGGGGTGTTATAATAGTTGAAATAGTATTAAAAATTTTCAGTCATATTTAGTACAATGTATTAGATATTTTTAATCAAAGTAAAACCATTCTATTCTTTTATTAATAACCTCTTTATTACATTCATCACAACATACTCCTTTATCTTTTATAGGAAATGGATTATTTCCATATCCCTTAACCCATTTATTACAAATACAACATTTGTATTTTCTCTTTTTATCTTGTTTGTTATTTTCCATATTATGTAAGAGAATAGTTTAATAGATATGATACACCACTTCTGTAAAATTCTTTACCTCTTTTTGGTTTATAGTTATTACGATTAAGATACTTTGTAATTTGACTTACATTAAATCCTTTTCCTTTTAATGATTTTATTTTCCTAACCATTTTCATTTCAGTAGGATTTTCAACTAAATCATTTTCCTTTCTATCATATCCGTATGGTATCATTCCAAATACTTGATTTTTACTCTTTTTATATTGAAGTACATCAGATATTCTTTCGGATAATTGTTCTCTCTCTAATTGATATAAACTTGACATAATATTTAAAAAAAATCTTCCCATAGAATTTGATGTATCTATTGATTCTTTAATTGAAAAGAAGTTTATGTTTCGTTTTTCCATTAGTGAGATACTATTCCAATTATCTGTAATATTTCTTCCCCATCTACTCAAACTATAAACCACTACACCATTTATAGATTTATCTTTCACCATTTCTAATATTCTATTATACCCCTCTCTATTATCATCTTTTCCACTTTTCACCTCAACGATAATTTCATCAAGAGATAAATCCATTAAGGAACAGTATTCTTGAATTTTCTCTTTTTGATTTTGAATTGACATTCCTTTTTTTTCTTGTCTTTCTGTGGATACTCTAACATATCCAACTACATTTTTATTCATACTTTTTTGTTTTAATTATTACTTGATTTTGTACAAAACCTAATGGTTTAGTACACTTTTGAACTCTTTTGAACTTTTTCTCTGGACTATTTTTCATCACCTATATATGAATGTACTAAGGACTATTTTGAATTGAAAAAACTTTTACCATTTACAAACAATTACCACTTGTATCTTATTGATTGTTAGGGTTTTATACAATAAAATTAACAAAAATATACGACGTGGAAAAATACTAGATAAATAGTTTCAGTTAGATATAAAAGTATAAAGGTTAAACATATATATGACACACTTTACTATCGTTGAGGTGGTACAAAAGTGTATTAAGAACTACTATTTGACACTATTTAAATAATATAATACAGATTAACTGATATATAAG
Organism: uncultured Flavobacteriales bacterium; assembly: GCA_905479165.1. Classification (GTDB taxonomy): domain Bacteria; phylum Bacteroidota; class Bacteroidia; order Flavobacteriales; family BACL11; genus UWMA-0277. The sequence goes on along the minus strand of CAJQLK010000089.1, from coordinate 9,425 downwards.
GTTCTAATTATTATTTTTGTTCTATACTCAAAGAGATTTTATGTTTAGTTAGAATAGAACTATTTGTATATTAGTATAGAAATAAAAAAGGAAAAATAATATGGTTACAAAAGTTAAACCTCAACAAATAGTAATAAGAAGTATTCAAGATTACAATGAGAAAATTAAAGATGTTAGTATCTTAAAAAATAGTATTAGTATCTACACAAGAGTTAGTACTAAAGGTCAGATTGATAACTTCTCAATTAAAGACCAAATATCAAGTGGTATGAAATATGTTAAATCACTTAAACTAAAGAATGTTATTATCTGGAGAGAAGAAGGTGTTAGTGGTGATGATACTAGTAATAGAAGTGAAGAAATGACCGATGTATTAAGTCGTGAATTAATGAGAGAAATAATCAAATTAGTTGATGAAGGATTTATTACAAGGATGTGGGTAAATGATATGAGTAGATTAAGTAGGAATGAGGAAATCTCAATGTACTTAAAGTCAAAATTTTATTCAAACGGAATGGAACTTCATGTTGGGAGTCAACTCTACGACTTTGATAATTTAAATGACAAATTGATGTTTGGTGTTTTAAGTGTATTTAATGAATATGAAAACAATTTAAGATATTCAAAATCGGTAAGTGGTAAAATGTCTAAACTTAAAACTAACGGTTGGATTGGTGGGAAACCTAATTTTGGATTTAAAATTGTAAACGGTAAATTAGTTGAAGACACTGAACATTCAAATACCATCAGAAAAATTTATGAGTGGTATGGTGTAGACAATAAAAGTATAAAATGGATTCAAAATGAATTAATGGTATTAGGTATCAAATCACCAAGAGGTAACAATAGGTGGAATATGGTGTCATTAAGGAATCTATTACGAAATGAAGTATATATCGGTAAACAGAAGTTTCAACTACGATTATTAAAGGGTAAGAGTATAGAGTATTGTAAAAAGAAAGGTAAACTATTTGAATATGAAGTTGAATTAGAAGATAAAATTATATCAGATTCCTTATGGAAATGTGTAAATGAGAAACACAAGAGATATATGAGAACATCAAGACAACAATCTAACCAAAAGGTAAATAAATACCTATTAAGTGGTTTATTATATTGTTATGGTTGTGATGGTTTAATGAGTGGTAAGATTCAACCAAGTCAAGTAAGATTCTTATACCATTGTACAAATAAAACTAATGTATGGAAAGGAAGAATTGATAAAAAATGTACTAATAGTAGAAGTGTAAATCTGAATGTATTAGAAGAGTTAATATGGGGAAGTACAGTTGATGTTTGGTCTAATTCATATACCATTAAAGAGGAGTTTAAAAAAGATTTTTTACTACCTAAGATAAAAGATAAAGAGGATGTTAGTGGTGGTTTGAGTAAGAAGTTAAAAGTCCAAAGTAGATTACATAAAGAAATTTCTGATTTTAATGAAAACCTTAAGACACTCTATAAAGATAGAATGTTAAATAAAATTGAAGAATCGGTATATAAAGATATTGTTAAAAGTATTGGTGTTGAGATTAAAGAAAGAGAGAAGAAGATTATAGTAATCAATAGTGAAATTACAATGTTAAAGAAACAAGATGTGTGGTTTAATTGGTTAGATGATTTTGAAGTTCATATTAATGATATAAAGACTTGGAATAAAGAAGATGACTTTGAAAAAATGAAAGAATTCTTAAATAAAGTAATCAAAAGGATAGATCTAATGTGGGATAAAGAATCCAATTTACATCAGTTGAAAATATCATACCAATGGAATATATACCAAGATAAAAGAGGTAAAAAAGGTAAATGGAAGTTTAATATTCGTAAAGGTAAAAGTGAACGGTTAAGTCCAAAGTTCTCTAGTAGGGAGTTAAGTCTAATGATGAATAAAGAGAATCAAATGTCATCCAATAGTTATTCCACAGTAACTGATTTAGCTAAATTTCTTGGCTGATCAACATTACATCCTCTTAAAAGTGCAATATGATAAGATAGTAATTGTAAAGGAACATTAGAAAGAAGTGGAGTTAACTCTTCAAAACAATTCGGAATTTCTATGCAGTAATCAGCTAGTTCCTTAACTGTTTTATCTCCCTCAGTTACAATAGCAATTAACCTTCCACCTCTTGCTTTTACCTCTTGTATGTTACTTACAATCTTTTCGTAATTTCCTTTTTTAGTTGCAATAACAACGATTGGCATTTCATCATCAATTAGCGCAATTGGTCCGTGCTTCATTTCAGCAGCTGGGTAACCTTCCGCGTGTATATAAGAGATTTCTTTTAGCTTAAGCGCACCCTCCAAAGCAACAGGAAAATTATAACCCCTACCTAAATAAAGGAAGTTATTTGCATCCTTAAATTGCTGAGCGATTATTTCAATTTGGCTATTTGTTTTTAATACTTTTTCAACTTTTTCAGGAATCAATTCCAATTCCGTTATAATTTGATGGAAATCCGTGTTTGAAATCATTCCTTTTTGCTTTCCTATCCTAAGCGCCATTAAAGTAAGTACCACAATTTGAGTTGTAAATGCTTTAGTAGATGCTACCCCAATTTCTGGACCAGCATGAGTAAAAATTCCTGCATGAGTTAACCTAGGAATTGAAGACCCTACTACATTACAAATTCCTAAGATAGTTGCTCCTTTTTCTTTTGCAAGCTCAAGTGCAGATAAAGTATCAGCCGTTTCCCCAGATTGTGAAATAGCTAAAACAACATCTGTTTCTCGGATAATAGGATGACGATATCTGAACTCAGAAGCATATTCCACCTCCACAGGAATTCTTGCAAAATCTTCAATTAAATGCTCACCAATTAAAGCAGCATGCCATGAAGTACCACAAGCGACAATAATGATGCGATCAGCATTCATTATTTTTTGCTCGTAATCCAAAATACCTCCTATTTTTACCTCTTTATTATCAGGGCTAATTCGCCCCCTCATAGTATCACGGATACTTTTAGGTTGCTCGTAAATCTCTTTAAGCATAAAATGAGGAAAACCATCTTTTTCAATAGTATCTAAACTCATTTCTAACTCATGTATATAAGCAGTTTTGCTTACGTTTGCAATAGTTTTAATCTCTAAAGATTCTCCGCTATTTACACGAGCAATTTCACTATCTTCTAAGTAAACTACCTCATTAGTATATTCGATAATAGGTGTAGCATCTGATGCAATATAATATTCATCACGCCCAACACCAATTACTAAAGGAGAACCTTTACGAGCAGCAATAAACTCATTAGTAATTCCTTCCTCCATCACAACAATTGCATAAGCACCAACCACCTCACCAAGAGCAATTCTTACCGCCTCAAATAAACTAACATTTTCATGGTTTTTAACATCTTCAATAAGGTGAACTAATACTTCCGTATCAGTATCACTTTTAAAAGTATGTCCTTTTGTTTCTAAAGCAGTTTTTATAGATACGTAATTTTCAATAATCCCATTATGAATAATTGATAATTTTCCATCACCAGAATTATGCGGATGAGAATTTACTTGATTAGGAGCCCCATGAGTTGCCCATCTTGTGTGCCCAATTCCTATTGAACCACTAGTATTTTTACCTGATGTATAAGCCTCTAAGTCAGAAACCTTACCTTTTGTTTTTAAGATAGTAATGCAGGAATCACTTCCTATTGCAATCCCTGCAGAATCATAACCTCTATACTCTAAACGCTTTAATCCTTTAACTATAATTGGGTAAGCATCTTTACTGCCAACATAAGCTACAATTCCACACATATTTTATAATCCTGAATAGTCAATAGTCAATTTAATATCCTTTTTAAGGATCGTTCTATTTGCATTTACAGCAGCACCAGCAGGCATTAAATATAAATCGTTTGTATAAGATGAATTATTTAATAATTGGTAAAAATATCTAGTGATATTAAAAGAGTAAATATCTCCCTTTAATTTACCACCAAAATGCGTTTCTCCTTCTAAAGTAAAGTCAGTTAGGAATACATTATTTCCTTCATTGTCAACACGGACTAGAACTAATTTTTCATGTGCTTCATATTCAGATTGTGAATCTGATTCAACATCAAAATCAATAGTGACTTTATTGATTACTTTATCTTCTAAAGTGTCTTTTATAACATCTAAATCACCTAAAGTAATTTTAGCTTTATAGCCTGCCATTGATTGCAAATGAACATTAGAATCATCTTCAATTATAGCATTGTTATTCTTTTCGTTAAAAAGATTAATTCTTGCAGCATCACCACCTAATTCAAAGTCTAAGGAAAGAGTATCGGAACCACTTTCATCATTACTGTAGTATATCTTCAAGAACGAATTTGACCCATTAGGATTCAGGTACAACATTGTATTTTGTGCACTAGCCACAACACTTATTCCCTTAAAGTTTTCTAAGAAAACCTCATTGTCTTTTAATCCCTCATTCTCTAAATCTAAAATTAAATCCCCAAAATCGTTGTTTAATTTCACTTTTAAAAGTGGTTTTTCTGTATCGTTAGAAACTGAAAAAGATTCAATATAAGACATCCCTCCTGGTGTTGGTATTGGGTATGATGTAGAATAATACACTGAGTCTTTATAGATATCATCTTGAAGTACTAAAACATCTATGCTAGTAAAATCAGCTAAATCATCTCCATAATAACCTGAATAAGTATAAGACATTACCACTGAATCAACAGTAGGGTTAGTGCCTAAATCAGTATTGTTATCTGTCAAAAGGATTTGAGAATAAAAAGAAGATCTATTGTTCCCAAAATCAGAATCATCTATTTCTCCTAAAATTAAAGATAAAGCCTCATCAGTTCTTAAGGAATCTACACTTTCATTAGTAGAATTGAAATTAGTAAAATCATCACTATTAATAATAATGTTGTCAGATGTGGGTTGTACTTCTAAGCCAATTGTATTTGGGTCAGCACATGAAACTGCAATTAAAGCTACTAATAGGCTTAATAAAAATATTTTATTCATTTTTTATTCTTCTGTAGTTACTACTTCTTCCTCCTCAATAAACTGAGCATAAAAATCTTGATAAGCAACAATATAATCTTCCTCACCAGGATATTGCATAAACGGCTTTTCTGACTTTTTAATATGTGCAAGCACATCTTTATCTATTTCAGGACTTGCTTGAACTACAGCATCAGCATAATCAGTAGCAAATTTATGTAAATTATTTATGTTAGGAACCTTTACTCCTTCAACATCCTTTTCTTCTAGTTTTTCATATAATAATTTATTAGCAATTGTGTCACTTAACACACCATCAAAAGAATTATCAAAAACAGAATAAATAACTTTTACATTTTCAAATAAAGGATCATCAGCATACAATGTTTTAATATACATAGGAACCAATGAAGTAAACCAGCCTTGGCAATGAATAACATCAGGTGCCCAACCTAATTTACGAACAGTTTCAATAACTCCCTTACAATAGAAAATCATACGCTCATCATTATTAGTCATGAAGTTTCCATCTAAATCATCAAACATCTGCTTTTTAGGGAAATACTCATCATTATCAATAAAATAAACTTGCAATCTTAATTTTTGAATAGAGGCAACTTTGATAATTAACTGATGATCAAAATCATCAATAATTAAATTCATTCCTGAAAGACGAATTACCTCATGTAATTGATGTCTTCTTTCATTAATTATTCCAAATCTTGGCAAGAACATTCTGATGTCTTTACCACTTTCTTGGGTTTTTTGTGGCAATAAACTTGCTACATCACCCATTCTTGTTTCCCCAGTATATGGTGCAATTTCCTGTGAGACAAACAAAACTCTCTTCTTCTGCATTTATTAGATTTTAAGTATGCAAAAATATAGAAAAAAAAGCGTAACATCAAAGCTTTTCTCTTAGTTTTGTCCGCTTTACAATTATTATCACTACTGTTAAATGGAAATATTTAAAACAAAAACCGAATTAACTACCTACTTAAATACTTTTCATAGTGAAAAGTCTGTCGGCTTTACACCAACAATGGGGGCCTTACACAGTGGACATTTGCAATTAATTGAAAGTTCAAAAATAGAATGTGACATTACAATTTGTAGTATATTCGTAAACCCCACACAGTTTAATAATTCTGGTGATTTAGAAAAATACCCAAACACCTTAAAAGCTGATTTAGAAAAGCTAAAACAAGTAAATTGTGATATAGTCTACACACCAACTATTGATGATTTGTATGCAAAAGGAGAGAAAGCGAAAGAGTTTAACTTTGGAAGTTTAGCCGCATCAATGGAAGGGAAATTTAGATCAGGACATTTTAATGGAATGGCAACTATAGTTGAAAAATTCTTCAATATTATAAATCCTACAAAAGCATTTTTTGGACAAAAAGATTTACAACAATTGCAGATAGTAAAAGCATTAGTAAAACAAATGCATTCCGATATTGAAATTATTGGAATACCTATTATCAGAGACGAAAGTGGATTAGCTAAAAGTTCAAGAAATTCTTTACTATCTGCAAATGCAAAAACGGAGGCTTTACTTATTAGTAAATGTTTGAATTTTTGCACTGAAAACAAGAGATTAGGAATATCTGAACTACAAAAATACATAAAAAGTGCTTTTGAGAAAAGTAGAAACTTAGAACTTGAATATGCTGAATTTGTTTCTTTAAAGCAGATGAAAGAAATTAAAGAATGGGAAGCAGAAAATCAATCTGCAGTTTGCATAGCAGCATATATTGATGGCGTTCGATTAATTGATAATATAATTTTATAGTTTTACAACATGAACAAAAAAGTACTTTTAAAAGTTTTAAAATATATTGCGTCATTAGGCCTTGCTTTTGGAATTTTATACTTACTTTTTAATAACCAAGACCCAGTAAGGCTAGTTGAAGAAATACAAAAAGTAGATGGAAAATGGGTAGTTTTATCAATGATTTTTGGAGCATGGGCCTATGTAAGTAGAGGGCTAAGATGGATTGTTCTTATTGATGCTTTAGGCTATAAATCATCAAAAATACATTCAATTGCTGCAGTATCAGTTGGTTATTTCACAAATATGTTTATCCCTAGAGCTGGTGAAATTTCAAGATGTACTGCTTTAAACCAAACTGATAAAATTCCTGTTGACAAATTATTTGGCACAATTTTAGTAGAAAGAGTACTTGATTTAATCTTTTTATGCTTTTTAATATTGCTGATAATTGCACTTAAATTTAATGACATTTTTAATTTTTACAATGCACTTCAAAATCAGCAAACTGTAACTGCTGGAAACAGTAATTTAATCTCATTATTCGCAATTATTGCAGCACTTGTTATTTCCTTAATTTTTATTACAACATGGGTTAAAAAATCATCTTTTTATGAAAAAATCTTAGATTTTATTGAAGGACTGAAAGAAGGATTTAAAAGCTTTAAAAAAATGAAAAGAAAGAGTGCTTTTTGGTTTCATACTTTTAGCATCTGGATAATGTATTTTTTAATGACTTACATTTGTTTTTTCAGTATGGAAGAAACTTTGCACTTAACTGCTAGTGACGGCCTTTTTTTGCTTGTTTTAGGGGGAATAGGAATGGTTATTCCAACACCAGGAGGTGTAGGGTCATATCATGCAATTGTAATGATTGGACTATCAGTGTTAGGTGTGGGAACAATTTACTTAGGAGAAGGTGGTGACCCAACAAATCCTGCCTTATTATTTCCAACCATAGTACATGTAGCACAGACTTTAGTCGCTATAATTATGGGTGCAAGTGGCTTAATAATTTTATTCGTGTCAAAAAAGAAAAAAAATGTCTCATCTTAATAAAATAAACAGCAAAATATTTTCGCTTGATAATTTAAAAAATCAAGTGAATGCTTGGAAACAAGCTGGCAAAAAGATAGTTTTTACTAATGGTTGTTTTGACATAATACATAGAGGACATATTGAAGTATTAGCACAAACTGCTTATTTAGGTGACAGATTAATTATCGGTTTAAATTCAGATAGTTCTATACAAAAATTAAAAGGAGAAGATCGCCCAATAATGACTGAAAATTCAAGAGCAATTTTGTTAGCAGCACTTAGCTTTGTTGATGCAGTAATTTTATTTCCAGAAGACACACCAATTAATTTAATAAGTACACTTTTACCAGAAATACTCGCAAAAGGTGGTGATTATGAAATTGAGACTATTGTAGGTCATGAAATTGTTCAGAACAATGGTGGGCAAGTAATACTTGTTCCTTTTGTTGAGGGATTTTCAAGCACTACAATTATTGATAAAATCAAAAAATCCTAATGGCAAAAAAAAAGATACAATCCGCTTTTTTTTGTCAGAGTTGCGGAACACAATCTCCAAAATGGCTAGGGAAATGTACTCAATGTAACGAATGGAATACTTTTGTTGAAGAAGTTATCAGCAAAGGAAGTGATGTAAAAGGTGGGTTTAAATTCAACAAAGCAAGTAAGCCAACTTTGGTTAGTGAAATTGACTACAGTAACGAAAAAAGAATGGTTACTCATGACAAAGAATTCAACAGAGTTTTAGGTGGCGGAATAGTACCTGGATCATTAGTGCTTTTAGGTGGAGATCCTGGAATTGGTAAATCAACTTTACTACTGCAATTTGCACTGAGCTCAAAAAGTAAAAAGATACTTTATGTATCTGGAGAAGAAAGTGAAAAGCAAATAAAAATGCGTGCAGAACGCATCAATAAAAATTCAGATAACTGCTATATATTATGTGAAACCTCAACTCAAAATATTTTTCAGCAAATAGAACAGTTGCAGCCTGATATTTTAGTAGTTGATTCCATACAAACCCTACATACAGCTCATATTGAATCCTCACCAGGAAGTGTTTCTCAAATAAGAGAATGTACAGCCGAACTTATAAAATATGCCAAAGAAACAGGAACGGCAGTTATTTTGATAGGTCACATCAATAAAGATGGAGCAATTGCAGGGCCAAAGATATTGGAGCATATGGTGGATACCGTACTCCAATTTGAAGGCGACAGAAATCATGTTTACAGAATACTTAGGACTGTGAAAAACCGCTTTGGATCAGCATCAGAATTGGGAGTTTATGAAATGAATCAAGAGGGATTAAGAGAAGTAAGTAACCCTTCCGAGATACTCATATCAGAAAGAGATGAAGCGACAAGTGGAGTTGGAATTGCTGCCACAATTGAAGGCGCTCGTCCGCTACTTGTAGAAATACAATCTTTGGTAAGTTCGGCAGTTTACGGAAACCCACAAAGGTCGGCTACTGGCTTTGACACTAAAAGAATGAATATGCTTTTAGCTGTTTTGGAAAAAAGATGTGGCTTTAGATTAGGGGCAAAAGATGTTTTTCTTAATATAACTGGCGGGATTAAGATAGATGATACAGCCATTGATTTAGCAGTAGTTTGCTCTATACTTTCTTCCGACCAAGATGTTGCCTTAGACACCCTTACTTGCT
>CAJQLK010000088.1 GCA_905479165.1 uncultured Flavobacteriales bacterium | reverse complement strand
CATTCCATTCCCCTAAATAATGTGGAGCAGTTGGATTTGCAGCAACATCTAAAAATATAGCACCATCTGAAGGACTACTGCCTGTAGTTGATGAAGCACCAAATATGTAACAAATTCCATTTTCATCAATAAAAAGATTATGTGCCGCTGTAAATTCAACTGAAGCGCCAGTAGTTGGATTTGTAAAATTACTTACGTGCCAATTAGTATTTCCAGTCATATCTGTTAAATCTACAATTAATAAACCTGCATCAGCCTCAGTAGTTACATAGGCATAATTACCCCAAGTTTTCACATCTCTCCAAGTGGAGTTAATATCAGCTATTTGAAATTCTAAAGTAGGATTAGAAGGACTACTTACATTAACACAAGCAAATCCATCATTTAATCCAACTAAAGCATATTCCCCACCATCATTAGGATCAACCCAGCCCCAAATATCATTTCCCTCTGTTAAGTTCCATTCATAAGTTCCAATTAAGCCCATATTATAACTGTTTTGTGAAACGGCTAATAAAGGCAGTGTTATTAGTATAATAAGTATTTTCTTCATGTTTTAATTATTTTTACAAACGTATAACTAATTTATTAAATATCTATACATTAATAGTGGATTTTATAATTCTAAAGTAATTTGTCCGCCACCATATTCTTCATCTTCGGATTTAACGTCATTAGATTTTTTTTTATTAAATCTAGAATCATTTGTAATAACTAAATCAATATCAGTTTTTACTTCAATTGCCTTCTCCTCAATTAGTATAATTTTCTCAGTTAACTCTTCTTCTTTTTCTATTAATTCTTCATAAGGTAAAGAATCAATCAAGTTAATTTCTTTAACTTTTTTAGATGTTATTTTTTTACCTAGCGCCTTTTCTCCTTTTACAGCAATAAACTCCTCTAAATTGATGATTTGAGTTTGCCTGTCTTTTCCTTTTTCTTTTACAAAAACTATTTCTACTTGAGGTCTCCAATCACTACTAACAACTTCCAATTTGCTATTTTCATTATCAGAAATAAAACTAAAACGGGACATATTATTCTCTATTAAAAATCGTTTTACATAGTAAGCTTGTTTTTTGCCATCAAAATAAACTGCTGAAATAGGTTTCTTTGGGTTATTCTGCTCTAATAATATCATATCTTCATCAAAATGATTAGAGATATCAAATGATTTTAATTCAACTTCACCTGATTGTTGAATCGTTAAAATTTTATCCTCAGCTTTAAATTCACCAAGTAATTCTCCTCTTTCATCAACATTTAACCTCTTCACTGTATCATCAAACCAAATTTTACGAGCCGATAAAGTTGAAATTCCTACTGATTTTAACTCTACTTTTCTAACTGCTTTTTTAGTAACAATATTTCCTCCAGAACCTTTTCCTTTTATTGTAAGATCTGCAAAATCAACATCAATTTTAAGCGTTTTAAGTTTTGCCAATTTTTTCAAATGCACAGTTACTGTTTCTGCCTCACCATTAGTGTTAGCAGTAAAGTAAAGAACTTTACTTCCTTTTTCTGATTTTGTTAATCCGTAATTTTTTCCCCTAGTTATTGATTTAACAGGGAAGCGTTTCATCATAGAAGTACCAGACTTTCCATCCTTATAAATCATATTATAAATAGTTCGCTCATCTTTCTTTTTAAAAACAGCACAATGAATTATTCCTTTACCAACAAAAACCTTGCTATCCACTTTTACAACTTGCATACTACCATCTTTTTTAAATACGATAATATCATCTATATCAGAGCAATCACAAACAAATTCATCCTTTCGCATAGCTGTACCAATAAAACCTTCTTCTTTATTTGTGTAAAGTTTTTTATTAGCCACAACGACTTTAGTTGCATCTATACTTTCAAAAGTTTTAATTTCAGTTTTACGCTCTTTTCCTTTTCCGTATTTAGTTTTTAGGTTTTTGAAATAATTAATAGCGTAATCAGTCAGATTGGTTAGATAGCCTTTTATCTCTTCAATTTTTGCTTCAAGCTTTAAGAGTTCTTCATTTGCTTTATTTAAGTCAAACTTAGTTATTTTCTTAATTTTAATTTCGGTTAATCTCTCAACATCCTCATCTGTAACACCTCTTAATAAATGCTTGGTATGTGGTTTTATCTCTTTATGAATAGTCGTAATAATCTCCTTCCAATTATCAAGATCTTCAATTTTATAGTAAATCCTATTTTCAATAAATATCCTTTCCAATGATGCGAAATGCCATTTTTCTTGAAGTTCAGAAAGGTTGACTTCTAATTCTTGTTTTAATAAATTTAGCGTATGATCAGTTGATTGTTTTAATATCTCAGAAACTCTAAGGAATTTTGGCCTATCATCTTCAATAATACATGATAAAGGAGAAATAGAAACTTCACAATCAGTAAACCTATATAAAGCATCTATAGTTTTATCAGGAGAAATTCCTGGTGGAATTGTTATTACAATTTCAACATGTTCTGCCGTATTGTCCTCGACCTTTTTGACTTTAATTTTTCCTTTATCATTAGCTTTAAGAATAGAATTAATTAACGATGTAGTAGTTGTGGAAAAAGGCAATTCTGAAACAATAAGTGTATGCTTATCTTCTTGATGAATTTTAGCCCTAATCCTAACTTTTCCTCCTCTTAGTCCGTCATTATAATTGGTAAAGTCGGCACTTCCGCCACTGTAAAAATCAGGATATATTCTTGGCTTAACTCCTTTCAAAAACTTAATAGATGCATCAATAAGTTCATTGAAGTTATGAGGCAATATCTTTGTTGATAGTCCAACAGCAATACCTTCAACTCCATGTGTTAATAATAAAGGAAACTTTACTGGCAATGTTACTGGCTCTTTCCCCCTCCCATCGTAAGAAGCTGACCAATTTGTAATTTTTTTATTGTAAACAACATCAAGCGCAAAAGGAGTTAATCTAACCTCAATATACCTTGGGGCAGCAGCTCTATCACCAGTAGCAACATTCCCCCAATTTCCTTGCATATCAAGTAATAATTCTTTTTGTCCTACCTGCACCATAGCATCACCAATTGATGCATCACCATGTGGATGATACTTCATAGTGTGCCCAATTACATTAGCTACTTTATGATACCTCCCATCATCAAGTTCTTTTAAAGAATGAAGTATTCTTCTTTGTACAGGTTTTAATCCATCGTTAATATGAGGAACTGAACGCTCCAAAATAACATAAGAAGCATAATCCAGAAACCAATTTTGATACATGCCAGAAACATGAATAACTGACTGCTGATTATTTTCGTTTTGTTCTAAATCATCTCCCATCTAATTGTTTTTTACAATTATTCTGTCAAAAACTTCACTAATTCTCTCTATTTCCTTTTCTGACATTAGAGTGATATTAAATCTTTTTGCTACTTTCTTACCACTCTGTGTTTCTATCTTCAACATTAATGTTTTATTAAAACTAAAAGGCCTATCAAAAAAAGAATAATCTCTTAACATAGTGTGAGGAATATCAACATAATCCTTATTTTTAAATAAATCTAGCAACACTCTGAATGATGTTATCTGAATAACATAAGAATCAATATTTACTGAATAATAAAAATTCCCAAAGATTGAAAAGTATAAAATGAAAACTGCACTTAATATTCTGTATAAAATATTATTGGTAAAAAAATCACTAAGACCAGAAAATGGTAAATAAACAATAAACCATTCTGGAATTATTATTGCAGTAAAAAACAAGAAAAACAAACCTCCAACTAGAATAGTTATTTTTGTTGTATTATTAAATTTTAAATTTATGTTACGCATAAATTATATTCTCTTCAATCCTCAAATTATCAATAATGAATTCTTGTCTTTCTTTTGAATTTTTTCCCATAAAATAATTTAATAAATCTTGTATTTTATCTTCTTTAGCTAAAATTACAGGTTCTAATTTCATATCAGGACCAATAAAGTGTTTAAACTCGTTAGGAGAAATCTCCCCTAAACCTTTAAATCGGGTAATTTCTGCTGATTTTCCTAAATTTTCTAATGCATTTCTTCTTTCCTCCTCAGAATAACAATAGATTGTTTTCTTTTTATTTCGAACTCGAAATAGTGGCGTTTCTAAAATATAAACATGACCTTCCTTTACTAGTTCAGGGAAAAATTGTAAAAAGAAAGTCAATAACAACAATCTAATATGCATACCATCAACATCTGCATCAGTAGCAATGACAATTTTATTATAACGCAAATCATCAATCCCAGTTTCAATATTTAAGGCTGCTTGCAATAAATTAAATTCCTCATTCTCATATACTACTTTTTTAGTTAACCCGTAGGAATTTAGGGGCTTACCCCTCAGACTAAAAACAGCTTGCGTTTTAATATCCCTGGTTTTAGTAATTGATCCAGATGCAGAATCTCCCTCAGTAATAAAGAGGGTAGAATCTACTCTATTCTCTTTCTTCTGATCATTATAATGTACTCTACAATCTCTTAGTTTTTTATTATGAAGATTAGCTTTCTTAGCTCTCTCTCTTGCTAATTTTTTAACCCCAGCCATGGCTTTACGTTCATGTTCAGCCATTTTTATTTTACCTTCAATAGCATCAGCAGCATCAGAGTTTTTGTGCAGATAATTATCTAAATGTTTCTTTAAGAAATCTTGAATAAAAGTCAATACAGTAACTCCACCAGGCTCCATTTCAGTTGAACCTAATTTAGTTTTGGTTTGCGACTCAAATATAGGCTCAATAACTTTAATACTTACGGCAGCATTTACAGCTTGCCTAATATCAGAAGCATCATAATTTTTACCAAAAAAATCTCTTATTGTTTTTACCAATCCTTGCCTAAAAGCACCTTGATGTGTACCACCTTGTACAGTATGTTGCCCATTAACAAAAGAATAATACTGTTCAGAATATTGGTTTTTACAATGCGTAATTGCTACCTCAATATCATCAGCTTTAAGATGAATAATTGGGTATAATATCTCAGCATCTGTTCTTTGCTCTAAAAGATCAAAAAGTCCGTTTTCAGAGTAGAATTTTTCACCATTAAACATTATTGTTAATCCTGTATTAAGGTAACAATAATTCCACATCATTTTCTCTACGTATTCATTAATGAATCTGTATTTTCCAAATAGTTCTTCATCAGCAATAAAGGAAACTTTAGTACCTCTCCTACCTGTGTTTTCTTGTATATCCTCCTCATAAGTAATTACACCTTTTGAGAATTCTACCAATTTACTTTTTCCATCACGAATAGAACTGATTTTAAAGTAAGATGACAAGGCATTTGCTGCTTTTGTTCCAACTCCATTAAGCCCTACTGATTTTTTAAAAACCTTGGAGTCGTACTTTGCTCCTGTATTAATTTTAGATACACAATCAACAACTTTTCCAAGTGGAATACCCCTTCCAAAATCACGAATAGAGACTTTATTATTACGAACTGTAACTTCAATAGTCTTGCCATTTCCCATCACATACTCATCAATTGAATTGTCAAGCACTTCTTTTAAAAGAATGTAAACGCCATCATCAGGAGATGAGCCATTACCCATTTTCCCAATGTACATTCCAGGTCGTAATCTGATATGTTCTTTCCAATCTAATGATCGGATACTATCTTCATTATAGTTAGCTACA
>CAJQLK010000087.1 GCA_905479165.1 uncultured Flavobacteriales bacterium | reverse complement strand
TTGATTTTTTTCAGAATTTATTCCAATTGAGATTATGATTTTATCAAATAGTGATAAAGCTCTATCAACTACTGATTGATGACCAACAGTAAAGGGAGAAAATGATCCTGGGAAAATTGCAATTTTTGTCATAGCTCAAAAATAGTGAATTTTTTTTAGTTTTAATTTGTTAACGTCTTACGATTTAAAATGAGAAAATACTAAAATGAACAGTACCGTATTTTCTAAGTTTTACATTTTCTCCTTCAAATTGTGTATCCTTATTATGTTCAATAATTAAGAGTCCTTCTCCTTTTATAAGATTTTTGTTTATGATCAAATCCTTCATTTCTTGGTAATTCTCATAATCATAGGGTGGGTCAGCAAAAATAAAGTTGAATTGTTGTTTGCAATTTTCTAAGTACTTTATGCAATCTGATTTTACAGCTGTTATATTCAAATCAAGCTCCTTAGTAGTTTTTTCTATATATTTTATGCAATGAAAATTATTGTCAATAGCCGTGACTTTTTCTACTCCTCTTGATGCAAATTCGTAAGCGATATTTCCAGTTCCCGAATATAAGTCCAAAACTATTTTTTCATCAAAGTAGTAACGACTTTCAATAATGCTGAAAAGTGCTTCTTTTGCCCTGTCTGTAGTTGGACGTACAGGAAGTTTATCTGGAGCAATTAATCTTCTACTTCTGTGGGTCCCTGCAATTATGCGCATAGTATTTGTGAAAATAAACCAAAATATTTTTGGTTTTCTAGTGTGTTAAATTCATCTGGAAACTTTAATTGATTTGGTCTTTCTCCTAGCTCAATATTTCTGATGTATTCATAAAGAAGTTTAAAATTATAATCATCTTTTGTAATGTCACCAAAAAGCAAAGTATTTACATTGTTAGTATCTAGTTTTAATTGCTCAAAAGCAAATAAAACAAAGTAGAGAATATCTTCCTTAGTTTCAAAATTAAAACTATTATTAAAAATAAGTTTTTCATTTTTAAAAGCTGTTATATTAAGTGTATTCTCACATAAATATATGTAGGCAGTAGGCTCAGTGTTATACTCTTTTGAAAACTTATCAATAAGAATTGATTGTTGAGCTTTTTGTTTTGCGTTCGGAAAATAAGTAGTTACTATATTATTAAGTTCTTTTGGGATAGAATATGCTAAATGAACATCAATTTCTTTTAATACATCAGTATTGATAATTTCGTGTGTTTCGCTATTAAGTTCAAGCATTTCTTTGGCTGAGAGTTTTGTAAAAAACTTATTCGGAATTAAAGTGCTAGGAAAATTAACAAAAGCAACAGAGCTAGAAAAAAAATCAGATTTAATTACTTCATCATCATTAATGAGATTAATGATATCATTAGTATTGTTAAGTTGGTAATTCTTAAAATATTCTAAACTAAATTTAGATGTGTTTGTAATGCAATAAGAAAAATGTGTAAGCCCTATCTGTACGGATAAATGATAGCTATCTGAGAGTGCAATGTTAAAGCTATTAGCTTGTATGTTATTCGCTTTTCCAGTTTCCATTTAATGATGCTTCATCCATTGAGCCTACTTTTAAAAGAGCATCTAACTGATAGCTTTTGTTTTCTGCATCAAGCCCAGTAAATACAGTACCATAATTTGTAGAAATTTCAAATACTTGTACGATTACTTTCCCTTTTTCAACTTGTCCTGCATCAATTGAATATACTTCATTTGAATAGGGTACAGTTGTTAAATTAGCAATATCTAATGGGAAATTTTCGTTTCTACTATCAAGGTATGCTTCATCAAAAACAGTTTCTTTAGCTAATACATAAGCAGTATCTCTACTAATAATTCCTAGCTCTAATGCTTGAACATCAGTTAAGGTATCAGGAGTTTCACCTATTGCTTTTACAATTGATATAGAATCATTTTCTAAAAAATGTATAAGTGCTTCAAAATTATCAGCAAATGTTCCTTTAGCATGTTTGTATTTAGTTTGTACTTGTCTTAAATCTTTAAGTTTTTGTACATTTTCTGAAATTCTAACTTTAGCTTCTTTGTTAAACTCAACTTCACTATCAATACTATTAAATACAAAATAAGCTAATATAATGTTTAAAGGAATAAGTATAAGTGCAATTTGTTTGGCTTTCATAATTTAATTTTTGTGTTGCAAACTTACAATTTTTACTGATATCTTTGTGAAAAATATATTTAATGAAAAAAATATTATCAAAGTTTATTTTTTGGATTATGGGTTGGGAGATTATAGGCTCTTTAAATTATCCTAAAAAATGCATAGTTATTGCTGCTCCTCATACTTCCAATTGGGATTTTTTAATAGGTAGGTGTTATGGTTATATTGTAGGGATTACTCCAAAATACTTAATTAAGAGCGAGCTTTTTGTTCCGGTTTTAGGGACTCTATTTAAATGGAATGGTGGAATCCCAGTTTATAGAAAATCACAACATAATATAGTTGATCAAATTGTTACTAGATTTAGTAATACTGATGAATTAATACTTGGAATTGCTCCAGAGGGTACTCGAAAAAGAGTTGAGAAATGGAAAACAGGTTTTTATCATATTGCACATAATTCCAATATTCCTATTTTGCTTGTGGCTATGGATTATGAAAATAAAAAAGTTGGGATCATTGATTCCATTACTCAAACTGTAGATATTGAAAAAGACATGCTTTTAATTCAAGAAAAATACCAAAATATAAAGGGGAAAATACCTGAATATTACAATCCTAAGATATTCTAATTTTTGTTCTTAAAAAAATGTTGAAAACACTAAATGAAATTTGCTTTTAGCGGCTTAAAACTCATTTCTAAAAACTATCTTTGCACCCTAAAATTTATAAAATATGTCATCACAGGCAACACTTACTTTAGCAACATTGGAACAAGCCCAAGATATGGGGCTTAGACCAGAAGAATTTAATAGAATTATAGAGATTTTAGGAAGAACTCCTAACTTTACTGAATTAAGTGTTTTTGGTGTGATGTGGTCAGAGCATTGCTCGTATAAAAATTCTATTGTTTGGCTTAAAACTTTACCAAAAGAAGGTCCTCATATGTTAGTTGAAGCAGGAGAGGAGAATGCAGGACTTGTTGATATTGGTGATGGATTAGCTTGTTGTTTTAAGATTGAGTCGCACAATCACCCATCAGCATTAGAACCTTATCAAGGAGCTGCTACTGGAGTTGGAGGTATAAACAGAGATATATTTACTATGGGGGCTCGCCCAATTGCTCAGCTTAACTCTTTGCGTTTTGGTAATATTGATTTAGATAGAACAAAATGGTTGGTAAATGGTGTTACTAAAGGTATTGGTGATTACGGTAATGCGTTTGGAATCCCAATTGTTGGAGGTGAAGTTTTCTTTGATGATTGCTATAATACTAATCCACTTGTAAATGCATTTTCAGCAGGAATTATGAAAAAAGGAGAAATGATTTCAGCTACTTCATCAGGTGTAGGGAATCCTGTATTTATAGTAGGTTCTCGTACAGGCAAAGATGGAATACATGGTGCTTCATTTGCATCTAAAGATATATCAGAAGATTCAGTAAATGATTTACCTGCAGTACAAGTTGGTGATCCTTTTCAAGAAAAATTATTATTAGAAGCTACATTAGAGCTAGGAAAAACTGATGCTGTAGTTGGTATGCAAGATATGGGAGCTGCTGGTATTACTTGTTCATCTAATGAAATGTCAGCTGCTGGTAAACACGGTATGGATTTATGGTTGGATAAAGTACCAACTAGGCAAGCAGATATGAAGGATTGGGAAATTCTTTTATCAGAATCTCAAGAAAGAATGTTAGTTGTTGTACATAAAGGAAAAGAGGATATTGTAAATACTATTTTTGATAAATGGGATTTATCTTGTGAAGAAATCGGTGTAGTTACTGAGGGAGAAAGAGTAAGGTATTTCATGCATGGTGAATTGGTTGGTGATGTTCCTTGTGATGATTTAGTTTTAGGAGGAGGTGCTCCAGTTTATCATAGAGAGTGGAGTGAGCCAGCTTATCATCAAGAATGGAAAAAATTTCATATTGATAATATTAAGCAACCAAAAGATTTAGTTGAGGTTGCTAAATTTTTAACAGGACATGAAAATATTGCATCAAAAAGATGGGTTTATGAGCAGTATGATTCAATGGTAGGCACTGCAAATATGAGTACGAATATGCCAACTGATGCTGGCATAGTAAACTTAAAAGAAACAGATAAAGCCTTAGCAATGACTGTTGATTGTAATGCTAGAATGGTAAATGCTGATCCTGAGGAAGGAACTGCAATGGCAGTGGCAGAAGCTGCACGTAATATTGTTTGTTCTGGTGGTATTCCATCAGCAATAACTAATTGTTTAAATTTTGGTAACCCTTATAACCCTGAAGTGTATTGGCAATTTGTTGGAGCTATTAAAGGGATGAGTAAAGCTTGTCTTAAATTTAAAACTCCTGTTACTGGTGGTAATGTTAGTTTCTATAACCAATCAGCTGTTGAAGGAACGGAAGTACCTGTTTTCCCAACTCCAACTATTGGTATGCTTGGTATTGTTGAGGATAAAAAGCATGTTACTTCTTTGGCTTTTAAAGGTAAGTCGGATTTAATATATTTAATTGGTAAATGTGAGAATGATATTTCTTCATCAGAATATTTAGCTTCTTACCATGGTGTTAAGGAATCATCAACTCCAAAGTTTGATTTGGATACTGAAAATGATATGCAACAAACTGTTACAAAATTAATTAGAGCAGGTGTAATTGAATCAGCTCATGATGTTGCTGATGGTGGATTGTTTATGACTCTTTTAGAAAGTTCATTTACAAATAATTTAGGATTTGAAATTGTAAGCTGCTCAGAAGTGAGAGAAGATGCTTTCTTGTTCGGTGAAGTGCCATCAAGAGTGGTCGTTTCTGTTACTGAAACTGGTGAAGATGACTTGTTGGATACATTAAAAGAAACAAATACTCCTTTTATGTTATTAGGACATGTTACTCAAGGGAAAATTGTTATTGATGATACTAAGTTTGGAATGGTTTCTGAGTACAAAGAAATTTATAATAACTCGTTAGCTGAAAAGTTGATGAAATAGATTTGCGATTAGTTACTAGTTCTTAGAATTTAAAGCCGGGCATTTGCTCGGTTTTTTTGTTTAAATCTTGTTAACTCTCTGTTAAAAACTAAGAATTAGTTTGGTGTTAAGTTGCCTAGCCGTAAGATAGTTAGGTACTGCATATTGTCTTCCTGTAATATCGGCAACCCATAGGTAAGAAACTGTATTGTTAATATTCAACAGGTTAAATACTTCTGCACTAACCCAAATGCTATTAAACGCATTAAACCATTTAATTCTGCTTTTTTTATTTTCATCTTTTAGCACTGCAGAAAAACCAATATCCACTCTTCTGTAATCAGGCATTTGTAATACATCTTGGTGCTTTTCACTATTAGGAGGGCCAAATGATAAACCAGTTCCATACACCATGTTTAAGTGCATTTTATAGTTAGGGTTTTTAGGGATGTAATCCTGAAAAAACATAGAGAAATTTACTCTTTGGTCAGTTGGTCTTGGAATAAAACCAGCTTCAGATGAGCTTCCATCAGCATTAGTGATAAAATCCCCAACAATATCTTCCTCAGTTTTCATTACTGATAAACTAGCCCAACTTTCTACTCCACTAACAAACTCCCCATTTATTTTTATATCAATACCTTTAGCGTATCCGTTTGATAAATCATTGGCTAAATATTGTATGCGAACATTATCAACTTTATAAGGAATGAGGTTTTCTAAGTTTTTATAATACACTTCCGTTATCCATTTGAATGGTCTTCCCCAACTATAAAATAAATAATCAGCCCCAATTACATAGTGTGTTGATTTTTGAGCTTTAATATTTGAATTAAGTGTTCCTTCAGTAGTTCTTAGCTCTTTGTAAAAAGGAGATTGGTAATAAATACCACTTGCTGCTCGAAAAACAATATCCTTTTCCCAAAGTGGGGCAAAGGCAATAGTTGCTCTTGGGCTAAGAAGTAATTCCTCGTTGTAAGTCCAATAACTACCTCTTGTCCCTGCATTTATAGTAATGTTATTAATGTCTTTTGAAAACTGCATATAGCCAGAGTTTCTGTAAGATGATAAATTGATTTGAGTTTTTAAAAGCTCACTCATTACTATCTGCTGATTTGGATCAGCTTCTACACCTATATTGTCATTTGGATGAGGGTAGTTAAAAAATGCAGAGTCAATTAAGTTCCACTCTGATATTTTATCTTCAATTTCTTCTTTTTGTGCTCTGAATCCCCAATCTACTTTTAGGTCTTCATTATTATAATTTCCTTTATGAGAAAAATTCATTACCCTAGCATTTAAGCTATTTCTTGCATGGTTGATGTATTTTCCAACTCCTCTATCAAAAGCAACCTCACCAAAATCCTCCGAGCCTAAATTGTTCTCTAATTGATAAAGCCAATATTCACCTAAAATATCAAAATTTTCTTGCTCAAAAGTACGAAATACTGAGGTTGTAAATTGCAAATTTAGATGCGTAGAAGGTTGGTAAGTTGTGCTTAATGATCCAAAGTAGGTTTCGTACTTATCAACTTCTTGTCCTTCAAAATAAATGGTAAGTTTTAGAGCTTCATTTAACGTTCCAAATTCAGTATCTCTATTTTTAGGAACCATAGTGTATTCATTTTTACTAATGTTTCCTAAAAAGCTAATTTGCCAATTGGTATTTAGCTCATAGTTAATAAAAGTTTGTAAGTCAGAAAATTTTGGAATATAGTCTGCTTTGGTGTCCATAGCGTTCAAGACATATTCGTTTGTTTTGTATCTGCCGCCAAGCAAATAGGAGAATCTTCCATTTTTACTTGCTCCTTCAAAATGAGCAGAACCGCCAAGCATACTGACTTGTAAGCTAGCAACGTTTTCTCTTGGTCTTTTGTACGTAATATCTAGTACTGATGACATTTTATCGCCATACTTTGCTTCAAAACCTCCTGCTGAAAACAAGATACTACTAACCATATCAGTATTCACAAAACTTAAACCTTCTTGTTGTCCTGCGCGAATTAAAAAAGGACGATAAACTTCAATTCCATTTACATAAACTAGGTTTTCATCAAAGTTACCTCCTCTTACAGAATATTGTGAGCTCAACTCATTAGCTGAACTTACTCCTGGTAAGGTCTTAATTACTGCCTCAATACCTCCTTGGTTGCTAGGCAAAATATTTACATGCTTAGCTTTAATTCTGGTAAAAGATTCTTTTCTACTTTTTTTATCTTTTACTATTACATCATTTAGTAAAGTATTTTTTGCTTTTAATTGAATGTTAAGCGTGTAGTTTTGTCCACTTTTAAGCATTGGAAGTCTTATCTTCTCTATTTCATATCCAATAAAACTGTAAGCAACCACCATAGATTTATTAGAAGAAAATTCTATGTTATAGCTTCCATCTTTTAATGAAGTAGCACCAATATTTGTATTCAAAATAGCAATATTAACAGAAGGAAGCGTATTATTTTCCTCATCAGTAATAATTCCACTAATGCTTTGGCTAAACCCAAAAAAGGGAAGTATTGTAAATAAAGTAATTAAGGGCACTTTGCGCATATGTTGCAAAAATAAGATTAAAATTAGAATACTAAACTATCTAAAATCAAGTTTAGTATATTTGCATTCATAAATTTAAAATCATGATAAAACTATACTATATTTCAGCAACTTTAGTGCCTGCCTTTTATTTTATGGTAGGCTTTGTATTTGTTTTTGTACCTGAAATACCGAATGCAGATTTAAAAATTCCATATGAAAAGATAAAAATCCCATTATTTTTTACTCAAGAAATTGGTATTTTTTTTATTATTTTTTCAATTTTAATCAGACAAATCTATAATAAATCTAAAGAGGTTTATTTGTTAATGAATAATACTTTTAAGTTTGTGTTATTGCTTTCTGCTTTAATAAGCCCTTATCTATATTACTATACTAAAGCTCCACAACTTTTTGTAATTTTTGGAATTAACATCTTCTTTATTATACTATTACATTACGAAAAAGTAAAAGCTAAGAAATAGATATGAAAAAAGTACTGATACTTTGTACAGGTAATTCCTGCCGATCACAAATGGCTGAAGGACTATTGAAATATTTTTCACCAAATACACTGGTTTATAGTGCTGGCACTAAACCAGAGGCTGTGAACCTTTTTGCAGTTGAAGCAATGGCAAATATTGGAATTGATATTGCTGATTTTAAATCAAATCATGCTGATGAATATGCTGATATTGATTTTGATTTTGTGTTTACAATGTGTGATAAAGCAAAAAAGATTTGCCCAATTTATCCAAATGCAAATCAATTAATTCATCATTCCTTTTCTGATCCTGCTGATTCTATTGGTACTAAAGAAGAGCAATTATTAGTTTACCGTCAAGTTCGTGATCAAATAAAAGATTATATGAAGAATTTTGCTGAAAATAATCTCAATAAGTAAAATCAGCTATATAAACTTTCTCATTATTAACATTATCTGTTACTTTTAAGTTAAAAGTATGCTTTCCTTTTGTAAGTTTTTCATCAATATCATATCTTAATAGATTTCTTTTATAATCGTAATCCATCAAAATCCATTTTCCATCAATCTCTCCTCTGTAGGACTTTATACCACTATCGTTATCTTTAATAGTTAGTTTTATTGATGTTTGAGTGTTGAATATTTTTCCAGGATAAATATTCAACCCATTGACTTCAGGATTTGTAGTATCAGCAATAATGCAGAAATTTCCAAATTGTCTTGTTTTTGTTCTAATGATACTATCCTTCCAAATACCTCCCATATACCAAAAGTTTCCTTTTATATCGGTAGTGGCAATATATGTTTTCCCTTTTATCGAATCGGGAACAATTGCTTTTATTGAAAGAACATATTTTTTATGCACTGGAGTATTGTCAAAATGAACATGATGCACTTTACCGAAAACTCCTTCTATAGAGTCAGTAGTTTCGTAATGAAACATTATTGGTTCATATAAAGAATTGGTTTCCATGTGTAGATTTAGTTCATTATCTTTAAAGATATTAACTTTATTTATTGCAAAAGGTGTATTGATCGTATCTTTTGGAAGTGAGCATCTATTTAAAAATGGATTATTTGTTGATTTAATATTAAAATCTAATTTTGAAATGTTACCGTAAATATCTGCGACTTCTAGTGAGATAAGATGAGTTAAAGTATCTTGAATATTAATTATTCCATCATTTATTAAATTTGAATAATTTGTAAGTTTATTGTTGGGTAGTTTATAGCACCTATGATATTTATTTTTACTTTCTTTTTTTTCCGCATAATCAATATGAGCATTTATAAATCTACTAGTACTAAAATCTAGTTCATCAACAGTAAATTTGTAACAGATATTTGTATCAACACAAAGTTTGATGCTGTAAACACCATTCTTATTGTAACTGTCGTTTAGTTTGTCATAAGTGAAAATCCCTAAACCAAAACTTCCATTAATTATTGGATTTTCATCAATTGTATATTTGTTATTGGTTTTTTTAATATTGATGATTTTACTTTTATTGTAACCATCAATTAGTGTAGTGTCAAAAGCATAAATTTTTAATTTACTTAGGCTAGGAGGGATGTTGTCTGTAATATTAAACCCAAATTGTAAGGGATTAATTGGATGCTCAGTTTTAGTATCTCTTATTTCAAAATGTAAATGTGCTCCACCACTTCCTCCACTATTTCCTGATAAAGCAATAACTTCTTCTTTTTTAATTTGTATGGAATTTGCATTTGGGTAAAAATTAATTTCAAAACTTTCTTTTTGGTATTGCTTTTTCTTTACAATGCTGTCAATTTTATCACTAAAACTTTGTAAATGAGCATAAACTGAAGTGTGTCCTGTTTTAGGATGGGTGATGTATAAAACCTTTCCGTATCCCCAAGTTGAAACTTTAATTCTTGAGATATATCCATCAGCAATTGAGTAAACTTTTTGTCCTTCAACCCCTTCGGTTTTTATATCAATTCCTGCATGAAAATGATTTCCTCTTAATTCTCCAAAAGTGCCCGAAAGCAACATTTTAAAATTAAGAGGAGCGCTATAATCTTGGGCTAAGGTACTAGTGTAAGTTAATAGCATGACTATCAGTAAGAAGGATTTTGATATTTTCATTTGGTTTTGAAAAATAAATAATGATTTTAAAAGTTCAGCAAATATAACATCAAAAAAGTGGGATTATTATATTTAAAATATCTAAGTTTGTAACAATTATTTTGAAGTGAAAACGATTATAAATAACATAGAGGTAAAAGTTGGGAAACTAATAGCAAAGTACGACAAGCTTAATGCTGAAAAATTAGATTTACAAAGAAATAATGATACTTTAAATGTACGTTTACAAGAGAAAGAAAGTCAAATTGTAGTTTTGCAGGATAAAGTAAAACTCATGAATATCTCAAAGTCAGTTGACGCTAGTAAAGAGGAAGTAAAATCAACAAGATTAAAGATCAATGAGTATGTACGGGAGATAGATAAATGTATTGCGTTACTAAATAAATAGAATTAAATTGGGAGATAAATTATCGATAAAACTGCATATTGCAAATCGTATCTACCCTATGAAGATTGAGCGTGAATCTGAAGAATACATCAGAAATGCTGTAAAGCAAATTGAAGGTAGACTTAAGTTTTATGAAGAGAATTACGCTATTAAGGATAAGCAGGATTTACTTGCTATGTGCCTTATTGAATATGCTTCAAAGTTTGAATCTGTGAATAATAAAAATGTTGTTGAAACTGATGTTTTTACTGAAAAGTTAACTGAGATTGAGGCAATTTTAAGTAGCAAAATATAAATAGTTCTTTAAAAATAATATTATCCCGTATTAATATTTTTGTTAAACTCAACACTTAAAGTATTGGGGTTTGACTCGAGATGTTAAAAACAGGCCTCAACCCTTTGGGTTCTCAATTAGAGACAGTGGAAGTTTGCAATATTTTGGCATCCCTATTCATGTTATTTTGGAGTTTTTCAGCAATTAATACGGGATTTTTTTAACCATTAAAATAAAATATGGAAATAATAATAGGTATATTAGGATTGTTAGTAGGAGCAGGAATAACTTTTGTTATTCTGCATAAGAAGAATTCATCTAAAGCTAATTCTGTTCTTGCTGATGCTAGAAAAGAAGCTGAACAGATTAAAAAAGAAAAACTTTTACAAGCAAAAGAAAAATTTATTGAACTTAAGTCTGAGCACGAAAACGTTATTAATAAAAAGAACAATGAGATTAATAATATTCATCAAAAAGTAAAGCAAAAAGAGAATACTTTAAATCAAAAAGAGAATACACTAAATCAGAAGCTATCTGAAGTAAATAAGAAAGATGCTGAATTTAAAAACTTAAGATCAGATATTGATTTACAGAAATCAGTTTTAGCAAAAAAACAGTTAGAACTAGATAGGTCTCATAAAATTCAAGTAGAACAATTAGAGCAAATCTCTAATCTTTCAGCTGAAGATGCAAAATTTCAATTAATTGATACCTTAAAGAATGAAGCTAAAACTGAAGCTTTAGAAATTGTTCAAAATACTATTGAGGATGCAAAGTTAACAGCTAAGCAAGAAGCTAAAAAAATTGTAATTCAGACAATACAAAGAATTGCAACTGAGGAAGCTGTTGAAAATTCAGTATCAGTTTTTAATATTGATAATGACGCTGATAAAGGTAGGATTATTGGTAGAGAAGGAAGAAATATTAGAGCTATTGAAGCGGCAACAGGTGTTGATATTGTTGTAGATGATACTCCAGGAGCAATTATACTTTCATGTTTTGATTCTGTAAGAAGAGAGGTTGCTCGTTTGTCTTTACACAAACTAGTTACTGATGGAAGGATACATCCTGCTAGAATTGAGGAAGTAGTTAAGAAAACAGAGAATGAAATTGATGATGAAATCATTCAGATTGGTAAAAAAACAACTATCGACTTAGGAATTCATGGTTT
>CAJQLK010000086.1 GCA_905479165.1 uncultured Flavobacteriales bacterium | reverse complement strand
CTCTGCACCTCTACCAACTCTGCCTCTAAGTTGGTGCAATTGAGAAAGCCCGAAACGCTCCGCACTTTCAATAATCATAACAGAAGCATTAGGTACATTTACCCCCACTTCAATTACAGTAGTTGCCACCATGATATTGGTTACTCCATCCACAAAGCGTTTCATCTCATACTCTTTATCTTCAGCTTTCATTTGCCCATGCACCACACTCACCTGAAATTCTGGTAAAGGAAATTCACGCTCAATAGCATTAAAACCCTCCATTAAATTCTTATAATCCAGTTTTTCTGATTCCTCAATTAAAGGAAATACAATATAAATTTGTCTTTGCAAAGCAATTTGCTCACGCATAAATTTAATAATCTGCAAACGAGAAGAATCTGTTTTCCACATGGTTTTTACTTCCTTCCTTCCTGGAGGGAGTTCATCAATAACAGAAACATCCAAATCGCCATAAAGCGTCATAGAAAGCGTCCTTGGAATAGGAGTTGCTGTCATTACCAACATGTGCGGTGGGAATTTATTTTTCTTCCACAATTTAGCCCTTTGTGCTACTCCAAACCTGTGCTGTTCATCAATCACAACAAAAGCTAAGTTTTTGAACTTTACTTTATCTTCTATAAGAGCATGAGTACCAATCAAGATATTAATCTCTCCATTTTCCAATTGTTCATGCAGTATTCTCCTTTCTTTAGTTTTAGTTGATCCTGTAAGGATAGCCACTTTAATATTTTGCTCTTTCAAATATTCTGAAATTGTTGTAAAATGCTGGCGAGTCAAAATTTCAGTTGGTGCCATAAGGCAAGCCTGATAACCATTGTCCACAGCCATGAGCATACTTAGTAGTGCAACCAAAGTTTTTCCACTCCCTACATCCCCTTGTAATAGGCGATTCATTTGCTGAGGATTACGCACATCATTTCTGATTTCTTTGAGTACGCGCTTTTGTGCCCCTGTCAATTCAAAAGGTAAATGTTTATTGTAAAATTCATTAAAGCTTTCCCCTAGATTTTCAAATGGATAGCCCTTGAACTTTTTATTACGAGTTAGTTTTAGTTTTAATAAATATAATTGTAAAAAGAAAAACTCTTCAAACTTTAAGCGTTTTTGAGCACGGACTAAACTTTTAGCATCTTTAGGTTGATGCACATCAACAAATGCATGAAATCTAGTTGGTAAATTTAACTTATCCACTAAAGATGCCGAAAGGGTTTCTTCCAATTGATTTTTGAGTAAAGGCAATAATGCTTTTGTTAATTTACCAATCGCTCTACTGCTTAACCCTTTAGCATTTAATAATTCTGTAGTATGGTAAACGGCTTGCAAACCTGCAGTAAATTGTTGATTTTCTTCTTGCATATCCATTTCAGGATGTACAATGTTGAAATTTCCTTTAAAAGCAGAAGGCTTCCCAAAAACAATATATTCCGTATGTAATTTTATGCTTGACCTTATCCATCTAGCACCTTTGAACCACACCAACTCTACAATACCTGTTTCGTCTTGAAAATGAGCAATCAAGCGTTTAGCTCTCTTTTGTCCTTTCTCCTCAAATTTTATAATTTTACCTTTTAGCTGTATGTTAGGCATTGACTCCCTTAGTTCAGAAATGGTATGGATTTTACTTCTATCTATATAACGAAAAGGATAGTGCATGAGCAAGTCCCCATAGTTAAAGATACGCAACTCTTTTTTAAGTAAATCGGACCGAAAAGGACCGACACCTTTCAAAAAATCAATTGGAGTATCAAGAATATGCATGCGGTAAAGATAAGGAAACTAATGCTTTTTAAGCAAAGGGCTTTTGAACATAAAGGGCAATAAATCTTCAACCGTATTGGCAATAAGTACCTCATCCGTTGGAGAGTGTAAAATTACTTTTATTGACTGATCTTGTTTATCCTCATATTCTGCCATAACTTGCCTGCAAGCACCACAAGGAGAAATAACATCATTTACCTCAAAGTTTTTAGAAAGTACTGACACAGCAATCGTCTTTACTTTTATATCCGGATATCTTGCTCCTGCATAAAAAAGGGCAACCCTTTCTGCACAAAGCCCTGAGGGATAGGCTACATTTTCCTGATTACTACCATTAATAATTTCTCCATTTTCGAGCAAAACACTTGATCCAACTAAAAAGCCAGAATAAGGAGCATAAGCCGTTTTTAGTGCTGATTTTGCATTCTCAACTAATTGCTGTTCGTTTTCGCTTAACTCAGAAATATGAGCTGAAATAAAGGAAAGTTGTATTTTTTTTTCTTGCATAAAATTATAAATCGTAAGCTAATTTTCCTTCAAAGATAAAAAGAGTTTCAGGATTATTCACATAAAACTCGTGTTGAATTCTATAGGCCAATTCAAAATCCAACTTTTTAGCCAAGGGATAGCCCAAAGCAATGGTAGAACGCAATTTGTTTATACCATCTTCCAAAGTTAAAAAATATTCAGTTGCAACACTAGGCGCTAATTTTGTTTTTCGGATATTATAGTCCAGTGCAAATTTCTGACGCAAGGTCATTTTATAGCTATACAAAGACCCTTGCGTTTGCCACCTATTCCTTACTGCATAAGCAAAGCGTTTGCTGAGTTTATTTTTATAGTTAATATCCGCATAAAAACGGTTCTGATTTGAAATATCCATTGCGATATTCCAATTGTTAATATAGCGATAACCCACAGCATAGGAAATACGCTTGTTGTACTTGCGCTTGATTTTTACATCCGTAAATTGCTTAGCATACAAGCTTGAATTTTCCCTTAAGCGTAAAGCTGTTTTTACAGTAAGATCCGTTTTTTTTATGATTTTCTTATTCAGAGAAATTGAATACCAAGTTTGGAAATCATTCTCCTGCGAAAAAGCAGATAAGGAGAAAAATAATAAAAGGAATATACTATTTTTTATTATCCTCATAATAGAAAATACGCAAGTTAGCAGTATCTTTTAAAAAGTCAATTCTTCTTACCTCCACTCTAATAATATCAATTCCTGTTCTTTCTTTTAAATCCGCCAATAACTCTTCTCTTCTTTCAGGAACAATCAATTCAATTTTCTCATAGATTATATTCTTTCGTGATTCCCCTTTCAATAGCCAAATACGTTCCATTCCGAAAGTAACAAATATGATTATAAGGTTAGCGAATACTAGTTCAGCATGACTAATTTTTTTGTTCGCCAAAGCATTTACAACCGAAACGCCAATAACTAAAAATAGGTAAGTCATCTCTTTAATAGGAATAGGGTCCGTACGATAACGGATAATACCAAAAATGGCAAAAAGTCCCAATGCAAACCCCAGTTGTAACTTTACACTATCCAAAAGAACACAAAGTAAAAATACGGTTAAACTAATTAGGAAATAAGTAAATAAATAATCCTTATTTTTGGTTACAGGGTAGTAAATATATCGGATAATTGCAGTGATAACTATAAGGTTAAATATTGTTTTAGTAATCAGTTTCCAAAAATCTTCTGCATCAAAGATTGGTGTTCCTAAAAAATCTCCAAATCCACTTAATAAAATTGTTAATAGTTCCATTTACGCTTATTTTAATTTATTTATAAATAATACTTTTTCTTTAAATCTGTTTTTCTTCAACTCAGGATTTAAGGCCAAAGTTGTTAGGCAATACTTACTAATACGAATGGGCAAGATATGCATTTCTTTTGCAAT
>CAJQLK010000085.1 GCA_905479165.1 uncultured Flavobacteriales bacterium | reverse complement strand
CTTTCACATACTGTTCCGTTAAAATTCCTAAGGGGTAATTATCCTCCAAAGCTTTATGAATTGCAGAACCTAAAGTACTTGCATCTGCATATTCATCTACTTCATCATCTACCCTGATTTTAGCTAAATAATGATAATAAAACTGCAAACTACAGTTGTTATATTTATTAATTGCTGATGGAGAGACTCCTTTCTCAGCCCAAGATTTAAGCTCTTTATCTAATCCAATATTTGGGATTACAATTTCTTTAGATTTTGGCATTTCTAGCTCAGCACCCTTAAATACTTTTTCACTAATCTCCCCTTTGTACTCAGACAAAAGTTGGGTAACAAATCTGCTTTTTTCGCCACTCCCAAAATCATCAGTTTCAGAGTTGTAAATAAGTTTAATATTTTGAGCTCTTTGCAAGAGCCTATAAAAATGGTAAGAAAAAACAGCATCACTCTCAGCGTAGGTTGGTAGTTTAAAATAGCGTTTAATATCATAAGGGATAAAAGAATTTACGGACTTTCCTTTGGGTAATTTACCTTCATTCACACTAAGTATTATAACATTTTTAAAATCCAAAGTTCTACTTTCCAAAATCCCCATTAGCTGAACTCCCTTTAGTGGCTCTCCCTTAAATGGTGTCATTTCTTTAGATACTATTTGTTGCATTACAATCTGCAAAGTTTTCAATTCAATGTCAAAATTATTATCTGCTAATAAATTATTTAAAATAGTCCAACTCTTATAAAAAGTAGCTAAAACTTCTGATTCGATTGATGCTGAAACACCAACTAAAGGAAGTTTCAAATCTTCAATTAATTTAGAAATACATCTTAAAGCGTCATCCGATTTTCTCCAAATATCAAAAATATTGCTGAGTTTGTTTTTCTTAAAAGAAGTAGCCAAATTGCTTTTACTTACAAAAACAATGTTATCCTTAATAATGAATCTTTTAAAAGTCAAAACTTCATTTACATCAGCAAGTTTGGAAAAATAAGGATGCTCAATAACCGAAATAATATCCTTATAATAAAAAGCATTATTTTGATACTTTTTAGCATTAATTTGCATTTTAAACAATGCTTCAATAAATGCAAACAAAGTTGTGTTTTTTAAGGGGCTACCCATAGTAACGTTTAACTGCTTTATTGCAGAAGGCAAATTATGTAACACAGGAAAAAGCAATGCCTCATCAGCCAAAACAATAGCTGTATTGCTATTATCTAAATCTTCTTTTGTGAAATCTTTAAGCACCTCTGAGGCAACCTTTGCTTGAGTAATATTTTTAGGACAAGCAATTATATCAAAACTCTCTTTAGGCTGATTAAAATAATCGCCAACACCTTTAAAATCAATTTCTGACCATTTTGCTCTTTGCTCTCTTAAAAACCCTCCTGCCTCATGCAGTTTATTCTCATAATAGAATTTGTCAGCATCCCAAAATACCCTTGCAACATCCTCTTTTTTTAGATAATCTACAATTTCTTGCTCTGATTTTGTGAGTGCATTTAAACCAACAAACCATACTTTTTCCCACTTAATCTCAATATTAGATATTTGCTCAGCAGCTTTTCTATAAGCCGATCCTTGGTAGGCAGTGTTATCTTGGATTAATTTCTGATTAAAATCATTATACCATTTTAACATTCCTTCAAAAAAACTAATATAATCAGTTTGCATATCAGTCAGATTTGTTTCAGAAAGACTCCAATCCTTCACATTCCAACTTTCTAATTCCTTAACATTTCTAAGGTTCGTGTAAATTGATTTTGCTTCAACTAAATTTCTATCTATCTCATTAAAATCATGCAATAAAACATTGCTCCATTTTAAGAAATCATCAAATGACTCTACCTTTTTAGGTGGATGAGTTAAATAAGTTTGATACAACTTAAACTGCAAGGATATATTATCCAAAACATGCAATCCTGAAAGCTTCTCTGTAAACTCTTCAATTGAATAGAACTGAGGTAAAAAGATTGGTTTATCAATTTTTTGGGATAAATAATGTTTTAAAAAAACAACTGCTCTTTTTGATGGAAGGACAACTGCTACTTTTTCCATATTTTCAGGAAACTTCTGCAATAACCTTGCTGCAATTTTATCTAGAAAAGCTATCATAATTCTTTTATTTTTATTTCATCTGAAATATAAATCAGAATCCTCTTAATATTCTTTTTTCCCATCTTAGATAGTGCATCAGCATATTCCGTAATCTGATTTTCATGAGCATCTTTTTCCAATCCAGTTTTATAATCAATTACAACTACTTCATCAGTAATCTTTGAAAAAAGCAACCTATCAGGAATATATGTTTTACCATTTTCCATCAGAATTTCTTTTTCGGTTTTCACAATCCAATTATCAGAAAAATAAGGTTTAACTTTTTCCTCATTTAATAAATTATTTACGCTTTCTGTCAATTTTTTTAAATCATCCTTATCAAATTTTCCACTTTTAAAAAGTTGAGCAATTACTTCTCCCGATTGCTTAGCATAATGAATTTCAGCTAGAGTATAATGCAATAGTTTTCCCCAATCTCTTTTTGCATTAACAGTTTCTGTATCCCAAACCTCCTCAGCAGAATGTTTTAAAGAAATCACTTCTCGCCAATCTAATTTTTTTCTTTTATCCACAGAAAAAGTATTAGTAGGTTTAGCTTTTTTTTCATGCATCATTTCTGAATCTCCTTCAATAATTGGAAACGCATCATCATATTTATAAAGAAAAGAATTTAAATTTCCTTTAGTTTCATAATCTTTTAAAGTCTTTGGTAAATATTTTGATAAAATATACAAACGCTCTTTTGGGCGCGTCATTGCAACATAAAGTTTATTCAAACTATCTAGCAAAGTCATTTCTTTTTCTTTTTGATACTCATTATTAAAATAAGAATGTTCTAACTTTTTATTTCCTCCAATAAGTGCAGAAGGAAGCTTTCCATTAAAATGAGCAGAAGAATCTACCCAAATATCATTCGTTTTAACTCTGTCTTCCCAATTGAAAGGAATCATAACTACATTAAAAGCTAATCCTTTTGACTTGTGAATTGTCATAATTTGTACAGCATCCGTACCCTCAGGAATTACAATTGCCTCCTTATTTTTTCGCTCCTCCCACCATATTAAAAACTCTGAAAGGCTACTCCCTTTTTTCTCAGTAAATGCTAAAGTTACATCTAAGAAAAAGTTCAAATAAACATCCTCATCAAAACTAAAAAGGCGAATCAGTTGCTCCACCATTTCATATAGAGGTTCTTGCAATAATTCTAATGGATTTATTAAAACATTTGCCTTTTGCAACACCTCAACAAAGCCTTCTTCTGATTTAATATTGAGATTTAAATCATGCTGATTTTCTCCAACTAGAACATGGGAATATAAATAGTCAGCAATTACTGTTTTAGCAATTTTATGCTTTGGATTCTGCAAATACATTAATAAAGAAATAAGCACATTTACTTTTTCAGATTTATGCAAAAGCAAGCCTTCATTTGAAATAACTGGAATTTGGTTTGCTGATAAACTTTCAGCAATAAGAGCTACACTTTTTCTGCTATTACAAAGTATTGCTACATCCTTAAAAGAGTAATTATATTTAGAAACTAACTTTTTAATTTCAGTTGCGATTTTATCTAAAATTAACTCTTTAAAATCATTGTCCTTATCTCCAAAAAGTTCAATATGAACATAGCCACCATCTTTAGAAAAAGTAGTTTCTTGCTCACTCCCTTTATAAATATCAATAATATTTTGAGGCAGTAAAGTTTTTACACTTTCAAAAAACTGATTATTAAAAAAAATAATATTCTTCCTACTCCTAAAATTATGAGTCAAATTTTGAACATTTTCATGCTCTTTCAGTTTTCTTTCCCAATCAACTTTAAACATCAAATCATCACCTCTATAAATTTGTGGAAGCTGAAAAAACTGCTCTACTTCTCCTCCTCTCCATCTGTAAATGGACTGCTTTCCATCTCCTACAACCATGCTTTTTCCGTAATCTAGAGAGTCTGTAATTAATGGTAAAATATTTTGCCACTGCAATAGAGAAGTATCTTGAAATTCATCAATTAAATAATGATTATATCGCTCACCTAATCTTTCATAAATAAAAGAAGAGGGTTGGTTAGTTACAACTTTATGAATTTTTTTATTGAACTCAGATATCTGTTCAATATTATTCTCTTTTTTATATTCCCTAATCTCAGCTATCAACTCATTTAGAACAGCAATTGAATAGATGTTTTTAAGTATTGCATTCACTGAATTATAATCAGACATTAAATCTATCAATTCAACAAAGAAATTCTGCAATTGTGTTTTATAAGCATCCACCAAATCTTTTATATCCTGACTTTTACTTTTAGTATACCACTCATCATTAGCCGTGTAACGAATCAAAGTATCAGTAGGTAGCCATTTGGAGTCGTTTTTTGCTAAGTTTATTGTAAAGTGATTGTAAAATACACCTCTATTAAAATGCTCTTTTGTAAAGCCATTTTTATCAAAGAAAACACAAACTCGATCAGCTAAATTATCAACTTTTTGAGCAATATCTTTTTTAGATTTTTGCAAGTCTTTTTTCACTCTCATACATTCTTTTACACTTTGCAATTTTCCATCAGTAAACTGACTCACTTCTTCTTTAAAAAGCTGTGCTGCGAAAACTTCTAAATCCTTTTCAATATTTATGCTTTTTCCGTCTTCAGCTTTTTGCATTGCAAAATTCACTAATGCATCTGATAGCTCTCCTCCACTATCAGACATTCTAGAAAGCAATAAAGCAACTATTGGTTGGATAATTTTGTATGTATCAATCTCTAAATCAAAGTTATGAGAAAGCCCTAAATCAGATGCAAAGGTTCTGACAATTTTATATGTAAATTTATCAATGGTTGAAATACCAAGATCAGCATAATTATGCAGAATATGTCTATGCACTACTGCAGATCGCATATAAATTTTAGATGCATCAAAACCTGTTTCTTTCATCAGCCAATCCAAAATACCCTCTTTATCTTTTTCATTTGACAAAGATTCTAGATACTCCAAAATCCTTTCTTTCATTTCTGATGCTGCCTTATTTGTAAAAGTAATTGCGAGTATTTTCCGATAATAATCTTCATACCCAAAGTGGTTGCCTTTAAGGGCTAAAGCAATAAAACTCAATGACAAAGTATAGGTTTTTCCACTACCAGCAGAGGAGCGATATATCTGAAAATTTTTAGTCAATTTTTTTTATTATTTTAATGCCCTAATATATAACTTTTTCAGATACAAATAAGGGGGTGTTAATAAGTCATATCAAAATAAAAAAATGTAATTATTTATGAAATTTTCTCTTTTACATAAAAAACACTTAGTTTTGCTAAAAATTCGTTTCTAAATGAAGATTATTATTGCAGGTGCAGGGGAAGTAGGTTCTTATCTAGCTCACATGCTTGCCAATGAGGCTCAAGACACTTACCTAATTGATGACAATAAAAAAAGGTTAGATAAGGCAAGGCAACACAATGACATTATTGCACTTGAAGGAGATGCAAAAGATGTAGATATTCTACTAGAAGCAGGAGTTGCTAAATGTGATTTACTTATTGCCGCTACATCATCAGAAGAAACTAACTTACTTATTTGTATACTAGGGAAAAAACTAGGTGCTAAAAGAACCATTAGTCGTATTAGTAATTTTGAAGAAATTGGAGGAGATATGCGTACCCTTTACAAAGAGATTGGAGTGGATCATGTAATATCCCCTGTTGAAATTGCAGCTAAAGAAATTTATCAACTTATAAAACATGAGGCGTTTCTAGATCATTATGATTTTGAAGGTGGGAAACTTTCCGTATTCTCTATTCAAGTTACTATGGATTCTCCTATGATTGGGAATTGCGTACTTGATTCTAAAGATTTTCATAATAACTTATCATTTAAACCAATTGCAATTCTAAGGCATGCTGAAACCATAATGGTTCAAGCAACTACTGAATTTAAAGTTGATGATATAGTTTACTTTATCTCAACACCTAAAGGATATGAAGAAATTCCACTTATTTGCGGGCAAGAAGATTTTGACATAAAAGATGTAATGATTCTTGGGGCAAGTAGAATTGGTGTTCTTACTGCTGAAAAACTAGAGAAAAATTACAATGTAACTTTAATTGAGCAAGACGAAAACAAAGCAAATAAGATTGCAAACCAATTACAAAGAACATTAATCATAAATGGGGATGGAACAGATGTTTCTCTTTTAGAAGAGCAAAACATTGATGATATGGATGCTTTTATTGCAGTAACAGGAGATTCTGAAACAAATATTATTTCATCATTAGTTGCTAAATCTCATGGAGTTAGAAAAACAATTTCTGGTGTTGAGAATATTGATTACATCAAACTCTCGCATAACATTGGGATTGACACTTTAATTAATAAAAAAGTTATTGCTGCAAATGATATTCTTAAATACATTAGAAAGGGAGAAGTTAATGCAATCGCTACACTTAACCTAGATGCTGAAGTCATTGAATTTACTGTAAAAGCTAAAAGTAAAATTACTCAAAAGTATCTTAAAGATTTAGATTTACCAAAGATGGTAAATATAGCAGGAGTTGTAAGGCACAATAAAGGATTTATTCCTTTTGGAGAATTTAAACTTGAAGAAGGAGATAAAGCAATTATCTTTACAAATGATGAAACAATACATCAAATTGAAACATTCTTTCAATAAATAATGGCAAAAAAAATCATCAATAAATCAGTAGTCCTTAATGTTGTTGGAACTCTGATAATAATAACAGGTTTTTTAATGGTATTATCCATTCCATTTAGTTTTTATTACAATGATGGGATGCAAGGTGTTTTTATTCAATCTACTCTTATCACAATTTCAATAGGGCTATTAATAAAATACCTTACCAGAAAGAAGAAAGATGATGAGGTGAAGAAAAGAGAAGGGTACCTTATTGTTGCTCTTGGCTGGGCGGGAATGATAATTTGTAGTGCAATCCCCTATTTATTAAGTGGTACTTTTGATGGAGTAACAAATGCATTCTTTGAAACTATTTCAGGACTAACAACTACAGGCTCATCCATACTTAACAATATTGAGGAAATGCCAGAAAGCATCCTCTTTTGGAGGAGCATGACCCAATGGATTGGAGGTATGGGAATTATTGTCCTTACTATCGCTATATTACCTCTTTTAGGTGTTGGAGGAATGGAATTATTTGCATCAGAAGCGCCAGGGCCAACAAAGGATAAAATACACCCAAGAATTAAGGAAACTGCCAAAAGATTATGGCTAATTTATATTTTCTTAACTGTACTAGAAACTGCACTATTATGGCTTGCTGACATGCCATTTTTTGATGCAATTAATCATGCATTAACAAATGTAAGTACAGGTGGATTTTCAACTAAACAAGCTAGTATAGGTCATTTTACATCTCCTCTGATTCAATATATAATTATCCTATTTATGTTTATTGGAGGAATAAACTTTACTTTAATTTATTTTGGTGCAAAATTAAAATTTAGAAAATTTTTTGAAAATGATGAATTTAAATGGTTTATATGCGCCATACCGGTTCTCATACTAATTATTTTTCCTTTAGTCAATCAAGTATCTGAAAATAATTTTGAAACAAGTTTCCGACATACTTTATTTCAAATTATGAGTATTATAACAGGAACCGGCTATTCAAATGCTGACTTTACAACTTGGGGAGCTTTTGCAACTTTCATATTCTTCCTGCTAATGTTTAGTGGTGCTAGTGCAGGTAGTACTACTGGAGGAGTTAAAATTGTAAGAATTGGATTACTTATTAAAAATACGGTATTAGAATTTAAAAGGAGGTTGCACCCAAATGCAATTATTCCTGTACAACTAAATGGAAATGGAGTTTCACCAAAGATTATCTACAACCTATTGGCTTTTGTTTTCATTTACCTTTTTGTATTTGTAACTGGAAGTGTTGTTTTAACTTTTATTGGATTGGATTTTCAAGATGCAGTTGGTGCTTCAGCTACTGCCATCAGTAATGTAGGGCCTGGAATTGGAAGTGTAGGGCCCTCATCATCATTTGCTCACTTGCCTGATGCCGCTAAATGGGTACTTTCTTTCTTAATGATATTAGGAAGATTAGAACTCTTTACAATAGTTATATTGTTTACTCCTTATTTTTGGAGGAGAAACTAATTTATTCAATAATTATTTTACGCTCTACACTTCCATCATTATAAATATCTAAGAATGGTTTATTGCCCTCAGGAGTTATAGTTTTTCCTAAGAAATCAACAGATTTTACTATTAGCTTATTTTGCCTATTAATCTCAGATGTATTAAGTATAATATCTATTACAGAAGCAAATATGAAATGCACTTCATGCTGAGTGGATGCTGCATAAGTTATTGCAAAAGTATCCCCTCCAACATAAGTAATATCTGGTTCAATTTTGTGTCCAAAAATAGACGTGTCAGAAACAACTCCAGCATTTAAATTTACTCCATTATCATCAATAATACTATAAAAACATTCTTTTACACCATTTCTATTTTCCTCCCAAACTACAACACTCCAATTTGGACTATTTTTGAAAGATGCAATTTCTGCTTTATCCTGTAAAGGAGCATTACTAGCATCTAACTGAGTAAAGTAAGATTTTTGTAAATCATTCATGTTTACATTTGATTTATAAAGCTCATTTACTCCACTCCCACCATTACGCCTTACAATCATAATACTATCGTTATTTACAGCACCAACTGGTGATGAAGTAGGGCAAGAATTAAACACCCAATTCACATCATCTAAATCTTGAGCAGAAGTAAATGTAATACCACCATCATTTGATTTTGCTATGTAAGAGTTTCGTACATTATTATCATTATTTCTAAAAAGCAAGAAAACATCATCATTTCCATTAGTAACCATAGTTGATTGACAACAATCGCAAGGTTCACCAGGAGCTAAAGAACTAACATCAGCTACTGAACTAAAAGTTATTCCAAAGTCAAAGGAAGATCTTACTGTTTGTTTCCAATCTGTCCAATTTGGCAAACACTCCATATACGAAATCACAGGATTCCCATCTTCACGAACAGCTACATTAGGCATTGCAAACTT
>CAJQLK010000084.1 GCA_905479165.1 uncultured Flavobacteriales bacterium | reverse complement strand
TTAAATCAAGTGCAGACTGACTAATTGAAGCGGTTAGTGGTGGTGGTTCATTAATTACATATGTTTCTACTGTACTATTTCCATTGGCATCCGTAACAGTTAAAATATAAGTGCCAGCAAATAAATTAAAAATATCTTGACTTGCATCCGTGAATCCATTTGGGCCTGCCCAAGAGAAAGTAAAAGGAAAAGCAGTTCCAAAGACATCTAACATAATAAATCCATCTGAAAATCCATTACAGCTCACATCTACCAATTTATCTAAATCAACCATTGGCGGAGAAACAACAATGCTATTCAATGAATTACCTAAGTAGTAAACAATATCTCCATAAGGATTTCCTGCAGAATCTGTTTCAATTTCAGCTAAACTCCAAGTTATTGTAGAGTCATTAGTTCTCCAGCTATAACGACTCTCATTCCAAGAGATAGAGCCTCCATTATTAGGATCTTGAATCCATTGAGATAAACCTGTTAGCGTATCTGTTATCTTATATAAAGTATTATCAAACTCAAAACTTGTTTCAAATACTCTTAATGCATCAAAAGTTCCATTAGGAAGCTGAACTTGACCCCATCCATCCACAATATATTTATCCGTATTTCCATAAACTGCTTTAATAGAGTCAATAGTAAAAGGCCCAGGTATTCCTGCTAAAATAGAAGGCAGTGGAGGAGACAGCAAGGTATCCCATTGAAATAGAATCTGCGTATTGGTAATGGTGTCTAAATAATTTAAAGGTGTAGGTAATAACATCTTATTGTTAGGATAAACCATTCCTGCATCAACATAACCAACAGCAGCAAGTCCATTTACCGATCTATTTAAATAATAATACGTTGCCGAATCTAGCTGCGCACAAATATTACTTGAGGAAAAACTAGCTTGATACGGGGTTGTTAAAGGATCAATAAATCCTAGCAGCATATCTGGCATTCCTGCGGCATTTGCAAAATTCCAGTTTTGATTCGCTCCAGATGGTCCAGGTAAATAATTGCCAGAATCTTCTGCTGTAATTACGGTATCACCAATGTTTGGAAGATTTGCACTTGTTACTATTATCTGTGAGTAAGATAAAAATGGAAGTAGTAAGATTAAATAAAGTATTTTTTTCATAATGCAAACATACTTATTAATTTTCTAAAAAAGTTCGAAATTAGGACCGAGAGGCCCACCAAAAAGAAACCCACTCATTTGAGTGGGCTTTAACGAAAAAAAGTTAATATTTAATTATTAATCAAATTTTTAAATATTTAAACTACTCGTCTTCGTGTTCTTCTCCACAATGAATTTCATATTGTGAATTAGCACTTCCTGGTCCATATTCACCAGGCAAAAGAGTATCACCAGCATCAGAATACAAAGTGTCTGTAACTACTCTTGAATTCGCTTCTGCATCAACTAAATCTTGTCCGCAAAATTCAATATGCTCTCCAGACGCATCAAGTATTTCCCATACTGTCTCTGACTTATCAGGTAAGGCAATATGACACTCAGCACAAAGTTCAGCAGTATCATCATCTTTTGAGCAAGAGGTAAATACTAGAACTGAAGATAGTACTGCTATGGTTAATAAATTTGTTTTTTTCATTTTTTTATTTTTAATGATTAATACTGACACCTATTTAATTAGGTGTTTCGCTTATTAAAAGCTCATCAGAGTATTTAGTTAAAATTCATATTTTAAATTAATACTAGCGGATTTTCCAGGATTTGGAACCCCACCTGCTATTCCTCGCACTCTTGAGATATGTGGGGTATAAGTTTCATTAAGAACATTATTTACGCCTAAAGAACAATGAAATTGAGAATTAAGCTTGATCCCTAGCTGTAGGTTAATAACATTGTATGATTCTGTTAATTCTTCATATTCAGCATAACTATCTTGCTTAAATTTATATATATGATAAATTGAAATATCATATAACTTTAATAACCTATCATAATCATTGAATTTATATACTATTTTAGTCTTTACACTATTCGCTGGAACTAATGCTAAACCATATTTACTATTCTTATTTCTAGCTTGCAAAAAAGAATAAGATTGTTCAAAATGCAAATTGTGTAATTGATGTGGGTGATAGTGTAAGTTCATCTCGACACCTTTAATCTCAACTTTATCATACTGCATATAATTGTAAACCTTATATCCTGATATAATCGAATCTGTAGGATCCAAAGAAATGAAATCTGATATATTCTGTATAAATGGATTTATAACAATACCTAAATGGTTGTTAGACCACTGATATTTAAGATCTATCTGATTAGCATATTCTATTCCCAATTTCTTGTCTCCAATTTCATATCTACTAGTACCATGATGAACCCCATCCGTAAACAATTCAGAAACATGAGGGGATCTGTAAGCTCCAGAGAATGTCATCCTTAAAATATGATCAATAAATCTATAATATATACCTGAAGAAAAGCTGGTACTATTAAATGAATTATCATAATCTAAATCCAAAACCTGATCATCTGAGCTTAGTCTTTTATAATCATATCGCATACCAGAATTTACTCCAAAATTATTTTTCTCATACTCTATTAATGCATAAGGCCCTAAATTAAAAGAAGACACATCAGGTACTAACCGATCATTAATATTATTCTTATTTTCTTGGAAAACAAATTGAGAGCCTATTTGCAGAGTTAATTTGTTAGATATATATCTAAGACTTGGAGACAAAAGAGTATTCGAAAGGCTAAGGTCAAAAGCAGGTTTTGTTAATTTTTCACCATACTCCTTTAAATTATTTAAAAAGTGACCTGCATAAAATTCAAATTTAAAATTATTAAGCATATAATTAGTCTCATAAATCAGCAGTTGATTATTTACAACCTGCCATGGCTTCTTTATGCTGAAGTCTTCGGCTAAATCTAATTCAATAGATGTTATAGCGTTAATATCAACCTTAGAGGGGTCTCCATGAACATGGCCTGGTATACCAGGAAATTCATTATGAATTTGGGCTCTAATAATATTTTGCCAATTATTATATCTATATCCTAAAGAGAATTTAATAGCATTCTGTTTGAATCTTGAGTTAAAAAGATAAGTATTATCGGGGAGTCGATAATCTGATGAAATTGCATACTGACCATATAGATTTAAAAAGAAATTCTTTTTATTAAATTTCACACCAAATTTATTGTTACTTAAAATGCTGCTATTATTAAATCCTGTAGAAATAAAGCCTTTTAATTTATCATTAGCAATAAATGGAGCATCTTTAAAATATAGTAACCCACCAATTGCTTCAGACCCATACTTTAATGCACTTGCTCCCTTAATTAATTCTACTTCACTTAAGCCTAAATCAGTGAAACCTATACCATGATCATTAGCCCACTGTTGATTGTTAATTTGCATACCATTAAGGTAAGTAACAACACGCATTCCAGACAAACCTCTAACAACAACTTTCTGAATTCCTAGTCCTGAAGAAATCATATCTACGCCACTTATTTCTGTAATATCATCAATCATAGAAATAGAATTTTGAGAACTCAATGATTTTTTCTCGATATTTATTAATTTACTATTTCCTAACTTTGAATAAGATTCGATAACTCCAACCTCATCTAAAATAACATGGAGTTTCTCAAGAGTAATCTTTAATTCTGAAGCCGACTCATACTTAAGAGTCTTAGAAGTATACCCGTCCTTATAAAAATTAATATAGCTGTTTTTAGGGATATCTAATTCAGTAACAAACTCACCATCTACATTACTAAATAATAGTATGTTTTGATCTAAAAACAATATGTTAACTTCATTAAGAGGCTTGTTATTAGCATCTAATACAATACCCTTTGTTTGAGAAAAAAGTGTAAAAACATTCATCATAAAAAATGATGAAAAAATAAAAATTTTCATAAAATAGAAATAAATTAAAATGGATAAATTTAGTCTTAACTATTGTGCTTAAGAATTACTAGAATGCAATTTACATCTAGAACTTATAAATCTATATTATGAAAGGTGGGGATTTGTTTCGAGTATTATTTGTATCAATTAAGTAAAGTGAAGTAAATAATTGAACTTCCTTTACAGTAAATGATTCCACAGCATTGTTAATACTAATATCAAATATTCCTGGCTTGCAATTAGCAAAATAATCACATATAGCACAACTTTCTTTAGAACTTATTATATGAGATTCGTGGTAGCAATCAGAATTATTAAATGTATTATCATCAAGATTCTCACAAACGGGTAAATCATGATGATCATGATGATCTTCATTGTGATTGTGAGATGAAAGAATAGATAAAGAGCTAAATAAAAAAATAGCCAACATTAGAATACTAATGCTCTGGTTAATTATTTTTTTATTTATTTTCATTTTTCAAAAATATATTATTATTTTAAAATTATTACTATTATTTCTTTACTGTGACTCGCTAC
Source organism: uncultured Flavobacteriales bacterium (assembly GCA_905479165.1). GTDB lineage: Bacteria > Bacteroidota > Bacteroidia > Flavobacteriales > BACL11 > UWMA-0277. Next base: position 13,748 of record CAJQLK010000084.1, on the reverse strand, counting down.
TAGTAGATCTTAATCTTTTTACATATTTATTGTAGTTCTTTTAATTCTTCAGTTTTATATTTTAGGTTAGCAATTTTACAGAAGTAATCTAAATTTTCAAGTCCACTTAAGTATGGATATAAATTAACATTTTCGGGAATATACCCAATGTTTTCCTTTTTATTATTTAAATTATTTTGAGAATCAAATACTTCAATGTATCCACTATCGGCCTTTAAAAACCCCAAAAGTAAATTCATTGTAGTTGATTTGCCAGCACCATTAGCTCCTAAAAGACCATAGATCTCACCTGGATTAACCTGTAAACAAAGATTATCTAGAGCTTTATTTTGATTAAAAGATTTGTGAATATTGTTTAATTTTATCATATAATTTATATTAAATAGTCTAAGAATAACATTGCTGACAATCAATACATCTGCCTTCAACATAATTTAAATATTTTTGATTACGACCAATTATATTAATTTAACACAATTATTTAAATATCTATTGACAAAAATAATAAAAAAAACGCAACCCAATTGCGATTTTATAAATATATTTGCCGATGATTATAAATGAAATTCTTTGAAAACTAAAACATATTCTTTAGACAATATTGGCATAATAGCTAGTTCATTATGTATGATACATTGTATTGGAACGCCTTTTCTATTTATTGCTAAAGCATGTTCAGCATCCTGTTGCTCTGAAGCGCCATTATGGTGGCAGATAATTGACTATTTGTTTTTATTCATTTCGTTTATAGCTATTTATTTTGTCACTAAAAAAACAAGCTCAAATTATATGAAAATAAGTTTTTGGATTTCATGGTTTATCTTACTTATAACTATACTAAACCACACATTTCAAATTTATGATATACCTAAAAACTTTATATATATACCTGCATTAGCTGTAATTATTTTACATTTTTATAATCTAAGGTTTTGTAAATGCTCAAAAGACAGTTGTTGTATCGATTGAGACTATAAGTATAGAACCTTGATTAAAAAAATCTAAATAAGTACATAGAGATCCTTCAAAAAAATACTTATGAAAGAATACAATGACAACCCACTATTACTAGAAGATAAACTTTATACTGTTGAAGAATTTGGCGCTGCCTTGAGAAACAAGTTTGGAGCAGATAATTATATTTCTAATGTTATGTTAGCAGAAATATTTCTTGCTAAATATCCTATCTATTCTTGTAAAATTAAAAAATTAAAAAACCATATCTCTCAAAAAGATTGTGGCTGTTGTTAAACCTATATTAAAACATCCGAAAAAGTTCAAAATAAGGACCGAGAGACCAGTCAAAGACACTTAATTAAAAATTAATAACATGTTTTTTAAGCCAATAAACATCTCTTTTATATGCTCTACAAATTATTCTTACTAACAAATATATAGTTCCAAAAAAAGCAACTGTTCCTAAAATTCACCAATATTCAGAGTTGTCGCTATCTGTTTCTTTTGCAAAATTTGAGTTGTAGACTGGAACAGATGCATAATATAAATTTACAAAAGTTATTTGTGATTTTATGAGTAATGATTTGTTTTACAAAATAATATTTTTAAATATAGTTTTCCCTACATAAAAGATCCACCACTAAAAATAGCATTTAAAACCAAACCAAGTATTAGAAATAATAAGAAAAAACCTAACAAAATATATGTTACTATTTTAACCCATCTAATATTATCTCTCCATGCTCTCCACCATGCTCTAAATAAAAAGTATGCAGCAAATCCTAATATTGAAACAACTAAAACTCCCAAAAAAATAGCTTCAAGAAGCGAAAGCTCATCATCTTCATCATCTTCAGATTCAATAGCTATTATTTTAGCATTACATTCTACAACAGGGAAAGAAGTATAACTAACATTTGCAATTGTTATTAATGTAATGAAAATAAAAAGTAGATTTTTCATAAAGCAAAGTTATAGAAAAATTATGAGAATTCTGAAGAAAAAAAAGTTGGGGCAGCAGGATTAAAACCTTTGAAAATAAAATTCCAAGAAAGAATTTTCTATAATCCTAAATATTTTTTAACATCACTATCCATTAAATGAGTAGTTGGGTCTTCCAAACATTCTTTTACCCTTACCAAGAAACCAACCGATTCTTTTCCATCAATAATTCTATGGTCATAGGAAAGTGCCACATACATAATTGGTCTAATTTTTACCTCTCCATCAACTGCCACTGGCCGCTCTACAATATTATGCATTCCTAAAATTGCAGATTGTGGAGGGTTAATTATTGGGGTAGAAAGCATAGAACCAAACACACCTCCATTTGTAATAGTAAAGGTACCTCCTAACATTTCATTAATCGTAATCTTTCCATCTCTGGCTTTAATTGCCAAACGCTTAATATCCAATTCTACTTCTTGGAAATTCATCAATTCTGCATTTCTTACTACAGGAACCATCAATCCTTTTGGTGCACTTACCGCAATCCCAATATCAGTATAATTATGGTGAATTACTTCATTACCATCAATCATTGCGTTTACATCCTTAAACTCTTGCAAAGCAGTAGTAATCGCCTTAGTAAAGAAAGACATGAATCCTAAACCAACTCCGTACTTTTCCTTAAACTGTTCTTTGTACTGTTTTCTAATATCAAATATTGCAGTCATATCTACTTCATTAAAAGTAGTAAGCATTGCTGTTTCGTTTTTAACAGTAACCAATCTGCTCGCAATTTTTCTTCTAAGGGATGACATTTTCTTTCTGGATGTTCCTCTTGGTCCTTCTGTTGATGTCCCCTTTATTATTCCTAAGACATCACTCTTAGTTATTTTTCCTTTTTCACCTGTTCCCATCAACTGTTTTGTAGAAATATCATGTTTGCTAATTATAGCAGATGCCAATGGAGTTACTTTTGCTAATTCTAAATTTGCTTCAGATTTTACAGCCAATTTTGGAGTTTCTGTAGTTTCTTCTTTAGTTGATTTTACTTTAGCTTCTACTTTTCCAGAAGTATCAATAATACATACTACATCTCCTACAGCAACAGTTTCTCCATCACCAATAACAATTTTGATCGTTCCGCTTTCCTCTGCAGGTAATTCTAAAGTTGCTTTATCAGAATCTATCTCCGCAATAGACTGGTCTTTCTCTACATAATCACCATCTTCTACTAGCCATTCTGCAATTTCTACTTCTGATATTGATTCTCCCGGACTTGGGACCCTCATTTCTAATAACATGTCTTATTTTTTAAAAACCTTATTAATTAATTTGTTTTGTTCTGCTACTGAAGTTTTACTAGAACCGGTAGCAGTTGCTGCTGATGCTTCTCTTGCAATAACATTAATTCCAAGCGTTCTTAACTCAGACAAGATGAATGTCCAAGCACCCATATTTTCTGGTTCTTCTTGTACCCAAACTAGCTCTTTAGCATTGTATTTTTCAACTAACTCTAGTATGCCTTTTTTATCTAAAGGAAACAATTGCTCTAACCTAACTAAAGCTACATCTTCAATTGCCTCTTTCTCTCTTTTATTAAATAAGTCATAGTAGATTTTCCCACTACATAACACTACTCTATCTATTGATTTTGGAGCAATTGTATCATCAATAATTGATTCAAACTTTCCATCAGCCAAATCCGTAATAGAAGAAACACATTTAGGATGCCTCAATAAACTCTTAGGCGTAAATACTACTAATGGCTTTCTGTATTCTCTCTTCAGCTGTCTTCTCAACACATGATAAAAGTTTGCTGGAGTAGTGCAATTTACAATCTGCATATTGTACTTAGCACACATCTGTAAATAGCGTTCCAACCTTGCAGAAGAATGCTCTGCCCCCTGCCCTTCATATCCGTGAGGCAATAGCATTACCAAGCCACTCATCACCTTCCATTTATCTTCAGCACAAGATATAAACTGATCCAACATAATTTGAGCTCCATTAGAGAAATCTCCAAATTGAGCCTCCCAAATAGTTAATGTATTTGGTAAAGTTATGGAATAGCCATAATCAAAACCAAGCACCCCATATTCTGAAAGTAAAGAGTTATACGCTTCAAAATTAGCAGTTGTACTTATGCTGTTCAAAGGACAAACTTCTTCTTCCGATTGTTCCACTTTAAGAATAGCATGCCTGTGTGAAAAAGTACCTCTTTCTACATCCTGTCCGCTTAATCTTATATCATGCCCTTCATCTAATAAAGAGGCATAAGCCAACAACTCCCCCATTGCCCAATCTAAAGAATCAGACTCTTCAACCATTTTCTTTCTGTCAGCTAATAGCTTTCTAGTTTTCTTAAATAACTTATCTGCCTTTGGAACATCATACAAATGCTTTGCTAATACTTTTAATCTTTCTTGTCCAATATTTGTAGCATTCGAACCCTTAAAATCAGCTGTAAAATTTCTTTTTACTTCACTCCATTCCTCTTTTAAGAAACGCGTGATTTTTGCCTTTTTAATTTCCTTTGCTTCATCAAATCTATCTTGTAATAAATCCTGGAAATCTTTTTCTAACTCTTTTGCAATTCCTATTTCAACAACTCCTTCATTCATCAATTTCTCCTTATATATCTCTCTGGGGTTTTTATGTTTTGAAATTACTTCATATAATTTTGGTTGTGTAAACCTTGGCTCATCTCCTTCATTATGCCCATATTTTCGATAACACAACAAATCAATAAATACATCTTTTTGATATTTCTGTCTGTACTCAACTGCCAACTGCAAAGCATGAACAACTGCCTCTACATCATCTCCATTTACATGCATAACTGGAGACAAAGTTACTTTTGCAACATCTGTACAATAGGTGCTCGACCTAGCATCCAAATAATTGGTAGTAAATCCAACTTGGTTATTCACTGCAATATGAATAGTTCCTCCTGTTTGATATCCATCTAATTGAGCCATTTGGATAACTTCATATACTACTCCTTGCCCTGCAAGTGCAGCATCACCATGTAATAAAATTGGTAAAATCTTCTTTACATCGCCACCATATTTACTATCTAATTTTGCTCTAGTAATACCCTCAACAACAGGATTAACAGCCTCCAGGTGAGAAGGATTAGGAGTTAAGTTTAACTTAATATTATTTCCGTTACTGCATTTCTGCATAGAAGTAAATCCTAAATGATATTTTACATCGCCAGAAATATTATCATCTTCATATAATTTCCCCTCAAACTCTGAAAAAATTTCTTTGTAAGTCTTGTTGAAAATATTAGCCAATACATTTAATCTTCCTCTATGCGACATACCCATTACAAACTCCTCAACTCCTAGATCCGAGCTATGTTCAACTAAAGCGTCCAATGCTGGAATTAAAGATTCTGCTCCTTCTAATGAAAATCTTTTTTGCCCTACAAATTTTTTGTGCAAGAAGTTTTCAAAAGCAACAGCTTGGTTTAATTTATGTAGAATATGTTTCTTTTGTTTTGCTTCAAACTTTGGCGTGTTCGAGTTTTTATGCAATCTGTTTTTGATCCAATCTATTTCTTTCGGATCACGAACATACATGTATTCTACTCCTATGGACTGGCAATATACCTGATCAAGGTGTTTAATTATATCTGAGAGTTTTGAAACTCCAATTCCAACTTGCTCTCCTGCTTGAAACTCAACCTCCAAATCAGACTCCTCTAGCCCAAAATTCTTATAATCTAAAGTAGGTGAATATTGTCTTCTTTGTCTTACTGGGTTTGTTTGTGTAAATAAATGACCGCTTTTTCGGTAGGCATCAATTAGTTTAATTACCTTAAATTCCTTCTGGAAAATTTGCGGTATATCATCTTCAGAATATACTTCTTTTGCAAAGTCAAAACCTTTAAAGAAACTTGACCACTCCTCACTAATACTTTTAGGGTCTTGAAGGTAGTTGTGATACATTTCTTCAATCATTCCTGTGTGTAGCGCTCCTAAAAAGGAAAATTTATCCATTAATTATTACTAAATTTAATATGCAAAACTATCTATTTTAATTAATAAATACTAGTTTTATAAGTTAGATTTTAAGAGAACTAAAATTACGAAATCCTATCCATTAATTTTTCAGCAAAAGCGATAAGTGGCTCTTTATTTGATGATCCAATTGAATCTAAATGCATCATTGCTCTCATTTGATATTGTTTCATCAGGTCAATAATAAAGGATTGTATTTTTAAATCATTAAATATCTTTTTTACTGAATTCACTTTTTCAGTAGATGTATCTGAAATAGAAAAATATTTTTCAAGTTCATTTTTCTGCTTATCAGAAGCTAACTCTAGTGCTTTTAGATATAGATAGGTTTTTTTATTAGACATAATATCTCCACCTACTTGTTTCCCAAATGTATCAGGATTACCAAATGCATCCAGTAAATCATCCTTAAGCTGGAATGCAATCCCAATATTTCTACCAAATTCATAAAGATTTTCTTGTTCTTGAATAGATGCTCCGCCAGTAATTCCTCCAATCTGTAATGATGATGCTAAAAGTACTGCAGTTTTATATTCTATCATCTTCATATATTCCGATATTTCAACATTATTTTGGGTTTCAAAATCCATATCCCACTGTTGACCTTCACAAACCTCAATAGCAGCTTTACTAAAAATATCTAAAACTTTTCTCAATTTTTCATCATCTACTTTACATAATAATTGATAAGCTTTAATCATCATAGTATCACCTGATAAAATAGCTACATTATCATTCCACTTTTCATGAACTGTTGCATTTCCTCTTCTAAGTGGTGCATTATCCATAATATCATCATGAATTAAAGTGAAATTATGAAACACTTCGATTGATAATGCTGGTGAAATTGCTTTATCTAAATTTTCATCAAAAAGCTGATGAGCCATTAAAACTAAAATAGGGCGCATGCGCTTCCCTTGCATGCCCATAATATATTCTATGGGACTATAAAGTAACTCCGGAGATTGAGGATAATATAATTTTCCTATCGCATTCTCAATTATTGCACCAAGCTCAGCTAAATTTTTCACTATTTTTTTACCAAATTTACAAGATATTCTCCATAACCACTCTTTCGTAATGGCTCTGCTATTTCTAAAAGTTTAGCATCATCAATATACCCCATTCTATATGCCGCTTCTTCAATACATCCAATTTTTCTTCCTTGCCTTTCTTCAATTACTTGAACATATTGATTAGCTTGCATTAAAGATGTAAATGTACCTGTATCTAGCCAAGTTGTACCTCTTCCTAATACTTGAACATCTAATTGTTTTCTTCTCAAATACTCTTTATTTACATCAGTAATTTCATATTCTCCTCTAGCTGATAATTTTATATTTTTTGCAATCTCCACTACTGAATTATCATAATAATAAAGCCCTGGAACTGCATAGTTAGATTTTGGATTGGCTGGTTTTTCTTCTAAAGATAGCGCATGGTAATCTTTATCAAATTCAACTACACCATACCTTTCAGGATCATGAACATGATATCCAAAAACTATTCCGCCATTAACACTTACACATTCTTGCAAAGTTTTTACTTTCATTTGGAAAATATTATCTCCCAGTATCAAACAGACTTTATTATCTCCAATAAATTCTTCTCCTAAAACAAAAGCTTGAGCTAGTCCATTTGGGACTTCCTGTGCTTTGTACTCAATTTTACAGCCAATGCTACTCCCATCACCTAATAATTTTTTAAATAAAGGCAAATCATGTGGAGTTGATATGATTAAAATTTCATTTATGCCTGAATACATCAAAGTAGATAATGGATAATAGATCATTGGTTTATCATAAATGGGCATCATTTGCTTACTCATTGCTAAAGTCAGTGGGTGCAATCTTGTCCCAGATCCTCCTGCTAAAATTATTCCTTTCATGATTCTTTTTCTTTTCGTTTTACTTTAAGTTCATCTAACTCAACATCTTCTTCCTCATCAAATGTATCTAATAATGGCTCTTGAAACGCCTCATAGTTTATAATTTTTTCTAATGACAAAAGCAATGCCGGTAATAATAATAAATTTGATAGCATTGCTAACATTAAGGTAATTGACACCAATAATCCTAATGCTATTGTCCCTCCAAATTCAGAAGCAACAAATATAAAAAAACCAAAGAACAAAACAACTGATGTATAAAACATACTCACGCCCGTTTCATTTAATGCTGAAAAAACTGATTTTCTGATGTTCCAATTATTCATTAAAAGTTCTTGTCTGTATTTTGCTAAAAAATGGATAGTATCATCAACTGATATTCCAAATGCAATGGAAAATACAAGAATTGTTGATGGTTTTAATGCAATCCCAAAATATCCCATAATCGCTCCGGTAAGAAGTAATGGAATTAAATTTGGAATAATTGAAACTACTACCATTCGAAATGAATTAAACATCCATGCCATAAACATAGAGATAAGAATAATAACTAAAAGCAAGCTCAAAACTAAGTTCTTAATTAAAAATTTAGTCCCATTTAAAAAAACTATTGAAGTTCCAGTAATAATCAAATCATACTTTTCTGGGTCAAATATTTCATTAATTTTAGGAAGCAAACTGTCAAAAATACTGTCCATTTTAAAAGTAGAGATGTCTGCTACCCTTAAAGAAATTCTAGCCTCTTGTTTTAAAGAATCCATAAACAGATTCCCAAAGCCTAAACCTTCAGAGCTGTTTTTTAAATAACTTATAATAACCCTTTGCTCTTGACTATTGGGCAATGAGTAATAAGTTGAATCGCCATTATAAAATGCTTGTTTACTGTACTTTATAACATCAATATATGATGTGGGTTTGGAGAATTCAGGATAAGCGTCTAAAACATCACTTAATTTCTCTATTTTTTTGAGATTATATGATTTTAATAAACCGTTTTTCTTCTTTGTATTGACTAAAACTTCTAATGGAAGAACTCCACCAAAGTTACTTTCTAAAAATTTTAAATCTTGATACAATGCTTGTTCTTTTGGCAAATCTTCAGTAATATTTCCTGTTGTTTTCAGTTGAATTATCCCAAAAAATCCTACAACAATCAATACAACAGTAATTACATAAATATGCTTTCTTTTATGCTTTACTAGAAATGCTAAATATTGAACTAAATTATTTATCCATTTTTTATCTAAATGCTGAGTATGTCGCTTTTTTGGTGGAGATGAAAAACTAAAATAAATTGGGATAATAAAAAGAGATAGCATAAAAATAAATAAAATATTTAGTGATGCAATCACACCAAACTCTTGGAGAGTTTCACTATTTGTAAGAATAAAAGCTGCAAAACCAGAAGCAGTAGTTACATTAGTTAGTAAAGTTATATTCCCAATCTTTTGAATCATTTTACTTAAAGCGTCTTCCTTATTCTTGGATAATCTAAATTCACTATGAAACTTATTGATGAGAAAAATGCAATTAGGGATTCCAATTACGATTAAAACTGGAGGAACTAAGGCCATAAGAATAGAGATTTCATATCCTAATAAGGCAATTGAACCAAAAGAAAAAATCACACCAATTATTACAACAATAATTGAAGAAATTGTTGCTTTAAACGACCTGAAAAATAAATATAAAATAAGAGCTGTAATCAATAAAGTAAACAAGATAAACATTGAGATTTCATTCTTTACTTTTACAGAGTCAATAGTTCTTATATATGGTAAGCCAGAATAATGCGCTTTTACATCAAAATAGGTAGAATAACTATCTACTAAATCTTTAATTGAAAAAATTAGTGTTTCTCTTTTTGATGAGCGAATCATTTCTTCATCAAGTGTAATTAACAAAGTAGTTACTTTATTGTCTTCTGAATTTATTAATCCTTTAAAAAAGGGTTGAGAATGATAAATTGCTAAGGCTTTGTTAAATTCTTCTTCCGTTTGTATATCCTTAGAAAACCACTTTTTAACAGTAAACTTCTTTTCATCGGCATCCTTTTGAAAAATAGAAAGGTTTGAAAATGAAAGTATCTGTTTAACACCATTAATTTTTTTAATCGATTCGGAAACTTTATCCCACTTTTTAAGATGACTTAAAGTAGTAATCAAACTATCTTCAACAGCAATTACTAATACATTTTGCGAACCATACTTGTTGAGGAAATCATTATAATCAATACTTACCTGATGATCGTTAGGCAATAACTTAGCCATAGAATATGACAATTTTGCGTCCCTTCCCTTCTGTGCCATAAAAATAGTAAGAGCAGTAATTATAATAATAATTACAATTCTGTTTTTTAAAATAAAATTAGAAAGGAACTTCCACATAGAGCTTAAAATTTATGCTAAAATAATTGAATATTGGCTTAAAAAAGATGGTAACTTAATAAAAATGGAAGCTAAAGGCTCCCATTAATTTATTATTTATTTTACTTATTAAACAGTCATTATATCAGCCTCTTTTTTAGCAAATATATCATCTATTTGTTTGGAGTAACTATTTGTCAAATCTTGAACACTAGTTTCTGCATCTCTAGCTAAATCCTCTGAAAGCCCATCTTTAGCTAGCTTCTTAATTTCATCATTTGCTTTTTGCCTGATGTTTCTAAGGCTAACTTTCGCATTCTCAATCTCTGCTTTAGCTTGTTTTACTAAATCCCTTCTTCTATCTTCAGTCAATGGCGGAACATTAATAATAACTTTCTCTCCATTATTAGAAGGATTAAATCCAAGATTTGCATCAACAATTGCTTGCTCAATTTCAGCAATTAACGTTTTATCAAAAGGCTGTACTGAAATAGTTTGAGCGTCTGGTGTTGAAACGTTTGCAGCTTGGACAAGTGGAGTTTGAACTCCATAATAATCAACCTTTACAGTTCGTAACATTTGAGGGTTAGCTTTTCCTGCTCTAATTTTTCCTAATATATTTTCTAAATGTGATAATGCTTCTTGCATTGCTTCTTTTGCAACATCTAAATGAAAATTAACTTCTTCTGTCATTTTATTTTTCTTTAAATTCAAAATTAACTAATGTCCCAACATTTTCACCTTTACATACTTTAATCAAGTTACCTTTTTCATTCATATTGAATACCTTAATTGGCAAATTATTTTCTTGACAAAGAGTAAAAGCAGTTAAATCCATTATATTTAGTTTCTTTTGGAAAACTTCATCAAAAGAAATAGTTTCATATTTAGTAGCTGTTGGGTCTTTTTCAGGGTCAGCTGTATAAATCCCATCAACTCTAGTCCCTTTTAAAATTACATCAGCTTCAACTTCAATTGCTCTTAATGTTGCTGCTGTATCAGTGGTAAAATAAGGATTTCCTGTCCCGCCACCAAAAATAACAACTCTACCTTTTTGTAAATGCCTCATTGCTTTTCTTCTTATATAAGGCTCTGCAACTTGCTCCATTCTTATAGCGGTAAGCAGTCTAGTCTGCACATTAATTGATTCTAAAGCTGATTGTAAGGCCATGCCATTTATAATAGTAGCAAGCATTCCCATAAAGTCACCTTGAACTCTATCAAATCCTGCACCTTCTGATTGGATTCCTCTGTAAATATTACCTCCACCAATTACAATTGCTACCTCAATTCCTTGCTCAATTATTTCATTAATCTCAGTAGAATATTTGGTTAACATTTTAGAGTCTATACCATACTTACCATCTCCCATTAAGGATTCGCCACTTAATTTTAATAAAATTCTTTTGTATTTCATAAAGCTTTTAAACTTTTACAAAGATAGATAAATCAGTTAAAGTAAAAATTAAGATTATCAGAATTTTTAAACATAAAAAAACCACCTTGAAAAAGGTGGTTTTAAAATTCTATATTTATAAAGATTATCCTAAAGATACTTTTTTGAATGAAGTAACAGCAACATCACCATAGTTAGCAATGTAATCAGCAACATTTTTCTTCTCATCTTTGATGAAGTCTTGATCTAATAAACACATTTCTTGATCCAAAGTAGTGTTATCAGACACAAATCTATCCATTTTTCCAGGGACAATTCTATCCCAAATTTGTTCAGGTTTTCCTTCAGATGCTAATTGAGCCTCTACCTCAGCCTTTGCTTTTGATATTACATCATCAGTTAATTGTACCATTGAAATATATTGAGGAACATTTTTTAATGTTTTCCCGAGCCTTCCTAATTCAATATTATCTTTTTCGATAGCAGCAATTCTTGCTTCAGTTTCAGATGCAACAAATTCGGCATCAAAATCCTTGTAAGATAAAGTAGTTGCACCCATTGATGCTACTTGCATTGATAAATCCTTTGCTAACTCCTCAGCATTATCAACTTTATTGTTTAATCCAACTAAAACTGCAATTTTTGATCCGTGAGTATATGAACCTACAAAAGCAGCTTCAACTCTTTCAAATCCTGAAATTTCAATTTTTTCTCCAATTACACCTGTTTGCTCAGTTAATTTTTCAGCAATAGTCATTCCTCCAAAGTCAGCAGCAAGAAAACTATCTTTATCAGAATGATTTAAAGCTACATCAACAAAATCAGAAGCCATAGCTTTAAATGAATCATTAATAGCAACAAAATCAGTTTCGCATGCTAATACAATTGCTATACCAGCAGTGTTATCAGAATTAATTTTAGTAATAGCAATACCTTCACTTGTATCTCTATCAGCACGCTTAGCGGCTACTTTTTGTCCTTTTTTTCTTAATACATTAATTGCTGCATCAAAGTCTCCATTTGCTTCAACTAATGCATTTTTACAATCCATCATTCCTGCCCCTGATTGCTTTCTTAATTTGGCTACATCAGCCGCTTTAATTGCTCCCATGCTTTATCTTTTTTAAATATGGTTTATGAATTATTTCTCTTCAGTAATTTTCTTTGCTTTTTCTTTCTTTTCAACAGCTTTAGCTTCTTGATCAACTCCTCTTTCTTCTAATCCTTCAGCAATTGCAGTTTTTACAATTGACATAATACATTGAATTGACTTTGAAGCATCATCATTTGAAGGAATAGGGAAGCTTACCAAGTTAGGATTTGTATTAGTGTCATTCATAGCAAAAGAACGAATACCTAATTTATTAGCCTCAGCCAATGCGATATTCTCTTTACCTGTATCAACAATAAAGACCGCTTCTGGCATTCTTGTCATGTTTACAATACTACCTAAATTTAAATCTAGTTTTGCTCTTTGTCTGTCAATTTGTAATCTTTCTCTTTTTGATAATGAATCAAATGTTCCATTCTCTTTCATTTTATCAATAGTTTGCATTTTTTTAATTGACTTACGGATAGTAGCAAAGTTAGTTAGTAAACCACCAGGCCATCTCTCAGTAATAAAAGGCATATTTAAAGCTGCAGCAGTTTCAGCAACAATACCTTTAGCTTGTTTTTTTGTAGCAACAAATAAAATCTTTTTTCCTGATTTTGCAATTTGTTTCATTGCAGCAGTAGCATCTTCAAGCATTGCTACTGTTTTATTAAGATCAATAATATGAATTCCATTACGCTCCATAAACACATATGGTCCCATAGCTGGATTATACTTCTTTTTTAGGTGACCGAAATGTACACCTGATGCTAATAATTCTTTGAAATTTGTTCTTGACATGTTTACTTTCTGTTTTTCGTTAAGCAACCGCTAGGTAGAAGTTATTGACTTGTCCTAACAGTTTAGATGCTAAACATTTATTAATAAATTGATTGTTTCTATCTTTTAACCCACTGGAATTTCTTCCTTGCTTTTTTCTGACCTGGTTTTTTACGCTCAACAACTCTTGAGTCTCTTGTTAATAAACCATCAGCCTTTAAAGCAGGTCTGTTTTCAGCATCTAATTCACATAAAGCTCTTGAGATAGCTAAACGAATTGCCTCAACTTGAC
>CAJQLK010000083.1 GCA_905479165.1 uncultured Flavobacteriales bacterium | reverse complement strand
AAAAATTCTAAACTATCTTTTGATAGCTGTGCTGGTAAATAATAATTGATCAGAGATTGAACTGTTACTAAGTTCTCTCCATAATCTTCCCCATGCCCTTCAAGATTTCCAATTAAAATGGCTCTACCAACATTATAATATAAGTATTGATCAGAGAGTGTTGGATTCCTAATTGCAGATGAGAATGAAAAACGAATAATGTCTTTTTCACTGGGCTTTAAAACTAAAGACATTGCAGGAGAAAAATTCAAATCAAAGTTTTCATTTTTATCATATCTGAATGTAGTACTAAAGGAACCATCATCTCCTTTTTTCTCAAACCCCATATAAATACCAGCTTCATTATTTGTAATCATAGTAGCGGTATCCATAAATAAACTCCCTTTTGTATCAGGAGTATATTGTCTGAAATTTGCGCCAATCTTTATAGTTGCAAAATCTGGGTTAAATTGATATTCTGAGTGTATATGGTTTAAAGCTGATTTGTCATAAAATCCAGTTCCTCCATGTAAATAAGCAGTTTTTGAAGTGATATCTTCTAAAGCAGCTTTAAATTCTTCAGTTCCTGGTACAAGTCTATTTGATTCTAAATCAGTTAAATCACGAACAGTACCATGATTTGCAATAATAAGATCAGTATTTGCATTTAAAACAGAATCGCAAATATTTGTAAACTCATTTTGAGTGTAAGCAGTTTCATTAATTAAATAACTATAGTAAAAACTACCAGTATTAAAATCCATAGAATCTAATTGCATTAAATACTCAAAGTTAACATCATCCCAACTAAAATTGTCTTTCCAGTTGTTTTTATAAGCTGTGTACCATTCTTGGTTGTCAACTTGATTGTATGCTTGTAATTTTAAAGCTGTAAAAACTGCATCATAACTATCTCCTGCATCTTCTTCAGTTCTATAAGCTCGTATAAAAAACTTATCCTTTTGTTTTAATTCAAGTTTATTCTGCCAAAACTGAATGTTTTTTAAACTAAACCTGTTATCCCCTTGGTAAACTGTTGTTCCTGTACTGTAATTTAAGGCATAGATTAACTCAGTTTTAGGAGTTAACATAAAATGTAAAGAAGATTGTGCTTTAAAATTTTTGGTATTATAATCAACAATATCTTTCTCCATATATCCTGTTCTGTGGAATTTGCCTAATCCAGGATGTGTAAAGTAGTTTAAGTTAAAGTTATCTCTTACATCATTTAAATTCCCATCAGTATCTTCATCACCATATCTATTTATTGCATCATAACCTCCTGGATTATCGGATGAGGTTGTTCCATCAACTGCAGCCATATTATCTGCTTCCCAATCATGGGCTTGCATATATGATACATTAATTTTAAATGCAAAAATATCTTCTCCTTTGCTGTTTTGAAATTTTTCTGCTAACCTTACAGAATTCTCAAATAAATTCCTGCTCCCAAACTTATATTGAATAGAAAGACCTGGTTGCATAAATGGATTTCTTGTTTCCATGCTAATAACACCATTAAAAGCGTTAGGACCGTAATAAGCTGAACTTGCTCCTTGGATAATTTCTACCCTTTGTATATCAAGTTCTGATGATCCTAAAAAATTACCTAATGAAAAGTTAAGTCCTGGTGATTGATTATCAACTCCATCAATTATTTGAAGTGAACGAACAGGAGATGTGCTATTAAACCCTCTTGTGTTTATTACTTTAAATCCTAAACTGGCTGCTGTAATATCTACTCCTTTAAGTGCTCCAAGTCCATCATAAAAATTAGCAGAAGGCGTTTCTTTAATTGCAATCATATCTAGAGATTCAACTGTAAGTGCAGCTTCTTTTTGTTTCTGAGTAATTCTGCTATCAACTACTTTTACTTCTTTTAAGTTTTTACTATCAGCAAAAAGTTTGATTGCTTTAGGGTTTTGTGAATTTACTTCAATTTCTAGGCTTTTGTATCCTAAGTAGCTAATGCTTAATATTGTTGGTAATTTTCCTTTGTAATTGATTGAGTATTCTCCATCAAAGTTAGTTGAGGTTCCTTTGCCACTTTCTTTTATTATTACTGTTGCCCCAATTAATGTTTCGTTAGAAAGCCCATCAATAATTTTTCCTTTAATCTGTATTTGAGCAATAGCAGAGAATGTAAATAATAACAGTAAAAAGGGTAAAAGTTTTCTCATTTATAATTTTCAGGCTAGCAAAAGTAAGAAAACTTTATTCAACAATTAGCTTTCTGCTTAAGCCTTCAAAAAGTACAATATAAATTCCTTTAGGAAAATTAGATGTATTAACTAAAAGAGTAGTGTTATTTTTCTTACTACTATATACTGTATTTCCTAATAAATTTTTAACAGTTACATTTCCTTTTAATTTACTTTTTAATGTAAAACTATCTTTTGCAGGATTCGGAAAAATTTGAAGATCTTCTTCAGTAATTTGATTATTAATACTTGTTGATGTAGTATCTGTTAAAAGAGTATCACTACTAAAATAAGCAATACCTCCAGATAAGTTTCCAACTATCATTTCTGGCTGATTATCATTATTGATGTCTGCAAAAGTAAAAGTACATTTACCTCCATCCCAAATTGAATTAGTAGTGCTGTTTATTGGAGAGAATTGCCCAGTTAGGTTTCCGTCAATATTGGTAAATTGATAAATTGTCCCGCTATAACTCCCCACAAAAAGTTGATAAACGCCATTGCTATCAATCAACTTAGGACTACTATATCCTGTGCTAATAAAATTAGTATCCACATCAATCCCACCCCAGTTTGTAATAGTAGTATCAAAGACAGCAGTTGACATACTACCCGAATTAGGTAAGTAGTTAATAGTTCCATCTTGTTCTCCTATAATAAGATCAATAAGTCCATCTCGATTTACATCTACAAGTTGAGGGTGTGCAAACTGCCCAACATCAATTCCTTGATAATTAGGTGCAGAAAGTTGAAAATTTCCTCCTCCAGTATTAGTAAAAAGATGCACTTTACCATCAGCATCACCAACAATTAAATCTAGAGATCCATCTCCATTAATATCCCCAAAAGTTGGACTTAAATTTAAAGCCGGGATATTCAAGATTGTATTTAAATTAATTGAAGATATATTCAGCCAGTCTCTATCAATTAAATTAAACTCAGGAACAGAATCATTACCAATATTCTTAAATAAAGCTAAGGATGAAATAGGGTCATTGTTTGGGTCATGGTAGCCATAATTACCAACAACTAAATCTTGTAATCCGTCGTTGTTATAGTCATAAAAATTAGGCTGGCAACCAGTGCCTAAATCAATCATATTTTGTTGTAAAAAGTCTTTTTGAACAAAAGAAAAATCTGGTAAATTATTTTGCCCAGAATTTTCATAGAGCCAACAACTTTCAAAGTTCTCAGAATTGTTTTCACTATTTGTAGTAACTATCAAATCTTTTACCCCGTCATTTGTAACATCAACATAATAAGAAGCTGGGTAAACGTGCATTTCTGCAGCTATTGTATTGTTAAAATTTTGAGGAAAAATAGAATCAACAGCTGTCATTATTGCATTTTGATTATCGCCACCATTAATTAATAGATTCAAGTTGTTGTAGCTAATATCTCCAAGAACTAAATCTTTATCATTGTCATTATCAATATCAATAGCAAGTAAAGTTGAGCCAGCATGTTTTTCTTTTGCCTTTGGATTATTAGGG
>CAJQLK010000082.1 GCA_905479165.1 uncultured Flavobacteriales bacterium | reverse complement strand
ATACGCTAAAAAATAGAAGAGTTTTTCAACAAATGTTGATAAAATTTAGAAGGAATAATTGATGCCAAAAACACCATTAAATCCAACTTCTTTGTAATCTTTCCAGATTTCATTTTGAGTTCCTGTTAAGTTGTTTAATTGCAAATGAGCCGAAAGCTGTTTGGAGTATGAATAATATAAAGCAAAATTAGCATGAAACTGAGCTGACAAAAACTGATCTTCATCATTCGCATTTCTTTCTCCAATATAACATAGAGATGGAGCCACTTTTATTTTATTTCTCAAATTAATAGGTGAACTTAAATTTGCAGTAAAATTCGGTTTATGATAAACTTCTTTGTTCCAAGAAAAATAATCAGCAGCTGCCTTTAAACTGATGATATTATTAATCTTTTTATCATAAGTTGCATTAGCGTGTAATTGCCAAACAGACTCTAAATAATTTACTTGAAATCTATTGTAAGCATCATTTGAAATACCAATAAAGTGAGCAAAATCATTTATCTCACCATAAGCAAGGCTTCCTACAAAAACCTCATCCTTTCCCAAAACATTCCTCATACCTACAAATAATTCATCAGAATCAGTAGTTTCTAAACTTTGCGGTACATTATTACCTGTTAAAATAGATTGATTTGTTCCGTAAGAGTGAATATACGGATTTCCATCTGAAAGTGATTTAAGCGTATGCCTGTGCTCGCTATGACGCAAGCCACCAAACACTAATAAAATATCTTTTACTAACTCCTTAGACGCTTTTATTTGCGGAAAAATCTCAAATTCATTGGCATCAAGTTGTATCTGAAAACGTAATTCAACTCCTAAATCAAAATCAATCCCATATTTAGCAATAGAGGTTGTTGGGAAAAAATGAAAAGATTTAACATCACTACTTTCAAAAGCTAAATCTTCACGATTATAATTAAGATAATCGTTCAACTCAATTTCTAAATTAATTGGATATCCTTCTACTATTCTACTTATATCTGTACTTAAATGAATTTGATTTTCAGAAAACTCATTCAAATCAGAAACAAAGAAAGTTGTATGATGTTTTAATTTATCTTCATCATGCTCTTTTGAAATTGCAGAAAATAAAAACTTAGTGTATGCAAAACGATTATAATAAGGATTATTTTCAAACCCTTCATGATTTTTATTCTCAGATCCTACTCCGTAAGTATAAACCGCTTTTCTATCATAATCCAAATTTGAAATAAAAATATGTTTAGCTGAAATTTTCTTACCATATAAATGAAGATTATTATTACTCCTTCCTGCAATTTTTGAATCAATTTTATAATCACTATTTTGATGATTAGCAATAATTCCATAACTCATATCTTTTGAACGTAAACTATTATGAACTACACTTGTTTTACTTCCAATTCTAAAACCTGTACCTAACGAAACTTTTGTAGCATATAATTCTGGGATTTTATCATCTTTTACTTTAGCAGCTTTCAATGGTTTAGTTTTATAGTCTGACTGTAATTCAGCCTCAATAAATTCATAATTTTGAACTCTATCTTCTTTGATTGTGTCAGCAAAAACTGCATTTTCATTTAAACGAGTGGCTTCTGGAATAGTGGGCTTAAAACCTTCAACCACATTTACCTCAGTTGTTTTTAAATCCTGAGCAAAAACAGTGACAATATTTACACAAAAAAGCAAAAGTAGACTATTCGATTTCTTCATCTTCTAAAATTTTAATTTCTAAACTATCCGACTCAACTTTCAAAGAGTCTGGAATTTCCACTATATAGTCCTCATTAATCTCATCAAGAACTTCTTCCTCATATACAATCTCATCTTCTGATATATTAATATAAAATTCCTCTTCTACTTCAAGGGTTATAACCTTTTCCTTTTCAACAATCTGCTCCCATTTCTTACGAGCTAAATTCACTAAATCATCACCATCATGATTTTCAATAATACTTTCTAAAGTGGCTTTTGCTTGAAAATTATTTTCTTGAGCAACATAAATATCAGCCAATAGGATAAAAGCTTTTGCAATGAAATAATCGCTAGAATATTTCTCAGCAAGTTCAAAAATCATTTGCTCAGCCAAAGTCAAATTCTCATCTAAGTAAGTAAGGTAGGCTAAATAATATTTTGCCTCAGCACCTTCATCATAATCAGAAAGCCCAACCACTTGCTTAAAAGTAACTTTTGATTTGGCATAATTTCCATTTTCAAACTCATTTCTAGCAATTATAACATAAGCTTTACTCAACAACCAATTATCTGTTTTATCAAATTCCACAACTTGTTTTGCAAACTTAAACGCGACCTTATTATCAATCATCTCATTGCCTGTCATCAAGCGAATAACAACTTCTCGTTTTATTGAGTTTGAAGAAGCATATTCCAAAAGAGTATTGTAATGTTTGTTAGAATTCACAAAATCATCTCTTGAGTAACTTTCTCTAGCCAAAAACAACATAGCAGTTTCTTGATGAGATTTAACACCTAATTCCACAACCTTTTCATAGAGGGTAGTAGCTGCAATTGAATCATTAATTTTTACAGCACTAATCGCATTATAATAAGTTGCATCATTTACAAAAATTCCATTTTCAAAAGTTGCCAGGTATTTATCAAATGCTTTTTTAGCAACCTTATATTCTAATTCTGAGAACTTCATAAAAGCCGCATTATAAGTTAATGAATCCTGCTCTGCTCTGCTAATACTTACTGATGGTAATCCTTCAATTACAGCTAAGTATTTATCAATTTGAGCTAATGAAGAATAAGCCGCTTGCAATCCAGAAATTGCTTCTTTAAAATAAATTGTTTGCTGATAATTATTTACAACAAACAAAAATTCAATAATTGCCTCATTAGTTTTTGATGAATTGAAATAAATCATTCCTTTACTTAAATAAGCATCAGCAATTAAGTTTTCATCTTTAGTAGAAATCAATAAATCATCATAATACTTTATTGCTAAATCATTATGCTGAGTATTTTTATAGTATTTTGCTAAATCATAAAGAGCATTATCATAATATGATGAAGCTGAATAATCAGCAATAATTTGCTTTAACAACTTAACTTTAGATTTATTTTTACCGATCAAGCCTAAAGAAACCGAACGCTTATAAATTCCATAATCAACATCAAACAAATTATAAGCAATAGCTTTATTATAGTATTTCTGAGCTAAAGAAAAATCAGAACACATAAAATATCCATCAGCAATTCTAAAGTATGTATCATTCAACTTCATACTATCAATTGCTGTTTTCTCATATGTACGAAACCACTTAATAGCATTAGAATAATCTCTATTTTGAAAATAGGAATACGCTAAATTATAACTTTTCAAGTTCTCATAATCTGAAAGGTTTTTATTTAATGAAACTGATAAATCAGAATAAATAGCGATTGATTTATCAAAATCGCTAAGCTGAAAGTAGCAATCAGCTAACCAATAATTTGTTAAGTAAGAATAATCATCATTTATAGGATATCTATTAGCAACAATAAAATAAGAAATCGCATCTTTAAAGTTCTGCTGATTATATTCTTTTACAGCTAAGAAAAAAGCTAACTGCTGCAAAGCTATTTGCTGAGAGTTAGTTAAAAAGTGAATATCAACCAAAGCATTATAAGCCTCAGAATACTGACTCGTACTTTGTAGAGACTTAACCATTAAATCCTCAATTATCTTTTTATGCAATGGATTGTTGTACGACTCCAAATAAGTTTTTAAAGCAGCCAAAGTATTCTCAAAAGGAAGCTCTAGTTGAAAGGAAAGTTTTGCATAATTATAAAAAGCCTCTTCTTTCAAAATAGGGTTATAATTATATTCTGAGGATTTTTTAAAGGCTTGTAATGCGTAATTCTTATTGTCAGTCATTAAATAACTAGCCCCTAAAAAATAGGCTGAGTTTTGCATCAGACTATCTTCTGAATTAGAAACTTTCTCCAAAGATGAGATTGCAGAAAGGTAGTTTTTAGAATTATAATAAGCTTGCCCAAGCAAGAAATGAACAACTGAATTATCATCTTTTTCTTCTTCTAAAAACACCTCAAAATGAATAATAGCATTCACAAAATCTTTAGTTCTGAAATAAGCCTCTGCTAACAATCTATTAACTTCTGATTTCCTGCTAGCAATTACTTTTTCTGATAATGGTTTCGCAAAAGCTATTAATTGCTTGTATTCCTTTTGAAAAAAGTAAATTTGACTAATGTAATAAGGAACAATATTCCCAAACTTCTCATCATTCAGTAGTTTATTAAAAGAAACTAAAGCTGACTTATAAAACCCTCTTTCGTAAGCAATATAAGCATAATAATATTGAGCAGTAGAAGAATACTTGCTTTCTGTTCCAATTAATTTTGAAAAATAATATTGCGCATCAACTAATGAACCAATACTAAAACTAGCATACGCTAACTTAAATATAAACTCATTAGATAAACTATCTAACTCAAGAAAATAAGAAATAGCATTTAAGTAATCTTTCTTTCTGTAATTAATAAGCGCCAAATCAGCATTTACTTCTTGCTTAAATTGATGATAAGGAAAATACTCATTCAACTCCTCATACAAAAGCTCAGAATCAGATAGAAATAAAGCTTTGGAACATTTTGCATTTAAAAACATTGCTTCAGCATTAGCTGAATGACCAGAAGTAAGTTGATTTAAAAGAGCTTGTGCCGCGCTATATTTTCCATTATCAAAAAGTAATTGAGCATCATCAATAGAATGATTTTGAGCTAAAACTAAACTACTAGAAAACAGTAAAAAAAGGAGGGAGTAGTATCTTAATTTCATAGGATTTCTTATCAGATTTAAAATTAGTAAATATCCAAAGTGAGTAAATAAGTAAACTATGAAGTTTTCAACACAATTTCTTAACAATTATTAAGTTAATTTAACGTTTTACAACTAATTAATATATTAATTTGCCTAGTGTTAAACATCTTAAAAATAAAAGGAACTACAACCATCCCTGACTTTGTACAAGTAAGAGATGAGCAAATGACTTTAATTGCTTATTTTAGACTTAACCAGATAGAAAAAGGTTTAACAAAAAATAATTTAATAAATGAGATTGAAGGCATCACTAAGTTACTAAATAAAATTCCTTTTGGCACCATTCACAAATACTCACCAAAAAATGAACAATAATATTATTAGTCTCGAGGGTGTTGATATACGCCAAATGAACCACCAAGTATTTAGTAATATTACTTTAAAAATTGAGAACGGAGAATTCCTTTATCTTATAGGAGAAACAGGAAGCGGAAAAAGTTCATTATTAAAAGTGCTTTATGGTGAATTAAAAGTAGATGCAGGCAATATAACTGTTGCTGATATTGATTTAACTAAAATTAGAAAGAAAGAAATTCCAACTTTAAGAAGAAAGTTAGGCATTGTATTTCAAGATTTTCAATTACTAACAGATAGAAATGTATTTGACAACTTAGAATTCGTACTCAAAGCAACTAACTGGAAAAACAAAACTGAAATTAAAGCCAGAATAGATGAGGTATTAGATAGCGTGCACTTAAGTGGAGTAAAAGACAAAATGCCTTACGAATTATCAGGAGGGGAGCAACAAAGAGCTGCAATAGCACGAGCTTTACTAAATCATCCGGAGTTAATATTAGCTGATGAGCCAACAGGAAATCTAGACCCTGAAAAATCAGAAAAAATTATTGAATTATTAAAAGAAATAAATGCTAAAGGTACAAGTATCCTTATTGCAACGCATGATTATTCAATAATAAAAAAATATAGTGCAAGAACAATTAAGTGTGCTGAAAATAAGGTTATTGATATTGACTCTAACACTTTATAAATGAGAAAGTTTGCAGAAAACTTCTCATTAAAAAAGCTCAATACTTTTAGGATAAATGCCAAAACAAAGTTTTTTACTGAATTTGATTCTGTTGTAGAGTTAAAGGATATCCTAAACTCAAATATTTATAAAAACAACAAAACATTTATAATTGGAGGTGGATCTAATATATTATTAACCCAAGATTATGATGGACTAATAATGCAACATAAAATCATTGGAATTTGCATTTTAGAAGACAATGAAAATAATATAATTGTGGAAGTTGGTGGTGGTGTAAATTGGCATGAATTTGTAATGTGGAGTGTAAGTCAGGAACTATCAGGCGTTGAAAATTTAGCACTTATTCCAGGGACAGTTGGAGCAAGCCCTATTCAAAACATTGGTGCTTACGGCGTGGAAGTTAAAGAAACAATTCATAAAGTAACAGCACTAGAAATTGCAACACAAGAAATAAAAAATTTTAGTAATGAGGATTGTAATTTTGAATACAGAAACTCAATCTTCAAAGAAGAACTAAAAAACAAATTCATCATTACAAAAGTAGAATTCAAATTAAGTAAAATACCACTTAACATAACTTCTTACGGAGCAATTGAAGAAGAATTAAAAACACTTAACAGAGAAGTAAATCCTAAAAACATTGCAGATGCTGTAATAAATATAAGAAATAGAAAGCTACCTAATCCATCTGAAATTGGAAATAGTGGAAGTTTCTTTAAAAATCCAATAATAAGTACAAAAAGTTTTGAAGAATTACAAAAAGAATTCCCAAAAATAGTAGGCTACAAAATGACTGACACAGAAACCAAAGTGGCAGCTGGATGGTTAATAGAAAATGCTGGACTAAAAGGATACAGAAAAGGAGATGCAGGAGTGCATAGAAATCAAGCATTAGTACTTGTAAACTACAACAATTCAAGCGGAAAGGACATTATCAATTTATCAAAATTAGTGCAAGAAGTAATTTTAGAAAAATATGGAATTAGCATAGAGACAGAAGTAAATTTCATATAAATGCAAAGCCAAAAATTACAAGACAAACTTAGATTTCATTTTCCTTTTACTCCCACCAAAGAGCAAGATGAATTATTTACTAATATTGCTGACTTTGTAGGAACAATTGGAAATCGTTCTATTTTTATGCTAAAAGGATATGCAGGAACAGGAAAAACAACTCTTGTTTCTACCTTAGTAAAATCCCTTCCCGTTTTAGGAAAACGCTCAGTTCTTATGGCACCAACTGGTAGAGCCGCTAAAGTTTTAGGGAAATATTCTAAGAAATCTGCAAGCACCATTCACAAAAAAATATACTGGATAAGAACCAATAAAAGTGGAAACACTTATATCACTTTAAAGGACAATACACTCAGCAACACCATCTTTATTGTTGATGAAGCATCAATGATTGCTGAGAATTCTGACAAAGGTTTTGGGAACAGATCATTGCTAGATGATTTGATTGAATATGTTTATAATGGAAGTGATTGCAAACTTATTTTGATTGGAGATACTGCCCAACTTCCTCCAGTACATTTAGATATTAGCCCAGCTTTAGAGGAAGAGGGATTGGAGCGCAAATACTCAAAGCAAGTAATTTGCCGAGAACTTACGCAAGTAGTAAGGCAAAAAAATGACTCCCTTATATTAGAAAATGCAACTGCATTAAGGGATAAGATTTCAACCAATGATTATTCTTATCCTCAGTTAAAAACTAACTCAGAAGTTATTCGATTAAATACTGGTGAGGATTTACAAGATGCACTGGAAAGTGCCTACAGTAATAATGGAGTAAACAGCACTACTGTACTTTGCCGTTCCAATAAAAGAGCCAACCAATACAACCAACAAATACGAGCAAAAATTAGGTGGCAGGAAGATGAAATTTCTGCAGGAGATATGCTTATGATTGTTCGGAATAACTACTATTGGCTTGATGATAGTAGCAAAGCAGGATTTATTGCCAATGGGGATATAGTAGAAGTAATTAAAATTACTGACAGAATTGAACGCTATGGCTTCCGATTTGCAAAAGCAAGTGTGCAAATGGTTGATTATCCTGATGAAAAATCACTTGATGTAATTGTGCTTTTAGACACTCTAACTAGTGAAAGCCCAGCAATAACTTACGACCAATACCAACATCTTTACAAAGAAGTTGCAAGAGACTACAAAGGACAAAAAGAACTCAACAAAAGAATTAAGGAAGATGAATTCTTTAATGCCCTACAGATAAAATTCGCCTATGCCATTACCTGCCACAAATCACAAGGAGGACAATGGGAAAATGTATTTATTGACTTAGGATATTTTACTGAGGATATGTTAGATAAATCTTATTTAAGATGGCTTTACACTGCTATGACTAGAGCAAGTAAAAAGTTATACTTGATTAATTTTAAGCAAGAGTTTTTTAAGGAATAGTCTTTAGTGATATAAAAACTAGCAATTATATATTATCTATAATAGTATTTAAGATTTTACTTGGTCTCATTCTTTCAAAAACAACAGCGTCATTTGGATGATAATACCCCTTTATATCTTCAGAGTTACCTTGTGCATTATTCAGTTCCAACATAATTTTATCTTCCTGAACTTTCATATCAGCAGCCACTTTTTCAAAAGTTGCTTGTAAAGCTGCATCTTCAGTTTGGTTGGCCAACTCATTAGCCCAATACATTGCCAAATAATAATGAGAACCTCTATTATCCAACTGCCCTACTTTACGCATAGGCGATTTTCCGTTCTTTAATAAATCCTCAATTGCATTATCTAAAGTTTCGGCCAATATTTTAGCTTTAGGATTCCCATTAACCTCCGCTAAATGCTCTAAAGAAACAACAATTGCCATAAATTCTCCTAGAGAATCCCATCTTAAATGACCCTCAGCAGTAAATTGTTGCACATGCCTAGGGGCAGAACCACCAGCACCAGTTTCAAACAAACCTCCACCATTCATAAGCGGAACAATAGAAAGCATTTTTGCAGA
>CAJQLK010000081.1 GCA_905479165.1 uncultured Flavobacteriales bacterium | reverse complement strand
TTACAAACGTCTTTAATCCATTTTTAGAAACCATTAAATTTTTAAGGATATGATTTTTGAAAATCCATCCGCCTACCATATGCCTTTGGGAAGTATCCATTTCAATATTATTCACTTTTAAAAAATCAAAAACTCTTTTGATACTTCCATTTATATTTCTCACATAATCATCATAAATAACCACATGAACGTTTTTACCAAATTCATCCATGTATTTTTTAACTTGATTATAATACATTCCAACATGAAGATACCTTGTATCGGGTGTCATATCATAGGTTTTTTGATATCTTTCTTCTGATTTTTCAATTGCTTTTTCAAAAGATAAACTCTCAGAAGTATTATACCTAACATTATGTAAATAACCTGCAAAAGCACGTTCAACAGGATTTCTTAACATTATAATAATCTTCACATCTTTATTAAGATATTTTTTAATATTTCGAATAGTAATATCCGGGAATGGCAAATACATAACACTTGATTCACCTCTATATTTATACTCAGATGAACCTTCAAACATTTTTTGATAATCACTCAAAGTAGTTACAGCTTTATGAACTCTTTTTACTCCTATCTCATTATTGATTAAAAAATGGGGCTCTTTATGATCTGTCATAAAGAAATCAGGGTGTTGCTTTAAGTAATTATGCAGAGATGTGGTTCCACTTTTTGCAGCCCCAACAATCAACAAATTAGGAAAATTTTTTACTTCTTCCATTCGCTTAAATTTTTATTAATTAACTTCTCTAATTTCTGAATATCTTCTTTAAAATAAAGCAATAATTCATTCTTTACATCATTATCAATTTCATCTGCTTTGTCCGTGAATACCCTCTTTATTGTTTCTTTTACAAGGAACCTAAGCTTTGTTGGGAAAAGTATTTTAAATATTCTTTTAAACAGATTATTTCCCATTAATATATTTTTCATAAAAGATGATTTCCACTTTTTCCCTCCAGAATTAACCACCTTTTTTGTATTTACGTTTTCATCTTCAACACCTAAAAAATCAAAAACTTTCTTCACTTCTTTTGTAGTGTTTTCAATAAAATTATCATACAAAACTACATGAACATCAGAAAAGTTTTTCTGATATGCCTCAACCATATCTGCATACATTCCTAACTCTTTATACAGTATCATTGGACTAACAGATTTGTCATTTTCATATCTAGTATAAGCCGAATCAATTGCATTTTTAAACGATTGATTCTCTTGCATAGTTCTTGAAGCAAAAGAATATGCTGAATATGCTCTGTAAATGGGGTTTCTTAACATGATAATTATCTTTACATCCTCACCTAAATATTTTTTGATATTCTTTATTGCATGCTCATAAAAATAAAGATACAAAACAGTTGATTCTCCTGAACATTTCTGATTCTCAATATCATCAAAAAGAGCTTGATATTCATCCCAATTCCATACTCCTTTTGGAAGTCGGTTTTGAACTAAATCTTTAATCAAAAATCTTGGCTCTTTTACTTTCATCCCCTCCTTATTATAAGTAGGCATAAAAATATCTGAATGCTGATTTAAATAATTATGCAAGGAGGATGTACCGCATTTGGCAGCCCCAACAAGTAAAAAATTTGGTAATTTACTTTTCATGATTATTTAATAAAAGGAATGTAAAAAGTTGAAAATCCGAATTTCTTTTTTACCATATAAACCATAGTAAGATTCCAAAATGACAAACTACAGACACTTGTAAAAGCAGCTCCTTTAATTCCATAAATGGGAATAAGTATATAGTTAAGAGTTACATTAATAATAGACCCTGCAATTAATATTTTCATATAATTATTTTGCTGACCAGTCATCTGCATTAAATTCCCTACTGAACCTGAAAGTGCGTTTACAATTCTACCAATTATCAGCCACCTTAAAGCCTCAAATCCCGCTCCCAAGATAAGAGGAGAATCTACAAAATCAGTCCCATATAAACCCATAAAAAACTTGGGAAAGATAAGAAGAATAGACGCAAGAGGAATAGTTGTCCAAAAAATTAGTTTAGCTGATTGCATGGCAACTTTTCCCATTCCTGAAATGTCATTATTCGAAAACTTCTCTGCAAACTTTGGAGAAGCAATACTATTGATTGCCATTAATGTTATACTTACACCCATTGAAAATCTGAAAGCAACTCCATAAATCGCTACACTTTCAGGGCCTAACATATTTCCTAACATTAATTTATCGGTCCAAGCCATAATAAACTGTACTGACTGAGCAAACATCAAAGGTAATGATATCTTTAACATTTTCTTTAGAGGCAAATCCTCTATTTCTTCAGAGCTATCAAAATTACATTTTTTATTAAACCAATAATAATATGAAACATAGGACAATAACGAAACTGTGCATAAACTTGTTAAATAAGCATAAATAGGAATCTTATCACTTTGTATAAACTGAGAAATCAAAAATAGTCCAGCAATTGAAAAAGTTGCTTGTGACATTCTGTAGAAAAATGAAAATTCAGCTATTCTTTTTAATCCTCTTAAACTTTGATAATGCAACATAAAAAATACCATAGGAAGAACAAAAAATGAACTTAACTGAATATATTCCACTCTATTATTTACAAGATTTGCAATCTCAAAAGAGAATATATACATTACTAATGAAGAAATCAGGGATGTTATACTAACAATAGTAATTATCTTTTTTCTAAAAAGCTGAATACTTTTCCATTTACCTTGTTTAGCAAATGAAGCAATAAACCTGATAGAAAAAGTATCTAACCCAAGTTTAGATACAAGAGTAAAAATTCTAAGAACAACAATTGCTAACAAATAGTTCCCTAATCCTTTTGCTCCAAAATAATGCGCAACAACAAAAGACATTAAAAATCCCAATACCTGCCCACCAATTCTTAAAAATAAGGAAACCCCTCCTTTTTTAAAGAGTTCGGAAAAATCTTTATCCTCTAAGGCTTTAAGGAATTGTTCTTTCATGATTTTATTTTACTAAAAACCAAGGATTCAATAAATTCTCTTTATTGTATTCAACTGGGATATCAGTATTATATTGAAGAACTTGAAACCCTGCCATTCTACAAATTGCATCTCCCGCACCCGTATCCCACTCCATTGTAGGTGCATATCTTGGATATGCATCTGCTTTTCCTTCAGCAACCATACATAATTTAATAGAAGATCCAACTGCCCTAACTTCAATATTACCGTGTTCTTTTTTCTTTTCATCAAAAAACTCTTTTGTTTCTGCTGACATATGAGAGCGAGAGCCAACAATAACATAATTCTCTCGTTTATAATCAATCGGAAGCCTATTAGATTTTTTAATTAAACCATCTAAATCAGAAATAACAGCATTTCTGCTAATTTTATAAGAACCTAGACCTTCCATTGCAAAATAAAGTTCTTCTTTAACAGGGACATAAATCACACCCATAATTGGATTCCCATTATGGATCAAAGCAATATTCACAGTAAACTCCCCATTTCTTTTTATAAATTCTTTTGTACCATCTAAAGGATCAACCAACCAAAAGTACTCCCATTTTTTTCTTTCATCAAAAGAAATCACAGATCCTTCTTCACTTAATACAGGGATTTCAGTTTTAAGAAGAAAACTTTCTATTATATCATTACAATTTTTATCTGCAAGAGTTAAAGGAGATTTATCATCCTTATGTTCAACTGCAAAATCAGATGCATACACTTTTATTATAGCATGGCCGCCTTTAATTGAGGCATTAATTGCTATTTTTAATAAGTCTTTAAAATTCATTTTACTTTTCGTTAAATATATCTACTGCTTTTGAAGTCCCAATCCTATCAGCACCAGCTTCAATCATATCTAAAGCATCTTTTAAATGTGATATCCCACCAGATGCTTTAATTTTTAAATGTCCTGAAACTGATTTAATAACTTTCAAATCCATTATAGTAGCTCCATAACCACCATAATATCCTGTGGAAGTTTTAATATAAACATTCTTTACAAATGTTGGAAAATTAGATTGAATCAACTTTGTAATTCTTTTAGAAATATTTCTAATTTCATCTTTTGACAAGGCTCCAGTTTCAACAATCCATTTTACAATTTTCTTGTTTTCGAAACAAATTTTTGTTCCCTCAACAATATCTGTGTCAAATTTTTCATAATTCCCTCTTTTAAAAGAGTTATAATCACAAACAAAATCAATATCAAATGCTCCATTACTTATTGCTTCTTTAGCCTCATTAACTTTATTTTCTGTACTATCATTACCAAAAGGAAAATCAATAACCGTTCCAACTTTAAGCTTTGATTTTAAAGTTTGAATCTTTTCAACTGCTTTAGAAACAAAATTTGGCCGAATCATAACACAAGCAAAATTTGAAGCAATTCCTTCTTTAATAATTTTATTAATTATAACCTCCGTTTCTTCAACAGAAATACCAGCTTCTTCTGGCAACTTTAAATAAGTAGAATCTAGATACTCTTCAATTTTCACAATAATACTATTTGTTTTTATAGAAGCCAAATTTAAGGAATTTGTCAGATAAATTGTTGTTTTTTAAATCAATATAATTTATTACATTTGCAAGCCTAAAAATGAAAGAAGAAAAAGAATATATATATACTATTTTTGATGATATTCTTCAGAGAAAAGAAAAGGAAGAGTTATTAAATCAAAAATCAAAAGTTATTTGGATGACCGGACTTTCTGGTTCTGGGAAAACAACTGTAGCTAAAGGAGTAGAAAGATATTTACATTCTAAAGGAATATTAAATCAACTTTTAGATGGTGACAATGTAAGAGTGGGAATTAGCAATAACTTATCTTTTTCATTAGAAGATAGAACAGAAAATATTAGAAGAATTGCTGAAGTATCTAAACTTTTTCTTAATTGTGGGGTAGTAACTTTAAACTGTTTTGTAAGCCCAACAATTGAAATCCGGAAGATTGCAGAAAATATAATTGGAGCAGAAAATTTTATTGAAGTATATATCAATGCATCATTAGAAACTTGTGAAAAAAGAGATATTAAAGGACTGTACAAAAAAGCAAGAAAAGGAGAAATAAAAGATTTTACAGGCATAAGCGCACCATTTGAAGCTCCTGAAAATCCTAAAATAGAAATAAATACATCGAAACTTTCAATAGATGAATCGATACAGAAAGTTTTGGATTATATTTTACCGATAATAAAAAACAAGTAAAAATGAGTTCGTACAACTTAACACACTTAAAAGAACTAGAATCCGAAGCAATTTTCATCCTAAGGGAAGTGGTAGCACAGTTTGAAAAACCTATAATGTTATTCTCTGGAGGAAAAGATTCTATTATTATGTTCCACCTTGCAAGAAAAGCATTTCATCCTGGAAAAGTACCATTCCCTTTAATGCATATTGATACAGGACACAACTTTCCTGAAACTATTGAATTTAGAGATAGATTAATGGTAGAAACAGGGGGAACTATTATCGTAAAGTATGTTCAAGATTCAATTGATAATGGAACGGCTATTGAAGAATCAGGAATCAATGCATCAAGAAATGGGTTGCAAACTGTAACCCTTTTAGAAGGATTAGAAGAAGGAAAATACGATTGCGCAATGGGAGGAGCTAGAAGAGATGAAGAAAAAGCAAGAGCTAAAGAAAGATTCTTTTCTCACAGAGATGAGTTTGGACAATGGAATCCAAAAAATCAAAGACCTGAACTCTGGAATCTTTTTA
>CAJQLK010000080.1 GCA_905479165.1 uncultured Flavobacteriales bacterium | reverse complement strand
CTAATGTTAACAACATTAGGAGGTTGTGGAATCTGGGCGTTAATTGATTTGATAAGTATATTATCAGGTAAAATGTCAAGATAGATTTAAAGTATTTTGTTTATAAGCCACTCATAAATGAGTGGCTTTTTTATTTTATCAGATTCTTAATATTTAATCCATCAAACGTTCCTGAGCTCATCATAAGTAAGTTTTGATTGTGCCAATTTAAAGATGTTAAATAATCTTTTAGTTTTTTTGCATCTGTAAAAACTAATAGGTCCTCTCTATTAAAAGCAGAGTGTACTTGTTGCTTTGTAATTGGTTCTAACTTTTTATGGGCTATTGCTTGCGGGCTAAAATACACAATAGCTGTGTCAGGAGTATCCATACTTCCTTGATATTGCGCTAAGAATTCATCATTCAAACTACTAAAAGTATGGAGTTCCATACATGCAACTAATTTTCTATTCTTAAACTGCTTTTTCATAGCAAAGGAAGTTGCTTTTAACTTTGATGGAGAGTGAGCAAAATCCTTATAAAGTGCAGATGTTTCTGTTCTTGTAACTAATTCTAATCTTTTGCTTGCTCCCTTAAAATTAGCTATTTGCTCAAAGAAATCATTATCAGAAACACCTAACTCATTACAGACTAATTTGGCAGCATTTAGGTTTTGTAAATTATGGTTTCCAAAAATTAATAACTTAGTATTTTTTAAAGTTGTTTTTCCATTTTTTATTTTGTGTTTTGGAGTAGAATAAGGTATTAGTTTACAATTTGTTTCTTCTTTCGTCAATTTGCATAATTCTTCATCTTCTGAGCAATAAATAAGCGTGTCACTCACCATATTTTTAAAGATTCTAAACTGATCAACATACATTTCAAAAGTTGGAAATACATTTATGTGATCCCAAGCAATTCCACTAAGAACCGCTATATGTGGTTGGTACAAATGGAATTTTGGTCTTCTATCAATTGGAGAGCTCAAGTATTCATCACCCTCTAAGATAATTATTGGAGCACTATGAGTTAGTTTTACCATGGTATCAAATCCTTCTAATTGAGCCCCAACCATATAATCGCAATCAATATTTAGATTTTGTAGTACATGTAAAATCATTGCTGTAATTGAGGTTTTTCCATGGCTACCACCAATTACAACTCGTTTTTTGTTTTTGCTTTGCTCATAAATATATTCAGGATAAGAGAAAATAGGAATATTTATCTTTTTTGCTTTTGCAAGTTCAGGATTATTTTCTCTGGCATGCATCCCTAAAATAATTGCATCTAAATCTGATGTGATTTTATCTGGAAACCATCCTAATTCATTTGGTAGTAATCCGTATTTTTCTAATCGTTCTTTACTAGGGCTAAAAACAGCATCATCACTTCCCGTCACTTTAAATCCTTTATGAAGTAATGCCAATGCCATATTGTGCATAGCACTTCCTCCAATTGCAATTAAATGTATCTTCATTTGTAGTAAATTTATCTTGAAATAAAAGTAGGAATTAATAGCAATTGTTATTTTTGAAAAATTAAAATTTACTAACATGAATTTGTATACAATTGACACTGGTTTTTTTAAATTAGATGGAGGAGCAATGTTTGGTGTTGTTCCGAAAGTTTTATGGAGTAGAACTAATCCTGCAGATGAAAATAACCTTTGCCCTTGGGCTATGCGTTCCCTATTAATTGAGGATGGAGATAGACTTATTCTAATTGACAATGGTATTGGGGATAAACAGGATGATAAATTTTTAAAACATTATTATTTGCATGGTGATGTAAATTTGCATTCCTCTCTAAAAAAACATGGTTTTTCTGCAGAAGATGTAACGGATGTTTTTCTAACTCATCTGCATTTTGATCATTGTGGAGGAAGTGTAAAATGGAATAAAGATAGAAGTGGGTTTGAGATGGCTTTCAAAAATGCAAAGTATTGGAGTAATAAAGAGCATTGGGAGTGGGCAACTGTGCCAAATAACAGAGAAAAAGCATCATTTTTAAAGGAGAATATTATCCCAATTCAAGAGGCAGGTCATCTTAATTTTATTGAGGGGGAAAATCAGATTTTTAATCATTTTAATGTACTTTTTGCAAACGGACATACTGAGGCTCAAATGATACCTCATATTACTTATAAAGATAAAACGATCGTTTTTGCTGCTGATTTATTACCCAGTATTGGACATATCCCTTTGCCTTATGTAATGGGATATGATACTAAGCCACTAATTACTCTTGGAGAAAAAGAAAAGTTTTTGAATGAAGCTGCTGAAAAAGAATACTTCATTTATTTGCAACATGATAATTATAATGAGTGTTGCACAGTAGAAAAAACTGATAGAGGAGTAAGGCTAAAAGATACTTTCAGATTAATAGATATTTTGTAAAATGAATTATATTTTCACTCATCATCCTGACAGTATTGGAGAATCTTACTTTAAGCATTTATTAGAATCTTTAAAGTTTTCCTTGATTTTACTTTTTTAAGTTTCAAAGCATTAGTACATGCTTTCTTACCTTTTCTATATTAAACAGCTGCAAGTGATATAATTATCACTATATTTAGTGATAAAAAAAGAAAAGATAAATATAAAGAAGTGAGTTAAAGACACCCCAACTGCTAACAAAATTACTTGTATCATCTATTTTTTTCAAATAAGTTTATGTAGATTGTAAGTTTTCCAGCATTATTCATTTTTATTTTGATGCTTTCATAGTCATTTATATCAGATCCCTTTGGTAATGTTTTAACGTAACCAATTTCTTCAAATTCTCTTATTTTCTTTTCTGACATAAAGTAAATATTGCTTCAAATTTAGATAATCTTTTATTAATATGTAAATAGAAAGCTTTTGTTGTTTGCAAACCCCTATTTTTGCGACTGTATGCAAACAGAAAAACGATATAACGACTTTTCTTCTTTCATCAGAAGAAAATTTAATCAAAGAGTACAAAAGGTTTCCATTGATGCTGGTTTTACATGCCCGAATAAGGATGGTAGTAAAGGTACTGGTGGTTGTACTTATTGCAATAACAATACTTTTAATCCTGATTATTGCAAACCTATAAAACCTATAAAACAACAAATTGATGAAGGGATAGAGTTTTTTTCAAAGAAATATAAAACCCAAAAATACCTTGCATATTTTCAGGCATTTACCAATACCTATGCGCCTCTTGCTGATTTAAGGAAAATGTATGAGGAGGCTTTAGCTCATGAAGATGTAATTGGGTTAGTAATTGCTACTCGACCTGATTGTATTAAAGATGAAGTCTTGGATTATTTAGAAGAATTAGTAAAAGTAGGCAACTTTATTAAATTGGAGTTTGGCTTAGAATCAACTAAGAATGAAACGCTAGAGGCAATAAACAGATGCCAAACACATGAGGAGGCAATTGATGCTTTTAAAAGAGCTGATGGGAGAGGGTTGCATTTAGGTGGTCATCTTATTTTAGGTCTGCCTGGTGAATCAAAAGAAGATATGTTAGAGCATGCTCGAAAAGTTTCAGAACTTCCAATTAATACATTAAAAGTTCATCATCTTCAGATTGTAAAGCACACTATGATGGCTCATCAGTTTAAAAACACACCGGATATGTTTACTTTTATGGAACTGGAGGAATACATTGATTTGGTAGTTGATTTTGTAGAATTACTTAAGCCTGAAATAATTATTGAACGCTTCTTTAGTGAATCTCCTGCAAGAATGTTAATTCATCCAAAGTATGGTTTGAAAAACTTTGAAGTCAAACATTTGGTAGAAAAACGCTTAGAAGAAAGAAATGCTAAGCAAGGAAGATTATTTCCAATCACGCAATAATTTTTCAATTCCCATCCAAATAAGGATTACAGGCCAGTAGGTTTTGATGAGTTCTGCCACCGATGTATTTATGTAATTAAGGTTATCTAATAGGAAAACTACACCTATAACAATTAAAAAAATGGATATCCCAATACTTTTTTTCATCTTTTAAATTTTATGCTAAAGTAATAATTACTTTTGTAACTCCAAAAAATAAAAATATGTCAGACGATAAGAAAGTAATTTTTTCAATGTCAGGATTATCCAAATCCTATAACAACAATAACAAGCAAGTACTAAAAGATATTTATTTATCATTTTACTATGGTGCGAAAATTGGTATTATAGGATTGAATGGTTCGGGTAAATCAAC
Organism: uncultured Flavobacteriales bacterium; assembly: GCA_905479165.1. Taxonomy (GTDB): domain Bacteria; phylum Bacteroidota; class Bacteroidia; order Flavobacteriales; family BACL11; genus UWMA-0277. Next base: position 1,114 of record CAJQLK010000080.1, on the reverse strand, counting down.
ACTTTTAAAAATTATTGCAGGAGTTGAAAAGCAATACCATGGTGATGTAACTTTCTCTGATGGTTATAAAGTTGGTTACTTAGAACAAGAACCAAAACTAGATGAAAGTAAAACTGTTATTGAAATTGTAAAAGAAGGAATGCAAGAAGCTGTTGATGCTTTAGCTGATTACAATGCAATTAATGATTCTTTTGGGCTTCCTGAAAATTATGAGGATTCTGATAAGATGGAAAAGCTGATGAAAGAGCAAGGAGTGTTGCAAGATAAAATTGAAGCACTTGGGGCTTGGGATATTGATACTAAATTAAACATTGCAATGAATGCTTTAAGGTGTCCTGAGCCAGATGCTAATATTGCAGTACTTTCAGGAGGAGAGAAAAGGAGAGTTGCACTTTGTAGGTTATTATTACAAGAGCCAGAAATCTTATTATTAGATGAACCAACCAATCATTTAGATGCTGAGTCAGTATTATGGTTAGAACAACATCTTTCAGAATATAAAGGAACAGTTATTGCAATTACTCATGATAGATATTTCTTGGATAATGTGGCAGGTTGGATTTTAGAATTAGATAGAGGAGAGGGGATTCCTTGGAAAGGCAATTACTCATCTTGGTTGGATCAAAAATCAAGAAGATTAGCACAAGAAGAAAAAGTAGAAAGTAAAAGAAGAAAAACTTTAGAACGTGAGTTGGAGTGGGTGCGTATGTCTCCAAAAGGAAGGAGGTCAAAATCAAAAGCTCGTTTAAGTAATTATGAAAATCTTTTAGGAGATGAAGGGAGGCAAAAAGAAGAAAAAATTGAAATGTATATACCCCCTGGACCAAGGTTAGGAAATAATGTAATTGATGCTGAAGCAGTAAGTAAAGCTTTTGGTGATAAATTGCTTTATGAAGATTTAAACTTCAAACTTCCACCAGCAGGTATAGTTGGTATTATTGGGCCTAATGGAGCAGGTAAAACTACTTTATTCCGTATGATAATGGATCAAGAAGCTGCTGATACTGGAACTTTTAAAGTTGGTGAGACGGTTAAAATTGCTTATGTGGATCAGCAACATGCTGATATTGACATGGAAAAAACTATTTGGGAACAAATTACTGGTGGATTAGAA
>CAJQLK010000079.1 GCA_905479165.1 uncultured Flavobacteriales bacterium | reverse complement strand
CAGATTTAGCTGATAGAAAGCTAGAAATGAAGGATGGAAAAATAATTTAGATTAAAAGAAGCCATAAATAGTGTAAATAGTTTAATTTTGCACTTTGATGATATATCAAAACCCACAACTGCTTTACTTCCTCTTTGCGATAGCAATTCCGATTCTCATTCACCTTTTTAATTTCAGAAAACATAAAACAATCTACTTTAGTAGCATTCGCTTTTTAAAAGAAATTAAAGAAGAAAATAAAAAAAAATCAAATCTTAAAAACATCCTAATTCTACTGAGTAGAATTTTAGCAATTGCCTTTTTAGTTTTAGCATTTTCAAAGCCTTATATCCCAACAAAAAATCAACAAAAAACAGATAATATCTTTATTTATATTGATAACTCTCTAAGTATGGATGCTGATTTTGGTGAAGGAAATTTAATAGAAATAGCCATAGAAAAAGCAAGAATGATTATTCAATCCTATCCTGCTGAGAGTGATTTTTACCTGATTACAAATGATTTTAAAGTTAAATATAACAGCAATTATACAGCTGAAGTTATTCTAGATTATATTGATGTTATCACCCCTTCAGCTTTTAATAAAAGCATAAATCAAATTATAGGTAAACAACAATCAATTAGTAATGAAGATAGCCATCTTTACTTTATAAGTGATTTGCAAGAAAGTACAACTTTATTAAGCAACTTAAACAATATTGACAGCAGTACTCAGCTATTTGTTATTCCTGTAAAAAACCAGGAGGTTAGCAATATTTGTATTGACAGCTGTTATATCAATAGCCCTATTTTTACTTCAAATAATGAAATTGCATTACATGTAGTAGTCAGTAATAAAGGCATTGAAAACATTACTGATGAAGTAGTTTTCTTGAATATTAATGAACAGCAAAAATCACAACAATATATTAGTTTATTAGCTGATGAAAAGAAAACAATTACTTTTAACTTTTCAACTAAAAATACAAAAATTATTAGTGGAGAAATACGCACAAATGACTCACCTATTTCTTTTGATAATTCTTTATTTTTTAGTTTTTTAAAAACTGCTAAAGTGAATGTGTATTGCATCAATCAATCGGAAGAAAACAAAGCAATAAAGACCCTGTTTAATACTGACACTTCACTTTTTAACTTTTCTAGTACACAAGTAAATAATATCAATTTCAACACTTTAAAAAATCAAAATTTAATAATAATAAATGAAGTGGAACAAATCAATTCTGGTTTAATTAGCAGTCTGATTACTTTTGCGAATAATGGAGGAAGTATTGCAATTATTCCACCCTTTAAAAAGGAATTAGTTAGCTATAATATATCTCTATCCTCATTAGGTCTGAATTCTTTATCAGAAAAAGAAAGTTCATTATTTGGATTAAAAATTAGCAACTTAAACTTAGAACATCCTTTATTTAATAATGTATTTAAAAGTAAAGCAAAACATTTAAACTATCCTACAGTAAAACAATTCTATTCCATGGAAAAGAATTACAAAAGAACAAGGATTCTTTCTTTTGAAAATAACAAAGATTTCTTAGTGTCCTTTAGTAAAGGAAGAGGTGTTATTTATCAGTTTGCAAGTCCGCTTCAAAGTGAATTCACTAATCTCACTTCTCATGCTTTATTTGTGCCAATTTTTATAAATATTGCAACTAGCTCAATTAAAGTTAATTCACTTTACAATATACTAGGAACAACTAATGACTTTAGAAGTAATTACACAAATTCCAGCAATGATCTTCCTCATTTAACAACAGCTAATATTGATATTATTCCAACCTTAAGAACAATAAATTCTGAGCAATTATACAATACTAATAATCAGATTAAAACAAATGGGATTTATGATCTGAAATACGAAAATAAACTAGTTGATAAAATTGCATTTAATTATAATACCCTTGAGAGTGAAAATAAACCTTTAAACACGAATAAAATAGAAGAATATTTTATACGAAATAGCATTGCAAATGCTAGCATTATTGATAGTAATACAGCTGCTTTATCAAGCAAAATAAAGGAACTACAAAACGGAAAAGAATTTTGGAAAATTGCTCTACTCCTATCATTACTCTTTTTCGCAATTGAAATACTACTAATAAAACTGATCAAACTATGAATGTATTAATCAAATCTGCAAGAATAATTGACTCTAATAGTAAACACCATAATACTATTTGTGATGTTTTTGTCAAAAACGGTAAAATTGATAAGATAGCAAAGAACATTAAGTCATGTCAAGAATCTATTGCTAACGGAACTGAAATAGAATATTTTGCTGAAAACTTACACCTATCACCAGGCTGGTTTGATTTACATGCCAATTTTGGAGAGCCAGGATACGAACAGAAAGAAACTCTTGAAAGCGGAAGTAATGCAGCTTTAAAAGGAGGGTTTACTGGAGTAATGCTAATGCCAAATACCAAACCAGCAATTGACAATAAGAGTATGATTAAATTCATACAGAATTCTACAAAAGGAAATATTATTGACATCTTTCCTGCTGCAAACCTTACTAAAAATGGAGAAGGTAATGATATAGTTGAAATGCATGATCTGTGTAATGCTGGATGCCTGGCTTTTACTGATGATAAAAATTCAATTAGCAGAAATGAAGTGCTAAAAATTGCCATGCTTTACTCTAAAGATTGTAATGCGTTAATAATGAATTACCCAAATGACAATTCAATTGCAAATGATGGATATATGCATGAAGGGGCTACATCAACAAAATTAGGACTAAAAGGAATTCCTTCATTAGCAGAAGAAATGATGATTGACAGAGATTTAAATTTATTAGAATATACTAATAGCAGGTTTCATTTAAGTTACTTAAGCACTGAAAAAAGTGCAAAAAAAATAAAAGAAGCTAAAGCAAAAGGATTGAGAATAACTGCAGATGTTGCTTTACACAATCTCTTTTTAACTGATGAAGCAATAAATAACTTTGATACTAGATACAAAGTAATGCCAGCATTAAGAACAAAAGATGATAATACCACACTAATCAATGCTTTAATTGATGGCACAATAGATGTAATTTCAACAGACCATACCCCACAAGATGAAGAAAACAAAAAGATAGATTTTGACAATGCTGCAAATGGAATAATTGGATTAGAAACTGCTTTTGGATTACTTGGAAAACACATAATACCTAAAATAAAACTTGATATCATAATTGAGAAAATAGCTATAAATCCTAGGAAAATTTTAAATCTTCCTAAACTTAAAATACAAGAAGGAGAAACTGCAAATATCACTTTGTTTAACCCTGATTTAGAATGGGAATTTAAAGTAACTGACATCAAATCAAAATCAGTAAATACTCCATTTATCGGAGAAGTACTAAAAGGAAAAGCCCTTGCAGTCTATAACAATGGGCAGTTCCAAAAGTGTGAATAAGTTATTTTATAGCTAATTGTTCTTACTCTAATGATTTCTGCAAATCTTTTATTAATATTGAAATTTGATCTGCTCTTAAAGTGAATGTAAGTTTTCAATTACATGACTCTTGAAAATAGAAGATTTTATACTCGGAAGTACATTATGTATCTCGTATGTTTATAATCACTTATATTTTTAATGTATTAATTCTAAATGAAGAACAATTAAAATCTGCTACAAATTCTAATAAAGAAAGTACAGAATGAGTTAAGGAACCTATCCATTTACATTAATTAAAGTCTTTTGATAATTTATTCTTAGCTTTTAGTAGTAATGAAGAATTATTGTTATTTGCATGTTTAAAAATAATATTGATTTAGAATTTCTTACAAGAGTAATTATAATAGTTATTTTGAAGTTGTTATTACATGAAAAAGGACTGAGATTGTAATGAATAGTATTAATGGTAAAAAGTAATTTTTTTATAATTATATGATTTTTTGTTCTACTTTTTTTACAACTAATAAATGTTTTAGTTACAAGCAAGTTATAGTTTATATCTACTGCAGAAAGAAAAAATAATTTTCTCAAGTTTCAATATTTAAATTTTGTTGATAGTTTAGATAGAAAAATCCATTAATCTAACTCCTTACATATGCCTCATTTTTTTCTTAATAAATGATTAAAATTTATACAATATTTTTAAATCAAATCCATTATAATTGCCACTATTAAAATTAACGTATGTTAAAACACTTTTTTCTTCTAGTTATAGTACTTTTTAGCTTTAATATCTTGGCACAGAATAATTGCACTATCAGCGGATATGTTCAGGATGAATCTTCAGGAGAGAATCTAATTGGAGTGTCTATTTATGATAAGCAAACATATAAAGGTACTGCAAGTAATCAATACGGATTCTATTCTTTAACTCTTCCTCAAGGAGATTATATAATTATATATTCATTTATCGGATATAAATCAATTACAAAAAAAATTACACTAGATAAAGACACTAGGTTAAATGTGTCATTAACTAATGATGCAATAATTAAAGAAGAGGTGATTATTACCGGTGAAAGATTAGATAAGAATGTAAGTAGTTCTAACATGAGCCAAGCAAAAATTGAAGTTGATAACATTAAACAATTGCCTGTAATTCTTGGAGAGGTTGATATTATGAAAGCAGCACAACTATTACCAGGAATACAGTCAGGTGGTGAAGGAAATTCAGGGCTTTATGTAAGAGGTGGAGGTCCTGATCAAAACTTAATATTACTTGATGAAGCAGTAGTCTATAATGCTGCGCATCTTTTTGGATTTTTCTCAGTATTTAATGCAGATGCTATTAAAGATATTAATATTATAAAAGGAGGTATGCCTGCAGAATATGGAGGGCGGCTTTCTTCTGTATTAGATATTAGTATGAAAGATGGTAACAATAAAAAATATGAAGTAGCCGGTGGTATTGGCTTATTATCCTCACGTTTAACAATTGAAGGACCTATTCAAAAAGAAAAGAGTTCCTTTATTGTCTCTGGAAGAAGAACTTATATAGATGTTTTATCAAAACCATTTATATCCAAGGACAGTCCATTTAGTGGTTCAGGTTACTATTTTTATGATCTAACAACAAAAGTTAATTATAGGATATCAGACAAAGACCGTTTATATTTAAGCGGGTATTTTGGACGAGATGTTTTTAACTTTGGCAATACAGATAATGGTATTGGAATTGAGATACCTTGGGGAAATGCTACTACTTCATTAAGATGGAATCATTTATTTAATGATAAACTTTTTATGAATACATCATTAATTTTTTCAGATTATCGATTTGAATTTAATATTGCACAAAGTGAATTTGAACTAAAAATATTCTCAGGAATTAATGATTGGAATACTAAAGTTGATTTTTTATATCAACCCAATCAAAGACATACTGTTAAGTTTGGAAGCAATTATACTTATCATGAGTTTACCCCTGGAAATGCAAGTGGAAGATCTGGAGAGGTAGTGTTTGAGCCTGATGAAATATTCAAACAGTATTCTAATGAAGGTGCTTTGTACTTGTCAGATGATTTTGAGGTTTCTGAGGCACTAAAAATACATGCAGGATTACGTTATTCTTCTTTTCAACATAGTGGTTATATAAGTTTTCGTGATTATGTGAAAAATGATTTTACTGGAAACAAAGACAATTACAGACATATTGAGCCTAGACTTTCATTTAGATATAGGCTAAACACTTCAAGTTCTATTAAAGGTGCATATACTCAGAACTATCAATATATTCACTTGGCTTCAACTTCAAGTGTAAGTTTACCAACAGATCTTTGGGTTCCAAGCTCTGCTGGGATAGAACCAAAGTTTGCTGATCAGTATGCCTTAGGTTATTTTAAGAATTTAAAAGATAATATGTATGAGACCTCAGTTGAAGCATATTATAAAGAGATGACGAATCTACTTGAATATAAGGAAGGTGTTTTGCCTGAAGATAATACTAATTCAAGTAGTGATGATGCTTTTGCTTTTGGTAATGGAGATTCCTATGGAATAGAATTGCTAATAAAAAAGAATAAAGGGAAAACAACAGGATGGATAGGCTATACCCTATCAAAAACAACAAGGTATTTTGAAGAAGTTAATGATGGTAATGCATTTCCTGCTAAATACGATAGAAGACATGATTTATCTATTACAGCTACTCATAAATTATCTGATAAATGGTTACTAAGTAGTGTTTTTGTCTATGCTACAGGCAATGCCATAACTCTCCCTAATGAACGATATGTAATAGGTGAAAATATTTATACAGAATTTACTGCTAGAAATGGATTTAGAATGGATCCTTATCACAGGCTTGATATAGGATTAACATATACTGCTAAGAAAAAGAAGAAATTCCAATCTTCATGGAATTTCTCAATTTACAATCTATATAGTCGAAAAAATCCTTACTTTATTTATTTTGCATTAGAAGCTAATGATGGTGAAGATGGAAGTTTTGAAGAAGGAAATGTAACACCAAAAGCCTATCAGGTTTCTATTTTCCCAATTTTACCATCTGTTACCTGGAATTTTAACTTTTAAATTATGAAAAGATACATATATTTTATTTCAATTATACTTTTCTCTTGTCAAGATGAAATAACATTAGATTTACCTCAAGCTGAAAATAAATTAGTAGTAGAAGCTACTATTGAACAGGGATATCCTCCTTATGTCATTCTAACAAAAAATCAAGGTTATTTTGATCCAATAAACAGTGGAACATTTTCTAATATATTTGTAACTGATGTAGAATCTATTAAAGTATTTTATAAAGATGATAACGACCTTGTTGTTGAAAGTAAGGATCTTGAACTTATTCCTGCTGATTTAACTGAAGCAATCACAGGAGAGCCTTATCCAATTTATACAGTTAATGATATCGGAGAATCTTTAGATACAACAACTAATAATTATAATTATAATTTTAGCCAAGCTGGTAGAACTTATTACTTAGAAATAGTTTGGAACAATCAGTTAATTACTTCAGAAACTACAATACCTTACCCAACTCCACTTGACTGTCTTTGGGTAGAGCAAAGTGAAACTGCTGAAAAAGACTTTAAATGTGATATAAGAGCATTATATTCTGATCCAGCAGAAGTTCAAAATAATATATTGATTAAAAGTAAAAGGATTCAGCATTATGAACGAAATAAAGAAGACACCACTTCTTGTTTAGTTGAAAATAATCAAGATCCCATATTTAAATTAGTTGATTCGGGCTCAGACATCTTAATTAATGGCCAATCATTTGAAACCTATTTTCCTCAACCAAGTGATAATGGTTTTCCTACTGGAAGTTACAATACATACCATACTAAAGTTTGTGATGAAGATACGATAGAATTTAAAAAGGACATAGTTTTAATCAAGTTTTGTCAGATAGACGAACCTTCAATGAAATTCTGGAGAGGATTAGTAAGGCAAGCAGGAACAAATGGTAATCCATTTGCAGAACCTTTAAATCTACAAAGTAATATTAATGGAGGATTAGGTGTATTTACTGGTTATGGAGCTGTTTATTATGAAGTTCCTATTATAAAAGGAACTACAATTGACTCTGAATATTCATCAAAAATAATAGATATATTTTAATTTTACAAAAAAAAGAAAATGAAAGAAGATTTTGAAAAAACAGATGTTTTAATTATTGGCTCAGGGCCTGCAGGATATACAGCTGCAATATATGCTGCTCGTGCAGATATGAGTCCTATTGTTATTCAAGGTTTACAACCTGGAGGACAATTGACAACTACTACTGATGTAGATAATTACCCAGGATATAAAGACGGAATTACAGGGCCTGAGATGATGGAAGACTTTAAAGCGCAAGCAGAACGTTTTGGTACTGATACAAGATGGGGAATGGTAACTAAAGTTGATTTTTCAGAGCGTCCGTTTAAAGTAGAAGTAGATGAAAAGGACACTATTTTAGCTGAAACAGTAATTATTGCAACCGGAGCATCAGCCAAATGGTTAGGAATGGAAGATGAAAAAAGATTAAATGGCTATGGTGTATCAGCTTGCGCAACATGTGATGGGTTTTTCTACAAAGGAAAAGAAGTTGTAGTTGTAGGTGCTGGAGATACAGCTGCTGAAGAAGCAACTTATTTAGCTAAAATGTGTACTAAAGTAACTATGCTTGTGCGTAGAGATAAAATGCGTGCTTCAAAAGCAATGCAACACAGAGTATTTAACACACCAAACTTAGAAGTGCTTTTCAATCATAATACAAAAAGTATTAATGGTGAACCAGATGCAGTTGGTGTAGAAAGTGTAACAGCTGTAAACAATATTACAAATGAAGAAACAGTTATTCCTGCATCAGGGTTCTTTGTTGCTATTGGTCACAAACCAAATAGTGATTTATTTAAAGGGCAATTGGAAATGGATGATTCAGGTTATTTAATCATTGAAGCTGGAACTTCAAAAACAAAAATACCAGGAGTATTTGCTGCAGGTGATATTGCAGATCATGTTTACCGTCAAGCAGTTACATCAGCAGGAACTGGCTGTATGGCTGCCTTAGATGCTGAGCGTTTTTTAGCTGATCAAGAATAACAAATCATAATATAATGCGTTAAAGCCTCTGTAAATGCAGGGGCTTTTTTTATATCTTTGAAATTCATGAATGCAGTTGATGTACTTATAAAATATTGGGGTCATACTAGTTTCCGTTTAAAACAAGAGGAAATTATTAATTCCGTAATTGCTAAAAAAGATACTTTAGCTTTACTTGCTACTGGAGGAGGAAAATCAATATGCTACCAAGTCCCTGCACTATTGAATCAAGGAATTTGCATTGTCATCTCCCCGTTAATTGCCTTAATGAACGATCAAGTTCGTTTCTTAAAATCAAAAGGAATAAAATCAGTTGCTATTACTAGTAATATGCATTTTTCTGAAATAGATACTGCTCTGACAAATTGCATATATGGAGGTATTAAATTCCTTTATTTATCTCCAGAAAAATTACAAAACGAATTAGTTCAGACTAGAATTAAGGAAATGAATGTAAACCTTATAACTGTTGATGAAGCACATTGTATTTCAGAATGGGGGCACAATTTTAGGCCAGCTTTTAGGCATATTGATGAAATAAGAGAAATAATCCCTAACATTCCTGTATTAGCGCTTACTGCTACTGCTACATCTTCTGTAATTCATGATATACAAGAAAGTTTAAAATTCAAAGAGAAGAACTTGATTCAATCCTCTTTTTTTAGGAGTAATCTTAGTTATGTAGTTGATAATGTTGAGGACAAAAAAGCAAGACTTCTAAAGCTTTTAAATAAAATTAAAAGTTCAGTTATTATTTATGTTGGAAGCAGGAAGGCTGCCAAAAAAATCACTCACTTCTTAGTTGAAAACAAATTCTCTGCCAATTTTTATCATGGTGGGCTTTCTACAAAAATTAGTGAAGAAAGGCAAAAAAGTTGGACAAAAAACCAAACCAGAATTATAGTCGCTACCAATGCTTTTGGAATGGGAATTGATAAAGCAGACGTGAAACTTGTTATACATATGGAACTTCCATCCACAATTGAAGCTTACTTTCAAGAGGCGGGTAGAGCTGGTAGAAATGGCGAAACTGCTTATGCATTTCTTCTTGCAGACAGTAATGATATTAGAAAACAAGAGGAATTATTAAGACTTAGATATCCTAGTATTAAAGATATTAAAAAGTGTTATCAAGATATTGCTAATTACCTGCAAATAGCTGAGGGAGTTTTACCAATTGAACCAATTCCCTTCAATATTCTGAAATTTAGCGAGAGGTATAATTCAACTTATTTAAAAACTTTTAACATATTAAAATATTTAGAAAAAGAAGAGCTCTTTAAAATCTCAGATACACTGCACACTTCTTCTAAATTAATAATGAATGTAAATAATTCCGAGCTTTATAAGTTTCAGATTTCTAATAAATATTATGATAGATTTATAAAGTTGCTTTTAAGATCTTATGGAAATTTATTCAATAATTATGTATTTATAAATGAAGTACAACTAGCTGAAAGATATAATTCAGATGTTACAGAAGTAAAGCGTTTATTAATAAAACTCCAACAGTTAGAAATTGTACAATATCAAGAGCAAAACAGCAATCCTCAACTTACTTTTATTAAAGCCAGAAAAGATGTTGAATCCTTACAGTTAAATGAGGTAAAATGGGAAAAGAGAAAAGAGTATGAAAAGAATAAACTTAATAGAATATCAGACTACATAAGTACTAAGAAAACATGTAGAAGTAAAATATTACTTAATTATTTTGGTGAAGAAAATTCAGGTAAATGTGGAGTTTGTGATGTTTGTGTTCTTGAAAAAAGAAAAAATATTAAGGATAAAGAATTTTTAAGAATCTCTAATAAGATTAAAAAATATCTGCAAGAGAAAGAACATTCCTTAGAAAAAATATGTACTTTACTTCCAAATACAAACAAGCAAGAAATTATAAATATTCTTAATTTTCTATTTGATAATGATAAGGTTGGAAAGTATGGAAACAAATATCAATGGAAAGGATAAGGATTAATTTACATTTATAAATTTGTAATATGAAAATTATATTTTTTGGAACTCCAAATTTTGCTGCAACTAACCTAAAATACTTGTTAGAAAAAAGGTTTAAAATTGTTGCTATTGTAACCCCACCTGACAGTAGGAAGGGAAGAGGTAAGCAACTTAAACCTTGTGCAGTAAAAGAGGTAGGACTAGAAAATAATATACTTGTTTTACAACCTTTAAAATTAAGAGATGAAGAATTTATTTCTGAGTTAAAAAACTATAATGCTGATTTATTTGTTGTAGTAGCTTTTAGAATGTTACCAGAAAAAGTGTGGGGTATTCCAAAACTCGGGACTATAAATTTACACACTTCCCTCCTTCCTAATTACAGAGGTGCAGCACCAATAAATTGGGTGCTAATTAATGGTGAAAACCAAACAGGAATAACTACTTTTTTTATTGACAATAAAATTGATTCTGGAGAAATTATTCTTCAAGAAAAAGTAAATCTAACTAATAATACCACTGCTGCAGAACTTCATAATACATTAATGAATAATGGAAGCAGATTATTAACTAATACTTTAGAAATCATAAGAGATGGAAATGCTTCACAAAATGCTCAAGTTCTAACTTCAGACATGAAAGAAGCTCCAAAACTTACCAAAGAATTGCTTAAAATTGACTGGGTAAGATCAGCAAATGATATTCATAATTTAATTAGAGGCCTCTCCCCTTTTTTAGATAGCCAAACAAAACTAAAAGATGTTGCTATTTGTCCTTCAGCCTGGTTTACACTCCAAGATGAAAATGGACTCCAAAAGAGAATTAAAATACATTTAAGTAAGGTTATTAAGTCAAAATCAAAACAACTTAAAAGCATTAAAACAGATAACAAATCTTATTTAAATATTGTAACTTCAAATAATGAAATCTCTATTTTAAATTTACAAGCTGAAGGAAAAAATCCCATGACTATTGAGCAGTTTTTACAAGGAAATAAAGTTACTAATAATCATAAGGTATTATGAGTAAACTAACTCATGATTTAGTTGAATACCTTAAAGAGTTTGTTGTTGAAGAAAGAAAAATTTTATTTGAAAAAAAAATTCAACAAAGAACAAAACACATAACTGTTGTACTAGAGAATATTTTTCAAGGAAGAAATATTTCAGCATCAATAAGGTCAGCTGATTGCTTTGGAATACAAGATGTTAATATTATTGAAAATGATAATATTTTTAATGATGATTCAGAAGTATCAATGGGTGCTGAAAAATGGATTACTACCAAAAGGTTTAATAAACAGAAGCGCAACAGTATTGAAACTATCAAAAATCTAAAAGCTGAAGGTTTCCAAGTTATTGCAACTACACCACATAATACTGACTGCACACTTTATGATTTAGATGTTACAAGCCAGAAAATAGCATTAATCTTTGGTGCAGAAGTAAATGGGTGTAGCCAAGAAACTTTGGAATTAGCCGATAAAAGAATGAAGATTCCAATGTATGGTTTTACTGAAAGTTTTAACATTTCAGTATCAGTTTCTTTATGCCTACAACACCTTACTTATAAGATGAGAAACAGTAATATTGATTGGAAATTATCAGATGTTGAGAAAGATGAAGTTCTTTTACAATGGTATAGAAGTAGTATAAAATCCTCTACTCAAATAGAAGAAGATTATTTAAAGAAATTGAATTTGACAAAAACGAAATAAATTATGGGAAAATGAGATAAAAAATTAAGAAAGGGTAAAATCTTTTTGGAAACTTATGGTGTTAAAAGAGCTTGAAAAACTGCTGAAGTGATAATTAATACTAAGAATAAGAAAACTGCATCCATTAAAAAAGAGGAAGTTGTAACAATGCAACTAAAAAGAAAGTTGTTGCTAAAAAGAAAATGGAAACTAAAAAAACAGTTGCAAAAAATTAATAATTTCTTTCAAATTAAAAATATAAGGTTTAGTACTTAAGGTGCTAACCTTTTTTTATTCCAAACATTATTATCAAACTCATAAAGCAACCTATCATGTAACCTTGAGGGTCTTCCCTGCCAAAACTCAATTTTAGTGGCAATAATGCAATAACCACCCCAATGTAATGGCCTCTCAACATCCTTACCTTTAAAAGTACTTTCAAGCTTATTTAAAGTATCCATAAAATTATAATCTAAACTAATTGAAGTGCTTTGATTACTCAACCAAGCTCCCATTTGGCTTTCTCTAGGTCTATTTTTAAAATACTCATCAGAAGCCCTTGGAGATATCTGTTCTGCAATACCAGTAATCCTAACTTGCCTTTCTAATTCTCCCCAATAAAAATTTAAACAAACATTAGGGTTATTTTGTATATCTATGGATTTATTACTCTTATAATTTGTAAAAAATGTAAATCCTTTATCATTTACTATTTTCAATAGAACCACCCTTGATGTAGGTTTATTTTCTGCAGACACTGTAGATAGTATACAAGCATTTGCTTCATCTTTATTAATCTTAAGAGCTTCATCAAACCAAGTTAAAAAAAACTCAATTGGAGAGTCTGTCAAATTTTTAAAATCAATTGATGATTTTTTATAATTAAGCCGTAAATTCTTTAAATCCATAAGTACTATTAAATTTCAAAATGTATATTTACAAAAGTTTTACAAATGTATTGAATTATGCTAAAAGCCAAAATAGGAAGATTATTAATTTCTGAACCTACTTTAACGGATCCTGTTTTCTTTAAAAGTGTTGTTTTACTTACACATCATTCTTATGAAGAAAGTATAGGTTTGGTTTTAAATCAGCCTACTAAAATTCATTTAAATGAGATATTAAATGATATACCATTAAGTGATTTACCTGTTTATATTGGAGGACCAGTTGCTAAAAAATCTATACAATTTTTACATACTTTAGGTGAGTTAATACCTAATTCCAAAGAAGTTATAAATGGATTGTACTGGGGTGGTGATTTTGACAAAGTGCTTAAACTTATGTCAGAGAAAAAGATAAATAAAGACCAAATAAGGTTTTTTGCTGGCTATTCTGGTTGGGGAATTGAACAGCTAAATAATGAAATTAGAGATGAAGGTTGGTTAATTAATAATTCATCAATTGAATTATGTATGAACTACTCAACTGCTCAACTTTGGAGTGATTTAATAAAAACAAAAAAGGAAGAGTTTGCTATTTGGACTAATATGCCTAAAAATCCAAATTTAAATTAATGCTGATATCATCTAGGAAAATTAGAGTTGATTTTATGATCTATTTTATTTCCTCAAAAAAGAATATCATTTTCCTTCATGCCTACTAAAAATGGCTTCCTGGCATCTACGCTTTCACAATACCATAAATCTCCAACTGTTGTAATTGAAAGTCATAATCTTTTTTCTATCTTACCATCAAGCATAACATGCTATTCAGTTGAAAATTTAGCTGATTTTTGTTTAATAGTATTTTGACCTCTTTTCTGTTAAGAACATTATTTATCGTATTCATTTTGCTCCACAAGTTGCTTGTCAAAATCAAGTACAGAATCCAAGGCATATAAACTCCCCTTTACTATTCCAACCAACATCTAAACCTATTAACTCTTAAGGTAAATTGAAAACTATATATCTATTTGCTCGTTTATGAGTATAGATACACCAAGAAACAGATGCAAATATGATTGAACCAAAAAATAAAAAAACTACCACTATTTTAAAAACTCTTTTTGATCTTACAAAACGACCAATTTACCATCTTTTAAAATTGGAATAATATCTGACTTTACTGGAGGTGATAAACAAAAGCGAGTATCATCTTCCATATTTAAAGATTTTAATCTTTTTCTATGAGAGGA
>CAJQLK010000078.1 GCA_905479165.1 uncultured Flavobacteriales bacterium | reverse complement strand
ACACTAATATTCCTGAGGGAAATCCTGGAATAAATCCTGGAATTATGTCTCTTTCCAACAAAATAGAAATGGTTCATTTTTACGGAATACCGGACGGATTAAATAACTAATTATTTATATATAATTATTCTAGATAATTATATATTTGCCAAAATTTCTGGGGTGCTGCAATACGGCTGAGAACAAACCCATGGAACCTGAAGTGGTAATTCATTTTAGGGAAAATGACAAAGAACTTTCTATTCTGCTCTCACCTATTTATAATTTAAAAAAATAAAAATGAAAAAAGTAATCAGAACACTTTTTGCAATTGTTATTAGTACAACTTTTGTAAATGCACAAAACACAGTAAATAAAAAATTAGATGAAGTTGTAGTTTCAGCAAACAGAGCATCATCAACTGAAAACACATCTAATGTGCAAATAATCAGTTTAGAGGAAATACAAAATGCTCCAGTTCAAACTATTGAAGATTTATTAGAGTACGCGATAAATGTAGATGTAAGACAAAGAGGAGGGCAAGGAGTGCAAGCAGACATAAGTATGAGAGGCGGAACATTCGAACAAGTGCTTGTAATGTTAAACGGAATCAAATTAAATGACCCTCAAACAGGGCATCATACTATGGACCTACCTGTAAGCTTAGAGCAAATAGAAAGAATTGAAGTGATTACTGGTGGAGCTTCACGAATTTTTGGGAACTATGCCTATACAGGAGCTATCAATATTATTACTAAGAAAGAAGGCAATTCTTCAGTAACTTTAAGTAGCGGTCAAAACGGATTTAAATCAGCTGAAATCAACTATGCTTTAAAAAAATTTAACATCAATCACAATATATCTATTAATCAAAAAAGAAGTGATGGATTTCCTATCTACCATAAAGATAGAGATACAACTACTATGGAAGTAGATTATAAAATTAAAAATTATTATTACCAAGCAAACGGAAATATTGCAGGAGTAAAAGCTCTTTTTAATATAGGATATACCGAAAAAGAATTTGGAGCTTACACCTTCTACACACCAGAATATCCAACACAATTTGAAAAAACTAAAACTACTTTTTCATCTTTACAATTCAAGAGAGAAGGTACTATTTCATTAGAAAATAAATTGTATTGGAAAAAACACAATGATGAGTTTATTTTATTCAGAAATCATCCATCTTGGTATCATAATTTCCATGAAACAAATGTTTATGGAATGGATTTTAATGCAGTTCAAAAAACAAAAAATGGCTCTAATGTCATTGGAATGGAAATTAGAACTGATAAAATAATCAGTAATAGATTAGGGGAAGAATTAGAAAATCCTATTGAAATTGATAGCCTAAATACTTACACAAAAGGACAAACAAGAACAATAACAAACTTATTTGCTGAAAAGAATTTAACTATTAAAAAACTTAGCATATCAGTAGGCGTTATGATGAATATTGACTCAGAATATGGGAATGAATATTTTCCAGGAATTGACATCTCTTACAATATAAATGATGACATTAAATTATTTGCATCTTCTAATAAATCAATGAGAACACCAAACTATACTGAGCTTTATTATGCATCACCAACAAATCAGGGAAATGAATATTTAAAATCAGAACTCTCAATTAACAAGGAGATTGGAGTAAAGTGGAGAGCCAATTATCACAAAACAAGTTTTACTTTATACCAAAGAGAAGGATCTAATATGATTGATTGGATATTAGCTGAAGAAGACAGTATCTGGAGAACTCAAAACTTAAATCAACTTACGACTAAAGGATATGAAATTAATTCAAAAATTAATATTAATAAGTTGTTTAACTCTAACCTTCCTGTAAACAATTTAGGAGTAAACTATGCTTCAAATAAGTTAAATAAAAAATCTGATGGATTCCAATCAACTTATGTACTTGATAATTTAAAAACTAATTTTTCAATTTTAGCAAATCAATTAGTTAATGATAAATTAAGAATAGATTGGAGAGCGACTTATCAAGACAGAGAAGGAGGGTATACGGACTTTAATACAGGCTTAGAAGTTGAATATTTACCATTTTGGATAGCATCAACTCGAGTTTCTTATAATGCATTTAAAAACAGTACACTTTATCTT
This sequence comes from uncultured Flavobacteriales bacterium, assembly GCA_905479165.1. Lineage (GTDB taxonomy): Bacteria > Bacteroidota > Bacteroidia > Flavobacteriales > BACL11 > UWMA-0277. Next base: position 2,002 of record CAJQLK010000078.1, on the reverse strand, counting down.
GAAATCAATAATTTATTCGACAAAGAATATGTTGATTTTGGAAATGTACCCCGACAAAGAAGATGGATGCGAGTTGGAGCAAAAATTAATTTATAACATGAAAGGAGCTGAAAAGCTCCTTTTTTTATTCCTTATTCTTAGTATCAATAATAATAGTTACTGGCCCATCATTGATTAGAGAAACTTGCATATTAGCACCAAAAAATCCTGATTGAACTTTCTTTCCAAGCAATTGAGATAGTTCTTCTTTAAACAACCCATACAAAGGAATGGCTTGCTCTGGCCTAGATGCTTTTATATAAGATGGGCGATTCCCTTTTTTAGTTTTGGCATATAAGGTGAATTGGCTCACGACAATTACCTCTCCACCTATTTCAGTAATAGATTTATTCATTACTCCTTCTTCATCTGAAAAAATTCTAAGAGCAGAAATCTTCTTTGCAAGCCAATTTGCATCTTCTTTGCTATCTTCAATTTCAATTCCTAACAAAACTAAAAGCCCTTGTTGAATATTAGCAACTTTTTCATCTTCAACAACTACAGTTGCTTCTCTTACTCTTTGAATAATAACTCTCATTTAATAATCATTTGTCCTATAATTTTCCTCCTCCTCAACTAACATTTTTAAATAATTCTTATGCCTACTTTCAGCAATTTCACCATTTTCTAATGCTGATTTTACTGCACAGTTTGGCTCGTTTTTATGTATGCAATTATGGAATTTACATCCCGATTTTAATGCAAAAAATTCTTGAAAATAATTTCCTATTTCAGCTGAATCTAACTCTACTAAACCAAAACCTCTTATTCCAGGAGTATCAATTATTGAAGCTCCAAAATCTAAGTCATGCAACTCAGAGAATGTAGTCGTATGCTGTCCTTGCTGATGCGTATACGAAACCTCTTTAGTGTTAATATTTAAGTTAGGTTGTAAGCTATTTATCAATGTAGATTTCCCAACTCCTGAATGCCCGGAAATTATATTTACTTTGCCTTTCATTAATTTTTTAATTTCTGATAAATCATCATTAATTACAGAAGTAGCAAAACAAGTATAGCCTATCTTTTTATATACTTTTTTAAGATTTTCTTGTTGAATTCTTAACTCATCATCCAATAAATCCACCTTATTGAAAAGCAAAACGACTTCAATTCCATAAGCATTTGCTGCTACCAAAAATCGATCAATAAAACCAGTAGTAGTTACAGGGCTATTCAATGTAATCATTAATATTGCCTGATCAACATTGGCCGCAATAATATGAGTTTGTTTAGATAAATTCACTGACTTTCTAAGGATGTAATTTTTTCTTTCAAACAACTTTAAAATAATCCAAAGTTCAGATTCTTTTTCTGCCTCCACCTTATCTCCAACTACAATAGGGTTTGTGCTTGTTATTCCAGCAATTCTAAATTTTCCTTTTAGCCTGCATTGCACAACTTCACCATCTTCCGTTTTTACGGTATAGCGCTTACCTGTTGATTTAATTACTGTTCCTATCACCCTGCAAATATAGTTGTTATATTTTGTAAGTTTGCTGAATTCGAAAATAAGAGAAATGAAAAAAATATTTACAATCCTGTTTGCTTTGCCAATATTGTTAAATGCACAAAATAATGTTTGTTTTACTATTGAGACAAACCCAAATTCAGATATTGCATTTAGTGGATTTACAAAATATGTTGATATATTAGGTTGTTTCAGTATTTATGCTGAGAGTAGTATTTCTAATTCAAAAGTTTTACATGTTGCAGCAGTTGCTGCTGAACTATTAGATAATGATGAAGATGGAATAGTTGACGACTCATTAATTAAACTACAATTACAAAACAAACAAGCATTTACACCAATTTTTGCTTATGAAGGGAGTAGTACAGAAGATTTATTATTCAATAATTATCAGGGAGATGGTGCAGGTGCAGTACTTTATAATAATGAAATAGATCCTGCTCAAACAGGGCATTGGGGGGATGATGCAACAGTAGAGGAAGTAGTACATAC
>CAJQLK010000077.1 GCA_905479165.1 uncultured Flavobacteriales bacterium | reverse complement strand
GGGTTAGATTTACCTATCTTCTATTTAAGTATAACTGATATAGCTTCTTCTGATACACTACATAGAATTCAGGATAAATATCACAAAGCGAACCTTGAAGAATTAACTCATAAAAGTGGAAATTGGAAAGAAGTTTCTGCTTATTACTCATCTTTATTAAAATTGCAAAAATCACATTTGAAGATAAATGCAAAAAAGATTGTTGCTAATGACTCATCTTTAGATTTAAATGCTGTAAATGAAGCTGCTAACCAGTTTGGATTTGAAATTGGAAGCTTATTAGAAACCTCAGTGGAAGAATTGGTTGCTATTAAATTAAAAAAAATGAATAACTTAGTTGCTGATAATACTTATTTATCACTTTTAAAAGCTCCTCTTTTAGATGTGCAAACTAAAAGATCAGATTTATTTGCAAATACTACAAAATGGAAAACATACATTCCAGCAGTTAATTTTTATGGAGCAAAAAATCAATATCATTTATGGTTATTTGGCAATGGAAAAGAAAGACAAGGACTAATAAGAGGTGATTTCGGAATCTCTTATATTGATAGTCAGCCGATACAAGATAAGATTTGGCAAAAAGTAGGAATTTCTTTTTCTCTATCATTAATTGCAATTTTCTTATCGTACTTAATTAGTATCCCTATTGGTATTTATTCTGCTTACAAAAAGGACTCAGCAGCTGACAAAGGGATGTCATTAATCTTATTTATTTTATATTCTATGCCTTCATTTTTTGTAGGTACACTTCTATTATTGCAATTTGCAAATCCTGATAACTTGAGCTGGTTCCCAGTTTCAGGAATTCAAGACCCTACTCTATTTGATTCTGATTGGAGCTTTTGGGAAAAAACTAAACACAGAATGCCTTTCTTAATCTTACCAATAATCACTTATACTTATGGCTCATTTGCTTTTTTAAGTAGAATAATGAGAGTAGGAATGATTGATGTAGTTTCACAAGACTACATTCGTACAGCACGCGCAAAAGGATTAGGAGAAAGTAAAGTTATCCTAAAACATGCTTTAAGAAACTCATTACTTCCTGTAATTACTGTATTTGCTGCAATCTTCCCTATGGCTATTGGTGGAAGCATTATTATTGAAGTAATCTTCTCAATACCAGGAATGGGAGTTGAAGTTTACAATGCAATCTTAAATTATGATTACCCTATGATTATTACAGTATTTACTCTCTCAGGATTTTTAACAATGGTTGGATATTTAGTTGCTGATTTACTTTATGCAGTAGTTGACCCTAGAATTTCATATAAATAGAATTATGCAAAATACAAACGAAAATTTTTCATTTAAAAAATACGCTTGGGCGCAGTTCAAGAAAAATAAAATTGCATTGATCTGCTTATATTTATTATTTGGCCTTGTTATATTAGCCGTTTTTGCTCCTTATATTGCAAATGAAAGACCACTCTATGCTGAATATAAAGGAAATACACTATATCCTGCTTTTGCTAATGAAACTCAAACAGATTCTATTTATAATTCAGAAGGAGAATTTGTTCAAGTTTTACAATATGACATTGCAGATTGGAGACAATTAGATTTAGAGAAAGTTGTGTGGGCACCTATACCTTATTCACCAGGTGGTATGGATAGGTACAATAGAGATTATGCATCACCAAGTGGTGAGCAAAGATTTAAAAATTATGATGGTGAAATTGTTGATATTCCATCAAAGTTCAGACATAAATTAGGAACTGATGGTATTGGAAGAGATTTAGCTTCAGGATTAATTCATGGAACAAGAATATCATTAATGGTTGGTTTAGTCTCTATGGGTATTGCATCTTTAATTGGAATAATTCTTGGAGCTATGGCGGGTTTTTTTGGCGACACAAAATTAAAAATGCCAAGAATAAAATATTGGCTTACACTCTTTGGGGCTTTTATGGGACTATTTTATGCTTTCGGACAAAGAAAATATGTACTTGCTGAAGCTTTTGGAGAAAGTATTTCAAGCGGAATGCTACAAATGTTTATTAGTTTTGTTTTAATTTTTGTAATAATATATTTTTTCAGACAAATAAGTAAGCTTTTTCAATTCAGATTTTTACAAAAAGAAACTAATGTTCCAATTGATACTTTTGTATCTAGAGGAATAGAATTACTTAACTCCATTCCAAGGTTACTCTTAATCATTACAATTACTGCTGTAGTTGATAGAAGTATTTGGATTATTATGATAATTATTGGAGTTACCGGCTGGACTGGAATTGCTCGTTTTACTAGAGCAGAGTTTTTAAGAATTCGTTCATTAGAATTTGTACAAGCTGCTGAATCACTTGGATTTTCATCAGTAAGAACAATTTTTAAACACGCTTTACCTAATGCTTTAGCACCTGTATTTGTTAGTATTGCTTTTGGTATTGCTTCAGCCATTCTAATTGAAAGTGGACTTTCATTTCTAGGAATTGGAGTTCCTGATGATGTTGTTACATGGGGTTCACTTCTTAATTTAGGTAGGCAAAATTTGGAAGCCTGGTGGTTAATTATTTACCCTGGTATGGCAATTTTCTTAACTATTACAATTTACAATATGATTGCTGAAGCATCAAGAGATGCATTAGATCCAAGATTGAAAAGTTAAAACAAAAGATCATTAAAATAAAAAAGCCGAACATTGCTCAGCTTTTCTTTTGTCTCATATTTCTTTTAAATCTCATCAAAATCAACTACAACATTTGCTGATACTGGACGAGCTTGGCAACCTAAAATAAACCCATCAGCAACTTCCTCCTCCGACAAGGAATAATTTGCATCCATGGTAACTTTACCTTCCATTACTTTTGCCTTACAAGTACAACAGACTGCACCTTTACAGGAGAATGGCACATCAGCTCCTTGTTCCATAGCTGCATCAAGAATCGTTTGCCCTTTATTAGATAGTGTAAATTCAAAGTCTTCTCCATCAACTGAAACCATAACATTTGAAATAATTTCATCAGAATCATTATCAGTAACATCCGTTTGTTCAACAGATGTAAATCGTTCAAAATTGATCTTTGCTTGATTAATATTATTCAATAATAATAATTCGTTTGCATTATCAATAAATTCTCCAGGTCCGCAAATAAAATAAGCATCAGCAGTTTTTAGAGTATTAAAAGTATTTAATAATTGTTGTAAAGTGTTTTTGTCAACTCTTCCATTTATAGCTCCTGAAACACCTTCTCTAGAAAATGCCCAATGAATTTTTAGTCTATCAGAATTATTTTCCTCTAATGCCTTAAGATCATCTTTAAACATTGCAGAATCCTGAGATTTATTACCATAAATAAGCGTAAAATTTGAATCGGTATTTTTAGCTAATTCAGATTTAATCATTGAGATAATTGGAGTTACTCCACTGCCAGCACAAATTCCAATAATATTTTTTTCATTACCATTCAAAACAAAATTACCAGAAGGAGGCATTACATCTAAGTTATCACCAATCTTAACTTCACTAGTTAAAAATGTAGACATCCTCCCTCCTTCTACAAGTTTAACTCCAATTGATAAACCTTCATTTGGAGCAGAACAGATTGAATAAGCTCTTCTTACTTCTTCATTATTAATAGTATGCTTGATTGAAATATATTGTCCTGAATTAAAATTAAAAAGATGATTATTCGTGTCAAAAACAATTTCAACTGAATCGGTAGTCAAATTTTTAATTTCAGTAATTTTTATAGAGTGGAATTTGTTCATATTAAATTTAAATTTTTGCAAAAGTATCAATTTAACTAAAAAGAAATAGATATAATGATAAATATCATAATTCAAAACATATTAATTCATAAATTTGCAGTTCTAAATTTACAAAATGAACGAGAAATATTTTCAAGATAGAATAGATGCTGAGAAGAAAATTGAACCTAAAGATTGGATGCCAGATGATTATCGCAAGCATTTAATTCGACAAATTTCACAACATGCTCATTCTGAAATAATAGGAATGCAACCTGAAGGAAATTGGATTACTAGAGCACCTTCACTAAGGGCAAAAATGATATTGTTAGCCAAAGTTCAGGATGAAGCTGGGCATGGATTATATTTATATTCTGCTTGTGAAACTTTAGGAATATCTCGTGAAAAATTAGTTCGACAACTTCACGAAGGTAAAGCAAAATACTCTTCAATATTTAATTACCCAACTTTAAGTTGGGCAGATATGGGTGCGGTTGGATGGCTTGTTGATGGTGCAGCTATTGTGAATCAAGTTTCGTTGCAAAGAACTTCTTACGGACCTTATTCCAGAGGAATGGTTAAAATTTGCAAGGAAGAAAGTTTCCATCAAAGGCAAGGTTATGAAATAATGGCTGAAATGGCAAAAGGTACTGCTGAACAAAAAGCTATGGCGCAGGATGCTTTAAACCGTTTCTGGTGGCCTTCAATAATGATGTTTGGTCCTCAAGATTCTGATTCTCCAAGAACTGGCAATGCTATGAAATGGAAAATAAAAAGACAAACTAATGACGCTTTGCGCCAAGATTTTATTGACAAAACTGTAGGACAAGCTGAGGTTATTGGGCTTACTATTCCTGACCCAGATTTAAAATGGAATGAAGTAAGACAAAGTTATGATTTTGGTGAAATGAATTGGGATGAATTCTGGAGTGTAGTTAACGGAAACGGACCTTGTAACAAACAAAGACTGGCCCATCATAAAAAAGCACATGATCAAGGAAAATGGGTGCGTGATGCTGCAAAAGCATACGCTAAAAAACAAGAATTAGTAGCAAATTAAATATATATTATGGAAGAAAACGCAACAGTTTGGGAAGTATTTATACAAAGTAAAAATGGCTTAGCCCACAAACATGCTGGAAATGTTCATGCTAGTGATAAGGTAATGGCATTAGAAAATGCAAGAGAATTGTACACAAGAAGAAATGAAGGCTCGTGCATATGGGTTATAAAATCAGAATATATTGTATCATCAGAAACAGAAGATAGTGAAGCATTTTTTGACCCCTCAAATGACAAAATGTATCGCCACCCTACTTTCTACACTATGCCTGAAGGATCAAAACATATATAAAGGATGAGTAGTTTATTTACATATACTTTACGAATTGCGGACAGCTCTCTAATTCTAGGACAAAGAATGTCAGAGTGGTGTTCAAACGGACCTACCTTAGAGGAAGACATTGCAATGTCTAATATTTCACTAGATATGTTCGGGCAAGCAAACGGGTTTTATCAATATGCAGCACAATTAGATGGTACTAAATCAGCTGATGAATTAGCATTTAGAAGAAATGAAAGAGAGTTCTTTAACCATCAACTAGTAGAGCAAGAGAATAGGGATTTTGGAACTACAATGGTCAGAAACTTTCTGCATGATGTATTTAACTTTTTATTCTATACTGAGCTTTCAAAAAGCAAAGATGAAACGCTTTCAGCATTAGCTAGTAAATCATTAAAAGAAGTAAAATATCATTTACGACACTCTAGCAACTGGCTAGTTCGTTTAGGTGATGGAACTGGAGAAAGTAATACTAAAGTACAAGATGCATTAAAAGAGCTTTGGATGTACACAGGCGAACTTTTTGAAATGGATAATTTAGATACAGAATTACTAAATAATGGTATTGCAGTTGATAATTCAGCTTTAAAATCAGAATGGGATAGTATTGTAAATAAAACCCTTGTTAAAGCAAAATTAACGCGCCCTGAAGATGCTTATATGGCAACAGGAGGAAAAAAAGGATTACACACTGAATATTTAGGATTTATTTTATCTGAAATGCAATTTTTACAAAGAGCATATCCGGATGCAAAGTGGTAACACCAAATACGTTTGGGAACTTTTAAAAACTGTTCCTGACCCTGAAATACCTGTAATTTCAGTTGTAGAATTAGGTGTTATTCATGATGTCGTTTTCAGCAATAATAACTATCTTATTACCATTACGCCTACCTATTCGGGTTGTCCTGCTGTAAAAACGTTCATGGATGACATAAAAACTTGTTTAACAGAAAATGACATCAATAATTTTGAGTTAAAAATAGTATACTCTCCTGCCTGGACTACAGAATGGATGACAGATGCAACCAAGGAAAAACTCAGGAAATACGGCATTGCCCCTCCATCAAATATAGTTATTTGTCCTCAATGTAAATCCGAAAACACTACTTTGATAAGCGAATTTGGTTCAACCGCTTGTAAATCATTTTTTAAGTGTGATGAATGCTTGGAACCATTTGAGTTCTTCAAATGTATTTAATCTAATTTATTTCTGTTTTTATTTAGTATTTTAGCACTTTAATCATACTTATAATGATACAATA
>CAJQLK010000076.1 GCA_905479165.1 uncultured Flavobacteriales bacterium | reverse complement strand
ATAGCAACTACTTCAGTTGGTTTTGCTCCAACAATTTTTGCATAACTCTCTGCTAAAAATTCATGATAAGGCATCCAAGGGTTTTTGGCATGAAAATGTCCGTCCACACCAAAAGTAGCCCAATCTTCTAACTCCTGATTTAAATATTCCTTTGTTCGTTTAGGCTGTAATCCAAGTGAGTTCCCACACATGTAAATATACTCTTCTCCATTTTTTTGTAAGGGAATATGAAACTTATCTCTATACTTTCTTAATTCATCTTTTTCGTCTAAACTTAATGCGAAATCTGCTGTATTTTTATAATTCATTTATCTTGAAAATTATGGGTCTGCTTGGTGCTGCATCCGAAACAAATGCAGGGATTTGCAGATTTAATAGATAGGCACCATCTTCAACAGAAGAAGGAACAAAAATCATTTCTGTTATGGTTTTCTTTTGAGTGTTCGGATTCAACTGTTTGCCTTTTGTTTCCCAAAAAATATTGTGAGTAGATAGATGTCCATCATCAAACAATCTATCAACTGAAGGAGTGTCTACCAATAAATGTTTCACTCCTAAACTTACTAAATATTCCATTGCATCTATACTAAAAAAAGCAGGTATTTCTTTCATATAATCTCTACTTTTCTTTTCTTCAGAATTAGGTAGTGTTCGTATAATAATTCCTTTTAACAACTCAATACTGACTCCTTTGAGTTGAATTTCCAAATCCTCTTTTGTAATAACTAAATCGTCTTTATTTAATACAGGAGTGTAGTTTTCAATCGTACTTTTTGGAGTTACTGACACCAAAGTTGAAGGAATCATTTCTTCTTCTAAAGAAGATAAAATTGAAATTCTTTCATTTGTAATATGACCAATGCACTCAGTATGTGTTCCGTTACAATGTGTAGTAAAACTATAAGTTTCAAAATTACAAGGGCCTCCTTTTCGAGTGTCCCCAATAAATTGCCCGTCTTGATATGGAGAGGAAGTAGCTTTATCTACACCATAAGTATTTGGTTGTTCTCCATTAAAATTTAAGGCAATAGAAATATCATTTCTCTTTGAAAAATCAATCTCAAATTTAGTATTTCCTATCTCAAAATGTCCTTTCATTATATAAAATCTTCCTTATTGATTCCTAACCAATCTAATACATTTTTATGCCAGATATCTTTTTCTTCTTGTTCTGTTAAAACGCCAATCTTCTTAGCATAATCCACAACCCTACCAGGATAAGAAGTACCTACACCCTCAATTTCACCTAATGGAAATGGATCATCTAGTCCCATTATTATTTGACTGGATCCAACTCGCTTCTTCAATAAGTCTAAGGTATGTGAATCATGAACTAATGTATCGAAGTATACATTCTTATGACCCAATGTTTTTCTAGGATCATTTAATTTTTTAAATATATCTGGGCGCCCATCAAATCCTTGAATTCTTCTGCCATAATTAGCTACATCTAGCATCCCACCATGTGCAAAACAAGTTCTAAAATTGGGATATTTATTTGGCAAATCTCTAAGAGAAAAAAGATGTATTGTATCTGCACATTGCGCCATCATCCAAACTAAGTGAAATCTCCAATATTGGTTTTTTAGTGCAATCATTTTCTCACCATCATATGGATGAATTTGAACTGCCAGTCCGTATTCATTAGCCAATTCAAATATAGGATCTACAGCTGCTTCAGCTATAGAAAGCCACTCTCCATTTGCATTTAAATAGTGTGTAGGCAAACAAAGTACTTTCAATTCTAGATGCTTTACACATCTTTCAATCTCTTTAAGTGCATTATCCATGTATAATGGTTGAACTACAAAGCCACAAGTAAACTTATCTGGGTAATCAGCTTGAATTGTAGCATTGAAATCATTTTGAAAACGGATTGCATCAACACAATCTTGCTTTCCCCATCCATTACAATATAATTGCGAAAGACATAACATAACACCATGGTCAATATTGTTTTGATACATCCATTCTATTTTTTCTTTAATGAAAAAACCAACCCCATTAATTGGTCTAGACCAATCTCCTTGTCTCATAAACCCCTTATCTTCATCAATCCAAAAAAGTTTCTTTTTTTTCATGAAATCTGGAATCTGAGAAGGTTCCGGAAGTATATGGCCATGTCCATTTATTCGCATAAATTAATAATTATATGTTCTTTAAAATTAAATATATTGATGTAATTGGGCTGCAAACTATTTTAAAGATATTTTTCTTCTGCCTGCATTACTTCGCCCGTTTCTGGACATGTTCTTAAATTTTCATCGGAATAAAACCTCTTAAAAACTGGCAAAAAATCTTTCTCAATATTAGTAAGATGAAAATATTCTTCATATAATAATACGTTAGCAGTGTCAGAAAACCACATTAATCCGTCTTTGTGTTTTTTCGTTCTTTTTCTTTCAATAACCAAGCCGATTGATTTGTCTGATCTAATAGGAGAATGCGGAATTTTTTCTGGCAAAAGGAACATCTCACCCTCTTTAATTTCGTATACAACCAATTTTCCTCCTTGTTGTGTTTTTACCTTAATATCTCCTTCAATTTGATAAAAAAGCTCCTCTGTTTCGTTATAATGATAATCTTTTCTTGCATTTGGTCCCGCTACTATCATTACAATATAGTCGCCAGACTCAATATATAAATTTTTGTTTGCTACTGGGGGCTTTAATAAATGTCTATTTTCATCAATCCATTTATGTAAGTTAAAAGGGTTTTTTATTTTCATAATATTTATTTTAAATAGTGGCTATTACTTTTAATTCAATTCCTATTGGAGTGGGTAAACTCTTTATTTCAATTGTTGTTCTACAAGGCTGATTGTCTTTAAAATATTCAGCATATATTCTATTATAAATTTTAAAGTCGTCTTTCATATTTGTAAGAAAAACCTGCACATCTACGATATTACCCCAAGATGATCCAGCGTCCTCTAAAATATATTTAATATTAGAAAAAACCGAATGACATTGCGCTTCAATATCATAACTTTCAATCTCTCCACTTTCATTCAATGTTACTCCTGGAATATCTGTTTGTCCTAACTTTCTTGGGCCTACTCCTGATAAGTATAAAATATCACCTACTTTTCTGGCATGAGGATATAATCCTACTGCACCTGGCGCTCTATCCGAATTAAATTTTTCTCCGTTCATATATTTAGATTTCTTTATACATAAAATAATGAGGACCTATTGTTTCAATATCAAATTGATCTCCCTTGATCTTAAATCCTATAGATTTATAAAAGCCTAATGCTATTATTCTAGCATTACACCATACAAAATCAGCACCTTTTGCTTTAAGCTCTAAAAATGCTGCTATAATAAGCTCTCTTGCATAGCCTTTTCTCTGAAAACTAGAAGCTGTTGCCAAACCTCTTAATCTATATGATTTTATAGCATTTAAATTTTTAGATTTTTCTGGATAAAATGTAGCACATGTCACAATCTTTCTATCTAAAATGGCAGCTAGATGAAATGTGCTTACTTCATTATCTCTTAAATAAGATGTGCTAGAAAAATCTTGCCCCTTACGTAATTCAGCATGCCTTAAAGGTTTTATCATATCAGCATCTACATTCTTTATTTCTATTGCAATTTCTATATCCATTTTTAAATTTTAACACAAATATTCTTAGGCTCTGTAAAAAAATCTAAAGACTTAAAACCTCCTTCACGCCCAACACCTGATTGTTTCATTCCTCCAAAAGGAATTCTTAAATCTCTAAGCAACCAAGTATTTATCCAAACTACTCCTGAATCAATCTTTGCAGCCACCCTATGTCCTTTACTAATATTTTCTGTAAAAATAGATGCCGACAATCCGTATTTTGTAGAGTTTGCCATATCAATAACTTCATCTTCTGTTTTAAAAGGAATTAGCGAAACAACTGGACCAAATATCTCCTCTTGATTAATATCACAATCAGATGATAAGCCTTCAATTATTGTTGGTTCAATATAATAACCATCTTTTAAATCTCCCTCTAATATTACACGATTTCCTCCGATCAGAATGTTGCCCCCTATCTGTTTTGCCTCTTCAATTTTAGATAATATCTTACTCATGTGATCTCTAGAAACTACAGCTCCTAAATTTGAACTTGTATCTTTTGGATCTCCTACTTTTAATTTTTTAGTTTTTTCTATTAATGCAATCTTGAATTTTTCGTAGATATCTTCTTGGACAAAAAGACGAGATCCACACAAGCATATTTGACCTTGATTTGTGAAAGCAGCACGTGCAGCTGTACTAACTGCCTTATCAAAATCAGCATCTGCAAAAATGATGTTTGGGTTTTTCCCCCCTAATTCTAACGATACTTTTTTGAACATTGGAGCTGTTACTGTTGCAATATGTTTTCCTGTAACTGTCCCTCCAGTAAAAGAAATAATTGGAGTGTCTCGATGAGTAGTGAGCGGATCGCCTGTTTTACTTCCCAAGCCGTGAACAATATTTAAAACTCCTTTTGGTAATCCTGCTTCAATACAAATTTTACTTAAAATATAAGCTGTCATTGGGGTTACTTCAGAGGGTTTTGCAACTACTGTATTTCCTGCAGCAAGTGCTGGAGCAATTTTCCAAGTAAGCAAATAAAGGGGTAAATTCCAAGGAGAAATACAAGCTGCAACTCCAATGGGTTGCCTTAAAGTATAGTTGATGGCCATACCGTCCATTTCATGCATTTCTGAGCTATCATGTAGAATTGCTCCTGCAAAAAATCGGATATTAGCAGGTGCTCTTGGGATATCTACATGAGCGGCTAAAGATTCTGGTTTTCCATTGTCTTTACTTTCAGATTTTATCAATTCATCTGAATACTTTTCAATCGTATCAGCTAACTTCATTAGGATGTCCGAACGCTTTTGTTTTGGAGTTTTACTCCAGCTTTTAAACGCTTCTTTGGCAGCTGCTACAGCATTGTCAATATCCTGCTTTTCAGAATCTGGAATTAAAGAATACACCTTCCCGTTAGATGGATTATAGTTATCTATATAATTTCCATTTGTTGGTGCTACCAACTCTCCATTTATATAATTTAAAATCTTTTCCATTACAAGCTAGCTGTTCTACCACCATCAACTGGGAGGTTAATTCCGTTAATATAACCTGCTGCTGGGCTACATAAAAAGGCCACAGCATTTGCAGTTTCATATGCCTGTCCAAATCTATTAGCTGGCACAGATAATTTCATTGTGTTTGCAATTTCTTCTGTTGTTTTTGCTTGTATAGATGCTTTCTTTGTAATTAAAGTTTTCAATCGGTTAGTATCCGTAAAGCCTGGCAATACATTATTTACCGTAATTCCGTAAGCTCCTACTTCAATAGACAGTGTTTTTGCCCAGTTAGCAACTGCTGCACGTATGGTATTAGAAACTCCCAGCCCTGGAATTGGGGCTTTTACTGAAGTTGATATAATATTTATAACTCTTCCAAAACCTTCTTTTTTCATTCCTTCAATAACTTTCTGTACCAAAATCTGATTGTTTACCAAATGCATTCTGAATGCATCTTCAAAATAATCTGTTTTTGCATCAGTGATAGGTCCTCCAGCTGGCCCACCTGTATTGTTTATCAAAATATGATAAGTTCCTTTTAAAAGATTCACTTCTTCTTTTAGTTTTTCAGTGTCCGAAAAATCAATACAAATAAAAGAATGTATTTGCCCTTGGGATTTATCCAAATCATTTAAAACATTTAAAAGTTTACTTTCGTTTCGGGCGATTAGCGTGATGTTTGCTCCTAATTTTGCCAATTCAATTGCAGATGCCTCACCAATTCCTTGTGTGCTACCACATACAATTGCATTTTTATTTTTTAAATCTAAATTCATTTATTTTGTATAATTAAATCCTAAATTATCTTTTATGTTTTGTGGTAATTCAGGTAAATAAGAACGGGAGATCATAAGTGTAGAGATATTTGCCAAATCCGTAAACAGCTTGTGCTTATCCACAGTTTGCTTTAAATATCCTTGTCCTGAACTTCCTCCAGTTCCAATTTTTTGACCTAACATTTTTTCAACCATTTGCACATGTCGGAATCTCCAAGTTGAAATTTTATGGTCTAGCTCCACAATACTTCTCAAAAACTGATACGGTAAATGTAAAATTGGTTGATCACGGTATAAATTGATAAGTAATGCAGACATAGTTGCTTTGTATGAAAGTGTTGTTTCCCCTTCTTCCATTGCTTTGTTATGCTCCTGTTCCGAAAGTACTCTTTCAAAATATTTTTTATTTTCTTCAATCATACGGGTTCTGATTTCTCTATCACTATCCGTTAAGTTTGCAGCTTTAATTCCTGCAATTTCTTTGTCCAACATTGCATTAACAGCTCCCTCATATTTTGCAGTAAAATCAAAGCCCTCCATATTCAAAAAAGGAATACGCTCCAACCATCTTTCAACTAAATTAAATAATGACGCCTCTTCTTCTAACTCCAAAACTTCTTCTTTTTTATCGCCTACAAATTGTGCGTGATAAGGACAGCCTCCAAACTGATGTCTTTTCTTAATTTTAAGCCCCAACATTACTTCTAATTTTCTGAATTGATGAGATTGAAAGCCAGATGCGGGAGATAAATGATCTCTAAAATCTAAGAAATCTAGAGAAGTCATTGTTTCTAAGATATCTAATTGTCCAACTAGTGTAGTCATAATTTTGTTAACCCTATCCATTCTCCTTACAATTACCCCAACATTACTTTCATTAATTTTATCAGCCTTAAACAAATCCATTGCTGATTCAATTTCATGTAAAATCTGTTTGAACCATAATTCATATGTTTGATGGATGATAATAAAAAGCATTTCCTCATGTGCCGCTTTTTTACCTTCCCCACTTAAAGGGTGTTGAGCATCCAATACTTTGTCGAGCGCCAAGTAATTTATATAGTGTACTGATGTTGTTTCTTCTGACATTATTTGAAATTTATAATGCAGCTAAAGTAAGCATTCTGATTTAAAAAATCAAACCTGCAATTATTAAAAAAAAATAAACCAAAATACATAATGATTCAATCCAAAAAGAGAAATACATTTCTCCCTTATTTTCATCTGATTTTCTAATGAAAATTGAAGCCAAAAATAACAACAAAAGTAATGCTAGTAAATTTGAAGAAGTTAAGGTGTTTTCAATTGATTGAAAAATAGCGATTAATATACAAATAAGTAAAGCCGAAACTCCAATAACTTTTGATTTTTGAACTCCAAAAAACAAAGGTATTGTTTCTAAATTTTGAGCATCATACTTCAAATCTCTAATATCAAAAGGAATAGTTATGGCAAAAACAAACAAAAATCGCGATATTAAGTGCAAAACAATATTTTGTGTAATTGGGATGTTATTTTCAAACACCAACAATAACATAGTGCTAATAGTCCATATCAAGGAAATTACAAATATTTTACTAAACGGAACTTGTCTTAAGCCTAAAGGATAAAGTAATGAGAGAACTCCTGAAAATACAATTGCAATTTGTGTAGAAACTTGAAATTGGAAAAAGTAATACCCACTCATTATCCCGCAAGATAACATAAGAGAGTAAATAACTCTCTTTTTTTCTACTAACCACTGTTTTCTAGCATGATTTGAACCTCTTTTAACTCTTACAACTCTCTGGAAATTATAGGTAAATATTGTAGCGAGAAATATAAATTTACTGATCTGATAATTTACCGTTTCAAGAAATAATTCAGAGCTCAAAGCCAAAGCAAGCACACAGAATGCAACCCAAATATTACTAAAAACAAGAAAGCGAATGAATAATTTCACTTTGCTAAAATACAAAATCTAAATAACGATATTTATAATTCGTTTTGGTACGACGATTACTTTTTTAGGTGTCTTTCCTTCTAAATAATGAGCTGTTCTTTCGTGTTTCAGCACCTCAACTTGTACCTCTGATTTGCCCATTTCGGCAGGTAGTGAAATTTTAAACCTCATTTTTCCATTAAATGAAACGGGGTAATTTATTTCAGATTCTACTAAAAAACTTGCATTAAATATAGGGAATTCTGCAATTGTTACTGAAGATTTATTTCCTAATTTACTCCAAATTTCTTCCGATATGTGAGGTGCATAAGCAGAAAGAAGAACTGTAAATTCAGAGATGATTTCTCTACTATTACATTTTTGTTCTGTTAACTCGTTTATACAAATCATAAAAGTACTTACCACTGTATTAAACGAATGTCTTTCAATATCCTCAGCTACTTTTTTAATGGTTTTGTGTAGGGTTTTATAATTTTCTTTAGTTGGCTTTTCATCTCCAACATTAAAACTATTTTCAGAATTATGAGCCAAACGCCAAAACTTCCTTAAAAAATTATGTACTCCATTTATTCCTTTTGTATCCCATGGCTTAAACTGTTCTAACGGACCTAAAAACATCTCATAAAGTCTTAAAGTATCGGCTCCAAATTTCTGAACTAACTCATCTGGAGTTTGTACATTATACTTGGATTTTGACATTTTCTCTACTTCATGTCCGCAAAAATATTTTCCTTCATCATTTAAAATAAACTCAGCATCTGCATATTCCTCTCTCCAATTTTTGAATGCATCAATATCCAACACATCATTATCTACAAAACTAATATCCACATGCAAACGAGTCGTTTTATGCTCTTTTATTTTATCAAAACTTACAAAAGTATTCGTGTCTTTTATTCTATATATAAAGCTTGATCTTCCCAAAATCATTCCTTGGTTTATCATTTTTTTGAAAGGCTCATCAAAACCAATAAAGCCTCTATCGTACAGGAATTTAGTCCAGAAACGCGAATACAATAAATGCCCAACTGCATGTTCTGCTCCGCCAATATATAAATCTACTTGTCCCCAATAATCTGATTTTTCCTTTGCACAAAATTCCCCATCATTATTTGGATCCATGTATCGTAAAAAATACCAAGAACTTCCTGCCCAACCTGGCATAATATTACATTCCATTCTATCTCCCTTAAACACACCCCAATCCTCTTTTTTGGCTCTAGCTAATGGAGGCTCTCCAATTGCAGTTGGTAAATATTTATCAACTTTAGGAAGCGTAACCTGTTTGTCATCATCAAAAACATAAGCTATTTCTCCTTTATAATATACCGGGAATGGTTCTCCCCAATATCTTTGTCTACTGAAAATTGCATCACGCAAACGATAATTTATTTTACCTTTTCCGAAACCTCCTTCTTCAATTTTATAAATCGCTAAACTAATTGCCTTTTTAACCGCTAGTCCGTTTAAAAAATCAGAGTTAGTAATGTTAACATTCTTGTCTTCATTTGCCTCTTCACTTACATCAAATCCCTCAAAAATATTAATAATTTCCAAACCAAAATGAGTAGCAAAATTCCAATCCCTTTGGTCTCCACAAGGGACAGCCATTACCGCACCAGTTCCATAAGAAGCTAGCACATAATCTCCAACCCAAACTTGCACCTTATTTCCAGTAAATGGATGAATTGCATAAGAGCCTGTAAATACTCCAGTCACGCTTTTTTCTGCTTGTCTGTCTCTTTCCGATTTTAGTTTTGCGGTATTTACATAGGCTTCAACTTTCTGTTTTTGCTCAATAGTAGTTATTTCTGACACTAGCCCATGTTCTGGCGCTAAAACCATAAAATTAACACCAAAAATGGTGTCTGGACGAGTAGTGAAAACTTCTATTTTATCATCCGAATTTTCAAGCTTAAAGCTTACAGAGGCTCCTTTCGATTTCCCAATCCAATTCTTTTGGATTTCCTTTATGGAATCCGACCAATCTACAGTATCTAATCCTGAAATTAATCTATCAGCATAAGCCGTAATCCTTAAGGACCACTGCTTCATTAACTTTTGCTCTACAGGGAATCCTCCTCTTTCCGAAAGTCCATCTTTCACCTCATCATTAGCGAGTACTGTTCCTAGTCCTTCACACCAGTTTACCCATGCTTCTGTCAAAAATGCCAAACGATAATTCATCAACATTTTTTCTTTTTCTGATTTAGAAAAATTACTCCACTCCTCTGCTGAGAAACTTGGTGTGTTATCATCACAAACGGCCTGCGATTTGATATTTCCATTCTTTTCAAAATCAGAAATTAAATCAACAATTGGAATTGCTTTATCCTCTTCTTTGCAATAATAAGAGTTAAATAACTGCTTGAAAATCCATTGAGTCCATTTGTAATAATTAGGCTCGGAAGTTCGTATTTCTCTACTCCAATCGAACGAAAAACCAATTTGATCCAACTGTTTTCTATACCTTTCAGTATTATCTTTAGTCGCTACTGCTGGATGTATTCCTGTCTGAATAGCATATTGTTCTGTTGGTAGGCCAAAAGAATCGTATCCCATAGGATGCAACACATTAAACCCTTTTAATCTTTTATAACGAGCAAAAACATCAGAAGCAATATAACCAAGTGGATGCCCAACATGCAAGCCTGCTCCAGATGGATAAGGAAACATATCCAATACATAATATTTCTCTTTTGAAGCATCTTCTGAAACCTTATAAGTTTCATTTGCTCTCCAATTGTCTTGCCACTTTTTTTCTATCTTATTAAAATCGTATTCCATCTTATTCACATTATTCAGTTTGCAAAGTTAAGGAATAACATCAATTAGTAAATTGTATTTTTATATTTTAGCAAACTATATGAAAACAATGAAAAATAAAACTCTAAACAGAAGGATACTCTCGTCTTCTGCTTCAGTTATTATTAGCCTTTCACTTGTATTGTTTGTTGTAGGTTTATTGAGTTTAGTTCTGATAAACGTGCAAAAATTATCAGATTATATAAAAGAAAATATCGGCTTCACAATTATGTTAAAAGATGGTAGGAACGACATAGAAACATTAAAATTTCAAAAAATATTAGATGCTTCTGATTTTGCAAAAAGCACTACATTTACAACAAAAGAACAAGCAACTGCTGATTTAAAAACTGATTTAGGAGAAGATTTTGTTGAGTTTTTAGGTTACAGCCCTCTTTTAGCTTCTATTGATGTAAAACTTAATGCTGAATATGGAAATACTGATAGTTTGCAAATAATCACTAATGAATTAAGCAAAAATGCTAATGTTTTTGAAGTCTATTATCAAGAAGATTTAATAGACAAACTAAACTCAAATGCAAATCGCTTGTCATTCTTTTTACTTATTTTTTGTGTGCTTCTTTTCTTTATCGCTTTTGTGTTAATTAACAACACTATCCGACTTTCAGTTTACTCAAAAAGGTTTGTGATACGAACAATGCGATTAGTTGGTGCAACTAATAGTTTCATCCAAAAACCATTTCTATCTAAAGGAATTTATCAAGGAATATACAGCTCACTTTTTGCTATTTTTATGCTTATTGGAGCAATACAATTAGTACAAAGAGATGTAGCTAATATGTTTAATATTGATGATTTAAAAATTATTGGAATTGTTTTTTTACTGATTTTAGCATCAGGATTATTTATCAGTATTTTTTCAACTTTCTTTGCAGTAAGAAAATTTATAAAACTTAACGAAAACGAACTTTACAACTAAATTTAAACTATGGATTTTGCATTCAAAAAAAAGAACTATACACTTTTACTTATCGGCATAGCTTTTATGGCTAGCGGACTAATTTTAATGATTGGAGGAGGGTCAGATGACCCAACAAAATTCTCTGATGCAATCTTTGATTTTCAGAGGTTAACATTAGCTCCAATTTTACTAGCTACAGGATTCATTATTGAGATTTTTGCAATTATGAGCAAAAGTAAAGAAGCTTAATACATGGAAATAATCAATGCTATTATCCTTGGAATTATTCAAGGACTAACTGAGTTTTTACCCGTAAGTAGTAGCGGACATTTAGAAATTGCAAAAGCAATTTTAGGAGAAGGAAAAGTAGGAGAAGAAAGCTTACTGATGACAGTTGTCCTCCATTTCGCAACAGCTCTATCAACCATTATTATTTTCAGAAAGGATTTGATTGAAATATTCTTAGGGCTCTTTCAATTTAAAAACAATGAAGCATTTCAATTCTCTTTAAAAATTGTTTTATCCATGATACCAGCTACTTTGGTTGGAGTGTTTTTAAATGATGAAATAGAAGCGCTATTTGGTGGTGCATTAACTTTAGTAGGTAGCATGCTATTGATTACAGGTTTGTTATTATTGCTTGCTGACAGAGCTAAAGCATCAGAGAAACAGGTAGAGGTTAAAGATGCTATCCTTGTAGGAATTTCACAAGCCATAGCTATCCTTCCTGGAATTTCGCGCTCAGGAGCAACAATATCAACAGCTGTAATTTTAGGCATTGACAAAGAAAAAGCAGCACGATTATCCTTCTTAATGGTTGTCCCATTAATCTTTGGGAAAATGGCTAAAGATTTTTTTTCAGGTGAAATTTCAGCAACTGACACAAACTTTTTAGTACTATTTATTGGCTTCATTTTTGCCTTTTTAACAGGAATGCTTGCCTGTAAATGGATGATAAAATTAGTAAAAAGTAGTCAGCTTAAATACTTTGCTTACTACTGCTTTGCTATTGGATCTATTGTAATTGCAACATCATTAATATAATATGGATAACTTTCCTGAAACGGTAGAGGACTTTCTAGTCGGACAAATTCTTTTGATAAACAAGCCTTTGGGCTGGACATCTTTTGATGTAGTGAGAAAGATAAAAAATCTAATCCGAACTAAATATAGTATAAAAAAAATAAAAGTAGGGCATGCAGGAACTCTTGATCCTTTAGCAACTGGACTGTTAATTGTTTGTACAGGTAAATTTACCAAGCTAATTTCTGAAATTCAAGGGCAAGAAAAAACTTACACAGGAACAATTACCTTAGGGGGAACAACTCCATCTTATGATTTAGAAACTGAAGTGGATAACAATTATGAAACTGCCCATATTACTGAGGAGCTAATTAAAGAATCTACAACACATTTTATAGGTGAAATTAACCAAAAACCACCAATCTTTTCAGCTTTAAAAAAAGGAGGAGAAAGGCTATATGAAAAAGCAAGAAGAGGGGAAACTATCGAAATTGAAAGTAGGAAAGTAACAGTTAGAGAATTTACTATTACCTCAAGAGAAAACCTAGATGTAACCTTTGAAATTAAATGCAGTAAAGGAACCTATATCCGTTCAATTGCTTATGATTTTGGAGTAGCCTTAAATAGTGGTGGACATCTTTCAAAGCTTTGCAGAACATCAATTGGGAAATATCAATTATCAGAAGCTATTGATGTAGATAGCTTTAAAAAACTGTTAAATAAGTAATTTTACTTGACTTCTGCTTTTTCATACATTATATTTGCAAACTTTAATTTAAACTAAAATATCAGATGAAATATAAATTGTCAATGTACAGTTTTGACTTACCTCAAACAAGAATTCCTAATAAACCTATTGCACACAGAGAAGATGCGAAAATGATGGTTGTTAATAGAGAAGATGGGAAAATTGAACACAAAAAAGTATCTGATTTAAAAGATTATTTTGTTGAAGGAGATGTAGTTGTTACAAATAATACAAAGGTGTTTCCTGCAAGATTACAAGCTAACAAAGAGAAAACTGGAGCAATGATTGAAGTCTTTTTACTTAGAGAATTGAACCAAGAGAATAGACTTTGGGATGTTTTAGTTGATCCTGCAAGAAAAATTAGAATCGGTAATAAATTATTTTTTGGGGAGAATGATGAATTAGTTGCTGAGGTAATTGACAATACAACATCAAGAGGAAGAACGCTAAGATTTTTGTTTGATGGAAATCATGACGAGTTTAAAGAAACGCTTACAATGCTTGGTGAAACTCCAATCCCAAAACACTTTGGAAGAGAGGCAACAAAAGAAGATACAGAACGATTTCAAACTATTTATGCAAAGCATCAAGGAGCTGTTTCTGCTCCAACTGCAGGGCTTCATTTTAATAAAATTTTGATGAAGCAAATGGAATTGAATGGAATTGAATTTGCTGAAACTACATTACATGTTGGCTTAGGAACTTTCAATCAAATTATGGTAGAGGACCTTTCAAAGCATAAAATGGAATCAGAACAAATTAGTATTCCTAAAAGAGCTGCTGAGCAAATCAATACTGCAATTAGGCAGAACAAAAAAATATGTGCTGTTGGGACAACTGTGATGAGAACGTTGGAAACTTCTATCTCTACACAACATGAAATAATTCCTTTTGAAGGGTGGACAAATTTATTTTTATTTCCCCCTTATAAACATAAAATTGCAAATTGCATGCTAACTAATTTTCATTTACCTAAATCATCTTTAATGATGCAGGTTTCTGCTTTTTCTGGTTTAGATCTTTTGAAAAAAGCTTACAAAGAAGGAATTAAGAAAAAATACAATTTCCATACATACGGAGATGCAATGCTAATTTTATAAATGAAAAAAGTTGCTTTAATAGTTGCCGGAGGAAAGGGAGAGCGTATGAATGCCGATATTCCTAAGCAGTTTTTACTATTAAATAACTTACCAATTTTGATGCATACCATAAAACAATTTTCTCATTTTGAGGAAATTATTGTAGTTTTACCTAGGTCGCAATTTGATTTTTGGAATGAACTTTGTAAGAATAATAATTTTACGCAGATACACATTTTAGTTGAGAGTGGGAAGACAAGATTTCATTCTGTAAAAAATGGACTTGATAAAATTGATAATACTTCAATTATTGCTATTCATGATGGAGTTCGCCCGCTTATTTCTACTGCATTAATTAATAGTTTAGTTGGCAAAATTAAAAGTGGAATTGGCATAATTCCTATTGTTCCTGTAAAAGATTCTATTCGAAAATTAGAAGGAGAAAACTCTACACATATCGATAGAAGTAACTTATATAAAGTACAAACGCCTCAATGTTTTTTAAGTACTGATATAAAGGAAGCATATACTCAAGATTTTTCTGTAAATTTTACTGATGACGCATCAGTATTTGAAGCAAATGGCGGTAAAATTAATGCCCTTTTAGGAGAGGAAAAGAACCTGAAAATCACTACCCAAGAGGACTTGAATATTGCTGAAATTTTATAATTGAAATTAGTTTTGTTCCGGAATTTCAAATTAGCGAAAAAGATAGTATTGCGATTAATAATCTAGTGCAAAAATCTTTTCCTTAAGTTGATTATAAAAATAGAGATTATTTTAAACAAACACCACATTACAGAATTCTTACTAAAGAAAATGACACATTAATTGGGTAAGTTGGGCTTGACTATTGAGTAAATAACTTAGGTGGTAGTCCAATTAAAGTTATAGGACTAATTGATATCTATATATCAGTTATAGAGAAAATGGAATTGGAGAAAAATTATTACAAAAGGCAGGTAAGTTATCTTTAGAATTTTCTGAAAGAATTGTTTTTCTATTTTTAGTAACTAATATTCCAAAATACTTTGAAAAGTATGGATTTAGGAGAGTTGTACCTACAACTACTTGGCTAAAAAGTCATCAACATAAAAATTATGGAGTTGGGACTAAAAAAAATAGATGATACACACTTCATAATTAAGTCTATCAAAGATAAAAAATAAGAAAGAGTGAATTTAGATTTACTTGGTTATATGTACTAAATAACCTGAATAAAACTCTCAGCAGTAACTTTCACTCCATCCAAATTTCCGATCAAATTAACACCAGGAATTTTTCCTTTTTCAAAAGTACCCAACTGCTCAAAGCCTAAAGCATTTGCTCCATTTTTACACGCAATTTTCAAAAGGGTATTCAAATCAAAATTAGAATTTTCTTGTATTATGTTAAGTTCCTCTAAAATAGAAAGGGAATTATTAGAAGCTAAACTATCTGTTCCTACACATAATTTATCTGCATCGAATATGGAATAGTCTGGCAAGGTCTTTTCAATGTATAAATTAGCTTTTGGGCAAGTACAGTAATAGTTATCAGAAATACTTTTTGTTTTAGCAAAAGTATTATGAACCAAGAGCATTCTTTTATCTTCTAATTCTTTTAGAATATCAGTCGATTTATTTCGATTTTCCCAAATACTTGAAGTAGCATTCATGCCGTTTAACCAATTAAAAAGATCTCCCTTCTTATTTTCAAAAAGTTGGTTTTCTGCTTTTGTTTCTTGCATATGAATTGTTAGTAATTCATCCTTTTCATCAAAAGCATTGTTAATCTTGTTCAGTAAAACTGGCGGTACTGAATAAGGTGCATGAGGAACAATGCTCGCCTTTTGATCAGCAGCTCTAAATTCATTTCTCAATTCTATTGCTTTAATGAAGACAGCATCTACCTTATTTTCAT
Source organism: uncultured Flavobacteriales bacterium (assembly GCA_905479165.1). Classification (GTDB taxonomy): domain Bacteria; phylum Bacteroidota; class Bacteroidia; order Flavobacteriales; family BACL11; genus UWMA-0277. The sequence continues at coordinate 1,202 of CAJQLK010000076.1, read as the reverse complement.
GTACGCCAAAAGTTTCTATAAAATTATAATACATCAAATTTGCTTTTTGCTTTTGAAATAGCGTATCAGTTGTATTACAAATATCCCCAACTGCGACTATTCCATTATGTATCATTTCCTTTTCTGCATTTTCAATTGCTTCCAAAATTTCTTCATTTGAATATTCATTTCTTTGCTGAATTGCAGTAATAAAATCCAAAAAACCTTCTCCTATTTCTGCAACACCTAGCAAATGGGAAAGCTCTAAATGACAATGCGCATTCACAAATCCTGGACATAAAATACCTTCAAAAATTTCTAGTTTTTCATTAGAAACATCATTTATGTTTTCAAAAATCTTAACAACCTCACCTGCATCAGAAAGTTGCAGTACTCCTTCTTTAATTGGAGAAATATTTAGTGGATATAAATAATCGGCAGTTAAAAATCGCATAGCACAAAAGTAATATATCTTTGCAATATATTATGAGTGAGAATAAAGACATCAGAGAATTAAGCTTAGAACAGGTGCAAGAATTCTGTTTAGAGCATAAAATGCCTAAATTTAGAGCAAAACAAGTTTGGGAATGGTTATGGAAAAAAAGAGCTGTTTCATTTGAAGAAATGACTTCCTTATCTAAGGATCTGCGTGAATTATTTTCTAATAATTTTGCTATAAAGGCAGTAAAAATCTATAAAGCGGAAAGAAGTATTGACGGTACAATTAAGTACAGCCTTCAATTGCATGATAAATTATTAGTAGAAGGAGTAATAATCCCTTCAAAAAATAGACTGACTGCCTGCGTCTCGTCACAAGTCGGGTGTAGTTTAGCTTGTGAATTTTGTGCCACTGGAACAATGAAATTGGACAGAAACTTGAGCGCATCTGAAATTTATGACCAAGTTTTTATCTTAAATGAAGAAGCTATTTCTAATTTTGGAAAACCATTATCTAACATAGTGTATATGGGTATGGGAGAACCTCTTTTAAATTACAAAGCTTTGTTAGGGAGTGTTAAATTCATCACAACTGAACAAGGGTTAGGCATGTCTCCAAAACGAATAACAGTCTCTACTGCAGGAATTGCTAAAATGATTATGAAATTAGCTGATGATGACGTGAGATTTAATCTTGCTATTTCATTACACACCGCTAGCAACAGTAAAAGAGATATTTTGATGCCCTTAAATCAAAAAATAAAACTAGAAGAACTAAGGGATTC
>CAJQLK010000075.1 GCA_905479165.1 uncultured Flavobacteriales bacterium | reverse complement strand
CTACCCTATTAAGTGGGGATAAAAAAGAAAAATGCAATCAAATAGCTTCTGAATTAGAAATTAAAAAAACTTATGCCGAACAATTGCCACAAGATAAAATTGAAAAAATTGAAAAATTAGTAAGTAGCAATAAAACAGCAATGGTAGGAGATGGTATAAATGACGCTCCTGCCCTTGCAAGAGCAACTATTGGAATATCTTTAGGTAATGCAACACAAATAGCTATACAATCAGCAGATGTTGTCCTGTTAAATAATGAAGATTTAAGTCAACTCCCACAAACAATGCAAATTGGTAAGCATACTCTACTCACAATTAAACAAAATTTATTTTGGGCATTTGCTTATAATTTTGTTGCTATCCCTATAGCTATAATGGGATTACTTAACCCTATGTGGGGGGCACTGTTTATGGCATTTTCTGATATTATAGTTATTGGAAACTCAATTAGGTTACGCTATAAGAATATTTTTTAGTATCTTAGCCTCATAAATTTTTAAAAAATAAATAAATATGATAAAAACAATTACAATTATTACGAGTATATTATTTACTCTTAGTTTATCTGCACAAATAATTCCTGGTCAAAATAATCCTGACTTAAAAGTTAAATATGATAAAGTAATTTTGAGTGGTAATGAGGACTTATCCCATTTAATGGTTAATCCAAATCCTCACACTTATCCAGTACTTTCTTCAAATTCTAAAAGTACAATAACATCAGAAGTAATTGGATGGACAACTTATGATCTACAATCAAATGGTTCTATTCAAAATAGAATTGTAGTACATGATGATGGAACTATATCTGCTGCATGGACTATGTCTACAGAATTAAATTCTGCATGGTCAGATAGAGGAACAGGATATAATCATTTTGATGGTAGTAATTGGACTTTTCCAGCTCCATCACCTCCATTTTCTGAGCCTAGATTAGAGGATTCAAGAGTGGGATGGCCTTCTCTAATTGCATTAGGAAATGGTGGTGAGCGTGTTATGACTCATAGCACAGACAATAATGTTCTTAATCAAGCTAGTAGAACTTCAATTGGAACAGGAACATGGACTAATTCAATGATTGGTGAGAATTACCTAATTTGGAATAGATCAGCAGCTGGTGGATTAGATGGTAATACTATTCATACGATTGCTCTTACTGAACCTTCAGGAGGAACTTGGACAGGATCGCTTTGGCATGGATTAAATGGAGCCGTGCTTTATTCTAGATCTCAAGATGGTGGAAATTACTGGGATATTGATACTTTAGTAATACCAGGTATGGATAGTTCTAGTTTCCTTGGTTTTAGCGCTGATGATTATGCTATTGCTGCACAAGGAGAGACAGTAGTTATTGCATACTTTAATGCCTTTGGAGATTCTTTCATCATGAAATCAACAGACAATGGAGATAATTGGGCTAAAACTATCTTTCTTGATTTTCCTGTTGATAAATATGTGATAGATTCTGGAATAGATTTAGATGGTGATGCTGTTTTAGACCAAGTGTACTCTACAGATAATACAGGATCCTTAATTCTTGATGCAAATGGAAATGCTCATGTATTTTATGGTGTAATGAGTTATTCAGATGATGATTTAGCTGATGGTAATTGGTCGTATTTCCCATTATCAAATGATGGAATTGCTTATTGGACTGAAAGTTTTGGGCCAGATAATACTCCAGCTACAGTACATACTGGAGACACTTCAGTATGGTATTCTGATATGATGAACGATCATTTGATTGCACAGGCCCCAGATTTAAATGGTGACCCTAATGTATTAGGTATTGATGAAATAGGAGGGTACGCTCTTTATGGAAGAGGTCAAGCTTCAATGCCCAGCGCTGGTTTAGCTGCAAATGGGGATTTGTATCTTTCTTTCTCAGCATATACTGAAACAATTGACAATGGGACACAAGTATTTCGACATATCTATGTTACAAAATCAGAAGATGGTGGTATCACGTGGAAAACTCCAGTAGATGTAACACCTCATGATGATTGGAACGGTATGCAAGAGTGCGTTTTTGGATCTATGAGTCCAGTAGTTGATGACAAAATAAGAATTGTGTACCAATTAGATTTTGAGCCAGGACTAACTCTACAAGGGGACATGGATTTTGTTGACTGGAATGCTATTACTTACTTAGAGATTGATACAGTTGGTTTATTTGATAATACAACTACTACAGTAATTGAATTAGACAATACTAACTCAAAAAAAGATTCAAGAATATTTGACTTACTAGGTAGGGAATGGAAATCTGATTTTGCTGACTTACCAAAAGGTGTTTATATTATTAACGGTAAGAAAGTAATTAAAACTAAGTAAATAGATTTAAACATAAAATTAGAAAGCCGAGCATTTGCTCGGCTTTTTTTGTATTATAAATTTAAAAGGGAATCAATCTTTGGAAGTTGGTTTACTACAAAACCCTCAGCATATTTACAATTACTTTGCCTTCCTAAATTTTTAGCTCTATAAGTAACGCTTTCCAAAAACCCTTGAGATGAAATAATAGTTTCTGATTCATTACTTTCAGGATTAAAAAACTGAGTAGAATAAGCTTTAACAGCATCTAACTTTAAATCCATTTGATTTGAAATATCTACAACAATATCAGGGTTAATATCATTAAATTGTATGTAATGATAAATCGCTTTTGGTCTCCAAATTTCTTGTCCTGTTTCAATCTTTTCTAGCCCTGATAAAAAACATGCATCAATTGTAATTTGTGACGATCTAGGATGATCAGGATGCCTATCAGAAATTGCATTAGTAATAACAATCTCAGGTTGAAATTCTCTAATCTTTTTAATTAAAGCTAGTTTATGTTCCTCATCATCTTTAAAAAACCCATCTTTAAAGTTCATATTTTCACGAATAGCAACACCCATTATTTCAGTAGCTACTTTAGTTTCGGAATCTCTACTTTCAGCTGTACCTCTAGTACCTAACTCTCCCCTAGTCAAATCAATAATACCAACTTTTTTACCAGCTTGAGATTCCTTTATAACTGTACCTCCACATCCTAATTCTACATCATCAGGATGAGCTCCAAAAACAAGGATATCTAATTTCATATTAATAATATTTTTTATATTTAATTTTTCCAAGAATTGCCGATACAACCATCAATGCAAATAAATAATACACAAATGTTGGTATTGGCATAGGATCTCCAGCTGCATAAGAATGCAAACCAGATAGATAATAATTGACTCCAAAATAAGTCATTATGATTGTCCAAATAGCAAACATAGAAACCATATTAAAAGTAAATTTACTTCTAAGTGCAGGTATAAATCGCATATGCAAAATAAAAACATAAATCAATATGCTTACTAAAGCCCAAGTCTCTTTCGGATCCCAACCCCAATATCTACCCCAAGATTCATTTGCCCAAACACCACCCAAAAATGTTCCTACTGTAAGCATAAAAAGCCCAACCTCAAGAGTTTTTTCATTAATAATTGTAATCTCAGTAAGTGTATTCTTAAGTTTCATTTTATTGTCAGAATTTGTAAATATAATAAGCCAAAGAGAAATTAAACCAAGAATAGCGCCTAAAACTAAGAAGCCATAAGACGCAGTAATAATTGCAACATGTATCATTAACCAATAAGACTTTAAAACAGGTACTAAATTTGTAATTTCAGGATCCAGCCAATTAAGGTGCGCAACCATCAATAATAAACCAGAGACTACTGCAGTAGCTGCCAAAGTAAGTACTGATCTTTTTGTGTAAATAATACCAGAAAAGATAGTTGCCCAAGCAATGTAAATCATTGATTCATAACCATTACTCCAGGGCGCATGCCCCGAAATATACCACCTTGCTACTAGGCTAAATGTATGAACAATAAATCCAGATATTACTAACCATTTTAGAATTGAAATAAAAACAAAAACCCATTTTTGCTCTTGAAATAACTGAACAATTACAAAAGAAATAAGTAATAATCCTAAGATAAAATAATATAAAAAGAGCTTAGAAAATAATCCTAGTTTATTAGTGGTGATTTCTAAATTAATTTTTACTTTTTCAGGCAAAACCTCAGCACCATACCTTGCTTGAAACTTATGAATATAGCTTACGATACTATCAGCAGTTGACCAATTATTATTTTCTAACCCATCTTTAATTCCTCCAAAATACATAGGCATTATATTGGCAACAAAAAGAGAATCATTAGCTGTAAAATCAATAACTGAAGTATAAGAAAGCCAAGTATTATTGGAGTCTCTAGGCAAAGGGAATAACCGAAAAATACCACCACTAAAAACAGCAAAACAAATATTTACTCTTTCATCAACTTTAATTAAATCTTTATCAAATTGTCCTCTGTCTTTTGGTAATTTTTCATATGCTTTTTCTAAATCATTAGTTAATAAATAATGCCCATTTTCACCAAAGAAATCATTAAAACACACGCTAATATATTTTGAGCTTAAATCAGATTTACTTAACAATTCTCTTAATTTTTGATGACTAACCTTAATAATTGGCTCTTTACTCCAGGAAACAGGATCATACATCATGCCAATAATTACTTGTGTTGGTGATTGTTTGTTATATTTACCTTTTCCATAAATTTTTCTCAAATATTCTGAAGTTTGCGTATGAACTGGTTTTAATCTACCACCATTATCCTGAACTACCAAAGCATCAAAATTTGCAATATGACTAGCAGATATTACATCAGTTGCAAACACTGAATTAGAAAAAAATAAAGGCAATAAAATAACGATACTTAACTTCTTTAATTTTTGAGTTAAAAAATTGTACCTTGTCTTTTTAGTTAAGAATACAAGCACAAATCCTAAAATTAATAAAAAATACCCAATGTAGGTCACTAGTGTACCCCACCAATCATGATTTACAGAAAGGATTGTCCCTTTTTCATCTTTATCGTAAGAAGATTGAAAAAATCTGAAACCACCATATTGCAATACATTATTCATAAATATCCTATATTCTTCTTCATCTTCACCATCCAAAACACTTACTTCTGCTGCATACGAGCTTGGACTCATTGAGCCTGCATATCTATCCAATTGAAAATCTCTAAGCTTAACTCTAAAGGGAGTTGTGTAATATTTTGCACCATAAGATAGTTTAAAATTTAAATCATCTAAAGCAAAAACTTCATCACTTCCAGCATATCCTTTACCGCCATAGAGCGTAGTTAAATGTTCTTTCCCATTAGCCACCACCTTAACAATAAGTGCATCCTCCGCCCCATCAACCATAACATTTGAAGTAGAAATAGGCATTTTTTTTGCATTATCTAAAACATTTTTCAATACTATATTTAAGCCATTAATAGTATGTAAAGACTTTTTATTAAACAAGAAACGTTGCAAAGAATCAAAAGATGAAACCTCTCTAGTTGACATGCTCATTACATTTACAAAATTTGGAGAATTACAATATATTAAATTATAATCAGAAGAAAAATTTATTGCATCAACTTTAGGATTATTAAAAGTAAAAACTTCTCCTTTAATTATTTTTTGTTCTTTGTCTGACACAAACACATCTTGCATTCCATTTTCACCTGGAACAATAAGGTGTAACATTTTCTTTCCACCTTCAATACCTAAAAATAAAGAATCTTTAACATTAGGTAAAAATTCAACAGATCTTATAGCAATATCATTTTCCTTAAAATTAACATTTATATTAAAAATATTAGATGTAATTCCTGATAAATATAATTTCTTATCGTACTTATATTGGTGTTCTTTATCATCAATATGAACCTGTAAAAAAGTATCATCAGAAATAAATAAATTTGTTGCATCTCCCTCCCTGATATGCATCATTCCTTCATATGAAATATACCTAGTAATTCCAGCTCCTATTAAAATACAGATAAATGCAAGATGAAAAGTTAAAGATGCTATTTTTTCTAATCTAAAAAGCTTATGTTTAATAAGATTATTAATCATGTTAAAAGTAAGTAGAATAAGGATGCCTTCAAACCACCATTTACTAAAAATTAAAGCTTTTGAAGTTGATCTTCCAAAATCATTCTCTATGAAAGTTGCATAACCAATTGCAAAGGCAAAAAGCAAGATTAAAATACTCATCAATTTCATTGAAGAAAGAAACTTTATTACTGGATTTATCATATAAAAATTTTATGCAGCAAAATTACTAATATTTATTAAGTTTGTGTTAAATTTAAATGAAATGAAAAATATCATTTTAATAGGCTCAGGAAATGTTGCAACACATTTAGGAATTGCACTTAAAAATGAAGGATATAATATACTTCAAGTTTGGAGTATGCAGGTTGATAATGCTAAATTTTTAGCCGATAAATTAGATTGTAAATTCACTAATTCTTTAGATGATTTAGTAAAAGCAGACTTATACATTGCCTCAGTAAAAGATGATAAAATAGAGGAAGTAATTTCAAATTTTCAAAATGTAAATATCGTACATACATCTGGTAGTATTGGATTGAAAGTCTTTAAATCTTTTACTAATTGCGGAGTTTTTTATCCTTTACAGACTTTTAATAAATCAGTAGATATAGCTTTTTCTGAAATCCCACTTTGTATAGAAGCAAATAATCCTAAGTTTGAAAAAGTACTTTTAAAAATTGGGGAATCTTTATCCAACACTGTAGTTAAAATGAATTCTGAGCAAAGAAAGCAACTTCACATTGCTGCAGTATTTGCTTGTAATTTCTCTAATCATATGTTTGCTATTGCTGATGATATATTGCGAAAATCAAATATTAATTTCAATTTATTACATCCTTTAATCAGTAAAACTATTAAACAGATTGAAAAAAATTCACCTAAAAATGTACAGACTGGCCCAGCAAAACGAAATGATAAAAAGATAATTGAAAGCCACTTACAATTTTTAGAAAAAAACCAACAAGAACTTTACAAACTCATTACAAATTCAATAATTTCAAATAATGATTAGTGCTTTTTTAAAATTAATACGAATAAAAAATCTGCTAATAATTGCACTAATACAAATTGTAATAAAATACTTTTTGATTGAGGTATACATTGTGGAACCATTACTAACATGTTTTAGTTTTTCTTTTTACCTAATAGCACTAATATTGATTGTTGCTTCTGGCTATATTATCAATGATATTTATGATGTAGAAACAGATAAAATAAACAAATCTGAATCAAGAATAATTGATAAAAAAATAAAGAAATCAGAGGCATTTAAAGCATATTATTTTTTAAACTTCTTAGGCTTAGTTTGTGGATTTTTTGCAGCATTTACTGTAAATAAATTATTGTTATGGTTTGTATTTCTATTCTTTATTTTTAGTCTATGGAGGTATTCTCAAAAACACAAAACATCATTTATTATTGGAAATATTCAAGTTGCTTTTTTAACGTCATTAAGCATTATAAATTTAGGATTATTCGAATTATTATCCATAGGACTTAATCTAAAAGAAGAATCACTAATGATTTTTCTAATCATTCTGTTTTATGCTGGCTTCTCGTTTATCACAACTTTAATAAGAGAAATTGTTAAAGATTTAGAGGACTTAGAGGGAGACCAAAAAATTAATGCAGAAACATTAGCAATCACTTATGGATTAAAAAAATCAAAAAACATTGTTATTGGTTTAACATCTGCAACTATTATTTGTATTGCATATTTTCAATACTTTCAATATAGTGTTATTTCTACCCAATTTGAGTATGAAATTTATATTTGGGGAGTAAATGATATCTCAATTATTTATACTCTTTTCGTGCAAGTATTATTTCTTTTTTTTATTTATAAAACTTTTAAGGCAATAAATAAAGAAGATTTTCATTTTTTAAGTATGCTTAGCAAAATAATCATGTTAGTAGGAATACTTTCAATTCCAGTTTTCACTCTTTTACATCAGAACTAATGCTTACAGAAAAATTAAAGAAATACAACATTATACTTGGCTCATCTTCATCTAGAAGAAAAGAACTCCTTAAAGAAATTGGCTTGAATTTTTCAATAAAAATTACTGATAAAGAAGAGTCTTACCCAACTGACTTAAAAGATGTTCAAATAGTGGAATTTCTTGCAAAAAAGAAAAATAAATTTCTATCTAAAGGATTGAAAAGCAATGACTTGTTGATAACAGCCGATACTATTGTTAGTCAGCAAGGAGAGATCTTACACAAGCCAAAAGACAAAAATGATGCTAAAAATATCCTAAAAAAGTTATCTGGAAATAGCCACAGAGTAATAACAGGTATTTGTATAAAGACACTAGAAAAGGAAGTTACATTTTCATCAATTACCACTGTTCATTTCAATAAATTATCAACAATAGAAATTGAATATTACATTAATAATTTCAATCCATTTGACAAAGCTGGATCATACGGAATACAAGAATGGATTGGGTATATTGCAATTGCAAAAATTGAGGGTTCTTACAATAATGTTGTTGGGCTACCAACTGCTGATTTATACCAAAAATTAAAATTATTCATTTAAAGGATCTAAAATTCTTATCTTTGCAACAAAACCTAAAAATGTTAAAGCTCAAATTTAATTCAATTATCAAGATATTAATCGTTCTACTTGTAGTGCAGTCCTGTACCCCTATGAAAAAGATCACTTACCTTAATAATAATCAAAATAATGAATGGGACGTATCTCCTATACCACCAAAACATCATTTAGAAATAGGTGATATTTTAATGGTAAAAGTTATCAGCAGGAATGAAGAATTAAATGATCTATTTAATATTGAAACCAATACAAATAGTGGAAATCCTACACTTACAGCAGCAAATCTATACTTAAACGGTTTTACTATTAACCAAGAAGGGAATATTGACATACCTAATGTTGGAGAAATATTTGTACTCAATCAAACATTAGAACAAGCCGAGCAAACAATTCTTAAAAAAGCAGAGGACTACTTAATCAACCCTTTTGTAGTAGTGAAGTTAGCTAACTTTCAGTTTACAATTCTTGGTGAAGTAAATAATTCAGGAAATTTCCCTGTTTATAAAGAAGGGCTAACAATTTATGATGCAATTGCAATGGCTGGAGGAATTAATGACTATGGAAACCTTACAAAAATTAAGATTATACGATCTGAAAATAATAAAAAACAAATTCATAAAATTGATTTAACATCAAGTGACATTTTAACTTCAGATTTTTTCTATTTAAGAAATAATGATTTGATTTATATACAGCCTCTTAAATTTAAAGGATTTAAAAAATCACAATCTCAATTACTACTTTCAGCATTAACAACTTTTGCAGTTTTGTTTAATGTATATTTAAAATTCTCAGAATAAATTTATGATTGAAAATCAAAATCAGCAAGAAGAAACTATTGATATTAAAGCCCTACTTCTGAAATACTCTCAATACTGGTATTTCTTTTTACTTTCAATTTTATTCTGTGGTTGCTTAGCCTTCTTAATTAATAGATTGACGGTGCCTGAATATAGCGTTTCAACAACATTACTTATAAGAGATGACAACAATACGCAGCTTGGAGCGGAAAACCTATTAGAAGGCTTAGAACTATTTAGCGGAAAGCAAAACATAAAAAATGAAATTATCATTTTAAATTCTTATACAAGTACTGATAAGGTTATTAGAGAACTCAAACTGGGACTTAGTTACCATCAACACGGATTTTTTCAAACAAATGAACTTTTTGAAAATTCACCTATTACTGTTGAATTAGACTCTAATCACAACCAAATAACCGGTACTACATTTAAGATTGAAATCCTTAATGAAGATGAATTTCGGGTTTTAGCCACTACAGATGATTTGTTTCCTTACAACTTACTAACTGAAAAGTTTGATAAAACATTATTAGCAAATATTGATCTTGATAGAACTTATAAATTCAATGAAAAAATCAAATCTGAATACTACTCATTTTCAATAAAGAAAAGTATTTTTTTTAATTTAGATAAAATCATAAAAGGAAGACTGAGCTATTCTTTTAAACTTCACCAAAACAGAAATTTAGCACACAATCTTATTAATAACATTATCATTAATTCTATTAATAAAGAAACATCTATTCTGAAACTTAGTATTAAAGGGAAAACGCCTAAGAAAAATATCATTATTCTTGACAAAGTTACTGAGATATACATTAAAAGTGGCTTAGATGAAAAAAATATTATGGCAATTAATACCATAAATTTTATTGATAATCAGCTTGCTGTAATTCAAGATTCATTAACTGATATTGAAAATCAAATCAAAAGTTTTAAACAACAAAACACTAATCTTGATTTGGTAGACAAAGAGTTTGGTACATTTTTTCAAAAACAAAGATTAGACAATACACTCTCAGAGCAATCTGTAAACATTAGATATTACGAATCATTATTATCCTACTTAAAAGAAGATAAAAACACAAATTCAATTGTGTCGCCAACTTCAATGGGAATCAGTAATCCTGAGTTAAATGGACTGATCAATCAGCTTTTGCAACTTTATTCCAGAAAAGGTGAATTACAACTTACAACAACCGAAAAGAACCCTGCTTATCAAGCTGTTTTATCACAAATAAAACATACTAAAAATACTATCATTGAAAATGTAAGTAACCTAATTGCTTCTGCAACAATTTACAAAACAGATCTTAAAAGCAGAATTAATATCTTTAATTCAAAAATCAGCACTCTTCCAGCAGCTGAAAAAGAATATCTTATATTAAAAAGAAAATATGAATACAATGAGCAAACAGCAATTTACTTACAACAAAAAAGATATGAAGCATCACTAGCAAAAGCAGGTACAGAATCAGATCATAAAGTAATAGACCCTGCAAGATTAGACTCAGAAATACCAATTAAACCAAGAAAAAGTTTAGCTTATTTTATTGCTATTGTACTTGGACTCTTTATTCCTATCGCAATTATTTCATTAAGAGATTTCTTTAGTGACACTATCTCTAGTAAATTAGACCTAAATAATGCTTCTAATATTCCAGTTTTAGGTTTAGTTGGGCATAGCGATAAAGCGACAAGTATGGTTGTTTCTACTGCCTCAAAATCAATTATTGCTGAATCATTTAGATCATTAAGAACTAATATTCAATATTTAGCTGCCGAAAAAGAAAAAAAAGTTATTACAATTACCTCATCAATTGGAGGAGAAGGAAAAACCTTTACTGCTATGAATCTTGCAGCAATATTTGCGTTATCAGGGCACAAAACTATTTTAATCGGAGGTGATTTAAGAAAACCTAAACTTCATGAGGATTTTAATCTAAAAGATCAGTCAGGCTTAAGTAGTTATTTAATCAATAAGGCATCATTACAAGATGTAATTATTAAAACTGAAATTGAAAGCCTAGAAGTTATTGGATCAGGCCCTACTCCACCTAACCCAGCAGAACTTTTAGATAGCCCAAAAATGATAGAATTAATAACTAAACTTAACAAAACTTACGATTATGTTATTATTGACACACCTCCTATTGGACTAGTTACTGATGGTGTAATCTTAATGCAACATGCTGACATTAATTTATATGTAGTTAGACATGGATACTCCAAAGCAAAATCATTAAGTATAATTAATAACTTATACGAACAAGAACAAGTTAAAAATGTTCATGTTATTATTAATGATTTTAAATATTCATCTACAGGATATGGATATGGATATGGATACGGATACGGAACATCAGGATATGGATATTATGAGGAAGAATAAAACTAGTAAGTAATACTACTATTTTATTGAGCTTTTCTTTTTTTAATCCTTTTATTTTTATCAGTTTTACAAAAAATTTAAAAGTATGAGCAACAAGAAAGGAAAACCAGCAAATAAAATACAAGATTTACAGTTTTTTGGAGAGTTTGGAGGTGTAAACCCATCCATTGCAGATTCATCAACTTTTACCTATTTAGTAGGTAAAACTATGGGAGATGTATTTGAAGGGACACAAGAAGGTTGCTACCTTTATTCTCGTCATACTAACCCATCTACTTCTTATTTAGGACAAGCAATTGCCGGAATGGAATATACAAAAGGAGCTATTCTTTCAGCATCAGGAATGGGAGCAATTACAACTACACTTTTGCAATTATGTAGCACTGGTGATGAAATTGTTAGTAGCCGTACAATTTATGGTGGTACTTATGCTTTTATGAAAAACTATTTACCAAAGTTCAACATCAAAACAACTTTTGTGAATACAACTAAACTTGAAGAAATTGAAGCAGCAATTACTGTTAAAACTAAAGTAATTTATTGCGAGACTATCAGCAATCCTTTGTTGGAGGTTTCGGACATAAACGCTATTGCTAAAGTTGCAAAAAAACATGGTATTAAATTTGTAGTTGACAATACCTTTACTCCTATGATTTTTTCTCCAGCAAAAATGGGAGCTGATGTTGTGATTCACTCATTAACAAAATTTATTAATGGTACTTCAGATACTGTTGGTGGTGTTGTTTGTTCTGATGAAGAGTTTATTGGAAGTATGATTGATGTAAATTCAGGAAGTGCTATGCTTTTAGGTCCTACTATGGATGCCGTAAGAGCTGCAAGTATTCTTAAAAATATTCGTACACTTCACTTAAGAATGAAAAAACACTCTGAAAATGCTCAATACCTTGCTAAAAAATTCCAAGCTGACAATTTAAGAGTAATTTATCCTGGTCTTGAGAATCATCCTCAGCACGAAGTGATGAAAAACAGCATGAATGACGGGTTTGGTTTTGGAGGTATGTTTGTTATCGATACAAAAACTAAAGAAAAAGCAAATACTTTGATGGAAGAAATGCAAAATAACAACCTTGGATATTTAGCTGTAAGTTTAGGGTTCTATAAAACATTGTTTTCTGCACCTGGATTATCTACTTCATCTGAAATACCTGAAGAAGAAAGAGAGACAATGGGACTTTCTGATGGATTAGTTCGTATCTCAATTGGACTAGATAATGACATTGAAAGAACTTACAATACTATGGTAAGTTGCATGAAAAAGGTTGGAGTTTTATAGATCAATGTTATAAAATCTTTGCTTATTACAACATCAATTTTTATTTTATCTTTACAATCTTAAAACAATAAGATGACAGATAAAAAAACGCCTTACTTTTTCGCTTTACTACCTATTTTAGTATTAATAGCTTTATTGGCATACAATGTATTCTTATATGGAGACAATTCTCTTGGGGGAGCAAATCAGTTAGCTTTACTTTTTGCTGCAGCAACTGCAACAATAGTAGGAATAAAATTTGGGGCAAAGTGGAAAACTATCTTAGATGGAATTAGCAAAAGTATTTCGAATACAACTCCTTCATTAATTATTTTATTGTTAATTGGTTCATTGTCAGGAACTTGGCTCTTAAGCGGAATTGTACCTGCAATGATTTATTATGGATTACAAATTTTAAGTCCTGAAATATTTTTGTTTGCTACTGCAATTATTACAACCATTATTTCTCTTTCAACAGGAAGTTCATGGAGTACTATTGCTACTATTGGAATTGCTCTTTTAGGGATAGGGCAAGCACTTGGAATGCCTACTGGACTTATTAGTGGAGCAATCATTTCAGGAGCTTACTTTGGGGATAAAATGTCACCATTATCGGACACTACAAATTTAGCACCTGCAATGGCAGGAACGGATTTGTTTACGCATATAAGATATATGATGTACACAACTATTCCTTCTTTTGCAATTACTCTAATTATCTTTTTAGTAATTGGCTTTACTTATACCACTATTGAAGAACAAGATATTAACGGACTTTTATCAGCTATTTCTAATTCATTCAATATAAGTGGGTGGCTCTTTTTAGTTCCAATTTTGGTAATTGTACTTATCATTAAAAAAACTCCAGCCATTCCAGCATTATTAGCAGGAACACTCTTAGGAGGCATCTTTGCTATTATCTTTCAGCCAGATGTTGTAATATCTATTACAAGTACTGCGTCATTAACTTTTAGTTCGGCTTATATTGCAGTTATAAATGCTATGGGAGGTGAAATTTCTATCACAACTGAAAATGAGATGATTAACAATTTACTATCTACAGGTGGTATGTACGGAATGCTTAATACGGTCTGGCTGATTATTTGCGCTATGATTTTTGGGGGAGCTATGGAGGCAACAGGACTTGTAAGAAGAGTTGCTGAGCCAATAATCAGTTACGCTCAGAGCACAGGAAGTTTGATTGCAACTACAGCAGGAACTTGTGTATTTTTCAATATCACAGCATCTGATCAGTATTTAGCAATTGTAGTTCCTGGGAGAATGTATGCTGATACTTATAAAGAGAAAGGTCTTGCCCCTGAGAACTTAAGTAGAACTTTGGAAGATGCAGGAACTGTTACCTCAGTTTTAGTCCCTTGGAATACTTGTGGAGCAACTCAATCAGCAGTTTTGGGTGTAGCAACCTTTGCTTATTTGCCTTTTTGCTTCTTTAATCTTATTTCACCAATAATGACTATTGCTTATGGTTACTTTGGGGTTAGAATTAAAAAATTAGCTCAATAAATTATATATTTATATCATGAAAAAAACCTTCTTTATTTTATCATTATGAAAATGGTAAAGTAGAAAAGAAAATAGTTATTGTCTAAGAAAATAAGCTTTTTAAAACATCAACTACATAATCAACTTCTTCTATTGTATTGTATTTGCTAAATGAAAATCTAACTGATGGTCTCTTTGAATTAGGATTAATCTCCTGAATAACATGAGATCCTTTATTACTACCTGATGTACATGCACTGCCTCCACTACAAGCAATACCTTTAATATCTAAATTAAACAATAACATCTCAGCCATTGGAGTTTCAGGAAAACTACAACTAAGCACAGTATATAAGCTATTATCTATATCATCACACATACCATTAAACTTAACTTGAGGGATATGCTTTTTCAACTCAGCTATCATATGTGACTTAATTGCCTTAATATATTCTGTTTCCTCTTCCATTTTTTCATAAGCCATCTCCATAGCATGAGAAATTGCAGCAATACCAATTAAGTTTTCAGTTCCAGCACGCATATTTCTTTCTTGAGACCCTCCACTAAGTAATGGTGAAATTTTAATGTTATCAGATATATATACGAAACCAATACCTTTAGGTCCATGAAATTTATGAGCTGAAGCTGCTATAAAATCAACATTAATTTTTTGTAAATCATACCTATAATGAGCCATAGTTTGTACAGTATCAGAATGAAATATTGCATTATATTCTTGGCAGACATCTCCAATAGCAGTAATATCCTGAATAGTTCCTATCTCATTATTTGCATGTAAAATAGATACGAAAGTCCTTGGGTGACTTTCTAATAACTCTTTAAGGTTTGATAATGAAACCTGACCATTTTCATTTACTTCAACATACGATAATTTAATTACTCCTGACTTTTCTAACTCCTGTAAAGGATGTAACACAGCATGATGAGAAAGCTTGGATGTAATAGCATGAGTAATTTTATGATCTTTTATACCACATCTAATAGCCATATTATCAGCTTCAGTCCCGCCAGAAGTAAAGAAAATATTTCCTGGAGATGTATTTAAAAAATTTGCAATTTTTTTTCTACTTGTCTCAATAATACTTCTAGTTGAACGCCCAAAAGAATGTTGTGAAGATGGATTTCCATAATGATTTTTCATTATATCTGTCATTACATCAATCACTTCTGTTGCCATTGGTGTAGTGGCAGCATTATCAAAAAAAACTTTTATCATATCTTATATCAATTCTTTAATCTCATTAATCATATTATTCGCAAATTTATTTGCTTTTTCCTCTCCTTCACTCTCAGCATAAATCCTAATTATCGGCTCAGTATTTGATTTTCTTAAATGAACCCAACCTTCTTGAAAATCAATTTTTAGCCCATCAATAGTTGTAATTTTTTCATTCTTATATTTCTTCTTCAAAGTTGTAAAAATTTCATCAACATCAATCTCAGGTGTGAGTTGAATTTTATTCTTTGAAATAAAATAATTAGGATAACTATCCCTTAGTGTTTTTACAGAAATTTTTCTTTCAGCAAGTTGAGTTAAAAACAAAGCTACACCAATTAATGCATCTCTACCATAGTGCATTTCAGGATAAATAACCCCCCCATTTCCTTCTCCTCCTATAATTGCATTTGTTGCTTTCATTTTATCTACAACATTCACTTCACCAACTGCTGAAGACTCATAACTTCCATTATGATTATTCGTAACATCTCTTAAAGCTCTTGTAGATGAAAGATTAGAAACTGTATTTCCTGAATTTTTACTCAAAACATAATCAGCAACTGCAACTAAGGTATATTCCTCTCCAAACATACTTCCATCTTCACAAACCATTGCAAGCCTATCCACATCAGGATCGACAACAATACCAAAATCTGCTTTTTCTTCAACAACTAATTTTGATATTTCTGTTAAGTTTTTAGGTAATGGTTCAGGGTCATGTGGGAATTTTCCGTTTGGTTCGCAGTACAATTTCACGCACTCTACTCCCATTTTTTCTAGCAATCTTGGAATCATAAATCCTCCTGTTGAATTTACTGCATCTACTACAACTTTAAATCCTGCAGATTGAACCAAATCAACATCTACTAAATTCAAATTTAAAACTTCCTCAATATGCTTATCGTTAAAGCTATTATCAAAAGTATATTTTCCTAAATCATCTACTTCTGAAAAAGTAAAAGAATCATTTTCAGCTAACGCTAAAATTTTCTCTCCATCTTTTGCAGATAAAAACTCTCCTTTATCATTCAGAAGTTTTAATGCATTCCATTCTTTAGGGTTATGACTAGCAGTAATAATTATTCCTCCTGCTGATTGTTCTATCTGAACAGCAACCTCAATAGTTGGAGTAGTAGAAAGGCCTACATCTAAAACATCAAAACCACAACCAATTAAAGTCTCTGAAACAATATTGCTTACCATCTTTCCAGAAATACGCGCATCACGACCAATAATTATTGTATTAGAGCTACTAGACTGATTTCTGATTAAAGTAGCATAAGAAGCTGTAAAGCGTACGATATCCAAAGGTGTAAGAGCATCACCAACACAACCTCCAATAGTACCTCTAATTCCTGAAATTGATTTAATTAATGTCATTTTCTGCTTTTGATTTAATGCCACAAAATTAAAAGAATTATCTTATATTTTTATCTTTGTAAAAATTAAAACTGCAATAAATGAATTTTTTTTTAACAGATATTCCTGAAAGAACAAAAAAACCAAGAGAAAACGGACTCACAATGATG
Organism: uncultured Flavobacteriales bacterium; assembly: GCA_905479165.1. GTDB lineage: Bacteria > Bacteroidota > Bacteroidia > Flavobacteriales > BACL11 > UWMA-0277. Next base: position 10,628 of record CAJQLK010000075.1, on the reverse strand, counting down.
ATGGATAAAGGATTAAGTATTAATGATACCAAAAATTTTATTGACATGTGCGGACCTCATGCAGATATAGTAAAACTAGGATTTGGAACATCTGCAATTTCACCACATATTGAAACAAAAATAAAATTGTACCAAGAGGCAGGACTAATGGTATACTTAGGAGGAACATTATTTGAGGCATTTGTTATTAGAGGAATGTATGAAGATTACAAAAAACTACTAAGAAAATGGAACTTAAATATGTGTGAAGTTTCTGATGGGAGCATAGAAATGAATCATAAAGAAAAATGTAATTATATTAAAGATTTATCCAAAGAATTTAGAGTAGTATCAGAAGTAGGGTCTAAGGATGAAAAGAAACTCATTGCACCATACAAGTGGATTGAATTGATGAAAAGAGAATTAGAGGCTGGAAGCTGGAAAGTAATTGCAGAAGCTCGTGAAGGTGGAAATGTTGGAATATTTAACAAAGGAGGAGATGTTCGATCTGATTTAATTGATGAAATCTTAACTAAGATATCTAATGAAAATATTCTTTGGGAGGCACCTAAAAAACCACAACAAGTTTGGTTTATAAAACTTTTAGGACCAAATGTTAATCTAGGAAATATTGGTTGGCAAGAAGTTATTCCTTTGGAAACATTAAGGATAGGCTTAAGAGGAGATACTTTTTATGATTTTCTTAATAAATAATAAATGAATCATTATATTATTCTATTCTTTAAAGGAATGGCCATGGGTGTTGCAAATGTAATTCCTGGCGTTTCTGGAGGCACAATCGCTTTAATTACTGAGATTTATGAAGATCTTATAAATTCGCTTAAATCATTCGATAAAAAGGCATTAAAACTAATTATCTCTCTTGACTTATCAGCTTTTATAAAACATACTAACCTATACTTCTTATTAAGTGTATTTGGCGGAAGTATCGCTAGTGTATTTAGCATTGCTAGTCTATTTAAATATCTGTTTTTACACTCACCAATTCTTATTTGGGCCTTATTCTTTGGCCTTATTATTGCTTCAATATATTTTGTTGGAAAACGAATTCGTCAATGGAACAGTAGTAGCATCCTTAGTCTCATTATTGGAACAGTAGCCGCCTTATTTTTTACCTTTATAACTCCTGCAAGCGAAAATAGTAATCTATTTTTTGTTTTCCTTTGTGGAATTATTGGAATAAGCGGCATGATGTTACCTGGATTATCTGGCTCTTTTATATTAATACTGATGGGTAATTACGAACTGCTTATGGTGACAGCCGTAACAGAACTTAATATTCTTCTACTAAGTGTTTTCTTTCTAGGATCCGCTTTAGGGCTTATTAGTTTTTCTCATATTCTTTCCTGGGTACTTAAACATTACAAAAACCAAACTCTCTCTCTTCTTACAGGATTTATACTAGGTTCATTAAGCATCATCTGGCCATGGAAAGTTGTTGCAGACAGCATTATGGTAAAAGAAAAAGAGAAAGTCATTTCCTACATCTGGTACTTTCCAAATGAACTAAATACGGAAACTTTACTAGCTATTCTATTTATTTTAGTAGGAATATTTAGTGTATATGCACTAGAAAATTTTTCTATAAATAAAAAATAGATGCGCACATTTGGATTAATAGGAAAAACACTATCTCACACATTTTCAGAAAGATATTTCAAGGAAAAATTTCATAAGAAAGATCTTAATGATATTGAATACAAAAATTTTGAATTAAACAGCATTGCTGATTTTCCAAAATTAATTGCAGACAATAATCTCTCAGGACTTAATGTTACAATTCCATACAAAGCTAGTATTATTCCTTTTTTAGATAATTTAACTGATGATGCAAAGAATATAGGTGCTGTAAATACAATTCAATTTATTGATGGAAAAACTATTGGTCACAACACTGATTGGATAGGTTTTTCAAAAAGCATTAAACCATTATTAAGAGATAAAAAAACAGCTCTTATTTTAGGTAATGGAGGTGGAGCAAAAGCAATTAAATTCGCATTAGATAAGTTAAATATTAAGCACAAAACAGTTAGTAGAAATACCTCATTTGATTATTTAGATATAACAATACAAAATACCGATTATTATAAAATTATAATCAACACAACCCCCTTGGGAACACATCCAAAAATACTTGAATTTCCTAAAATAAATTATACAAACTTAAACTCCAAACACTTATTATTTGATTTGATTTACAACCCAAATGAAAGTCGATTTTTACAATATGGAAAAGCAAAAGGAAGTGAGATAAAAAACGGCTTAGAGATGCTACAAATTCAAGCAGAGGAAAGTTGGAACATTTGGAATCTGTAAGTTATTAAATATTAGTAAATTTGCAACCAAACTTTACGAAAAGTGAACGAAAATAAAGAACAAGAGCTTACAGAAGTAGTTTCTAATGCGATAACAGAAACTACTAACATCAATAATTCTGGGTTAAGTATGGAAGCAATCATCACAAGAATTGATGAATTATCAGAAAACATTAACCCATACTCTGTATCAAAAGAAATTGAAGAAATCAAATCTTTATTTTACACAAAACTTAAAACTGAGCAAAAAAACGAAAGAACTCAAATAGTAGATGTAGTGGAACTATCTAAAAATACAGAAGCAAAGGAAGTAAAAAAACCATTACATCCATTAGAAGTAAAATTTAAACAATCATTTAGTAAATACAAAAAAATTAAGTTCGAATATAGGAAACAAAGAGAAGAAGAAGAAAAGAAAAACTTAAAAACTAAGCAACAAATTATTGCTGATATAGATAAACTAACTAATGAGGACGAGTCAATAAAAAAGACTTTTAAGTATTTTAGAATCCTGCAAGAACAATGGAAAAACGCTGGACATGTTCCTCAAAATGAGAACAATAATCTTTGGCAATCCTACCATCATCATGTTGAGTTGTTTTATGATTTTATAAAACTTAATAATGATCTAAGAGATTTAGATTTCAAAAGAAACCTTGAAGAAAAAACTGAAATTATTGAAAAAGCAGAAGCTTTACTAGATGAGAAATCATTCAATACTATGCATGATTCTTTACAGGAATTGCACGAACATTGGAAAAATGTAGGACCAGTAGAAAGAGAACAAAGAGAAGTTATTTGGGAGAAATTCCAAGAAATAAGCAGAAAATTAAATAAAAAACGAAACGACTACTTTACTAAAAGGAAAGAAATAGATGCTGATAAATTAGCAAAAAAAGATGCAATTTGTCAAAAAATTATTAATTTAACTAAGGAAAAATCAACTTCACATAGCAAATGGCAATCACTTACTAATAAATGCAAAGATCTCGAAAAAGAATGGAACGGAATTGGCCGACTAACAAAAACAGACAACAAAACAGCTTGGAATAATTTACGAACTGCTCTAAATGAATTCTATACTGAAAAGAATGCTTTTTACAAAGAAAAGAAAGAAGAAGTAAAGAAAAAATTAAATACAAAAATTACGATTGCAGAAAAAGCTGAAGCATTGCAAAATAATACAGATTGGCAAGTAACTGGAAATACACTTATCAAACTTCAAGAGGAATGGAAAAATTCAAGTTATGCTCCTGCTAAGCAATCTAATGAGATATGGAAAAGATTTAGAACTGCATGCGACACCTTCTTTAATGCGAGAAAAGCACACTACAAAAAATTAGATATAGAAAAAGAAGCAGCTTATGCTGAGAAAGCTAACTTACTGAAAGAAGTAGAAATTTTTAAAGTATCTTCTGATATAAAAAAAGATATTAAGAAATTAAAAGAGTTTAGATTACAATGGAAAAATCTTGGACAAGTAGCTAGAAACAAGATGAAAATTAATGACCAATTTTTCACTGTACTAAACTCAAAATTTGAAAAACTAGAACTAAGTAAAAAAGCTTTAGCAAACGAACAGTACAGAAATAAAATCATATCACTTAAAGGAAATGACAAAGCTGTTAAAAGCGAACAAAGATTTCTTAAAGGAAAAATTGATTCCCTTATAAAAGACATCTCTCAGTACGAAAATAACATATCATTCTTTGGACATGGAAAAGGAACTGAAACTTTAAAACAGCAAGTGGAGCAACAAATTGAAAAAGCTAAAAAAGAAATTGAAGAGCTAAAATCAAAATTGCAAATGCTAAAATAAAAGCACATGCAATTTAAACTAAAATCACAGTTTTCTGCTACTGGAGACCAACCAACAGCAATTAAAGAATTAGTTGAAGGATTACAAGATGGTTCTAACTTTCAAACTTTATTAGGAGTAACAGGATCAGGAAAAACATTTACAATTGCTAATGTGATTCAAGAAGTGAATAGACCCACACTTGTTTTAAGCCATAACAAAACTCTTGCAGCTCAACTGTTTAGCGAATTTAAACAATTTTTTCCTGACAATGCAGTAGAGTACTTTGTATCCTATTACGATTACTACCAACCAGAAGCTTACATACCTAGCTCAGGAACTTTCATTGAAAAAGATTTATCCATAAATGAAGAAATTGAAAAATACAGACTCAACACCACTTCTACTCTCTTATCAGGAAGACAAGATGTTATAGTAGTTTCATCAGTAAGTTGTATTTATGGTATTGGAAACCCAGAAGACTTTCATAATGGAATAATTGACCTTTCAGAAGGGGATATTATTAGTAGAGATCAGTTTTTGCAAAAATTAGTATTAGCACTTTACAGTAGAACAACTGCTGAATTTAAAAGGGGGAACTTTAGAGTAAAAGGAGATACTGTTGATGTTTTTTTAGCACATAATGATATTGGATATAGAATTCATTTCTTTGGAAATGAAATAGAAGAAATTGAAAGTTTTAATCCAGAAAATGGTAAATTAATTGATACACTTGAAGAAATTAGGATTTTTCCTGCAAGTATATTTGTAGCATCAAAGGACAAAATAAATGGCGCAATTTCTGACATACAAAATGACTTACTAAAGCAAGTAGATTACTTTCAGGAAATTGGACTGAGCACAGAAGCTAAAAGACTAGATGAGAGAACTCATTTCGATCTTGAAATGATTAAGGAATTAGGATACTGTTCAGGCATTGAAAATTACTCAAGATACTTTGATGGAAGGAAAGAAGGTAGTAGACCCTTCTGTTTATTGGACTACTTCCCAGAAAATTTTCTGACAGTTATTGATGAAAGTCATGTAACTCTACCACAAGTAAGAGCAATGTATGGAGGTGATAGATCAAGAAAGAAAAATCTAGTTGAGCATGGCTTCAGATTACCAGCTGCAATGGATAATCGTCCATTAAAATTTGAAGAATTTGAGATGATTAATCATCAAACAATATATGTGAGTGCAACTCCTGCTGATTATGAATTAGAAAAATCAGAAGGGATAGTTGTGGAGCAAGTAATTCGCCCAACAGGACTACTAGACCCCGTAATAGAAGTTCGTCCTAGCAAAAATCAAATTGATGATTTACTAGAAGAAATTAGAATAAGAATAGAAAAAAAAGAAAGAGTTCTTGTTACAACATTAACAAAACGAATGGCTGAAGAATTTAGCAAGTATCTTGCAAAATTTAGCATTAAATGCAGGTATATTCATTCTGATGTAGATACACTTGAGAGAGTAGAAATATTACACGGATTAAAAGAAGGAGAATTTGATGTACTAATAGGTGTAAATCTACTAAGAGAAGGATTAGATTTACCTCAAGTAAGTCTTGTAGCAATAATGGATGCTGACAAAGAAGGATTTTTAAGATCTGAAAGAGCTTTAACACAAACTGCTGGTAGAGCAGCAAGAAATATAAACGGGCTAGTTATCATGTATGCTGATAGATCTACAGGATCAATGGAAAGGACAATAATAGAAACCAACAGAAGACGGAAAAAACAAAAATCTTACAACAAAAAGAAAGGCGTGTTACCTCAACCATTATTAAATAAAAAGGATAGCGAATTAGTACGAAGCCTTAATCCATATAAAGTTACAACACCAATTTCTAAACCAATAATTGACTTATCATCAGTAGAAAAATTGCAAAAAATGGTAAAACACACTAAAAAAGAAATGGTAAAAATGGCAAAGAACCTTAACTTTATAGAAGCTGCACGATTAAGAGATAAACTTCAGCAATTGGAGGAGAAAATAAAAAATTAGGCATAAAAAAAACGAGCATTTTGCTCGCTTTTTTTCTATATTATATTTTGCTAATTAAGCGTTTACAATATTTTTAGCTACTGGTCCTTTTTCACCATCTCCAGGTTCGAATGCTACAGCTGCTCCTTCTTTAAGAGTTTTGTATCCTTCTACTTGAATTTCTTGAAAATGAGCAAAGTAGTCAGTTCCGTCTGAACCTTCAATGAAACCATACCCTTTACTTGCGTTAAACCATTTTACTGTTCCTTCCATAATTGTTTTTTTTTAAAATTTATTAATACTAGTGGGAACAACCCCACAAAACTGCCGCAAAGATAACAAAATATTTAATATAGCAAATTTTCAGCAGATACTAGAGTATTTTTCAATAACATAGCAATTGTCATAGGACCAACCCCACCAGGAACTGGCGTAATAAAGTTTGATTTCTTTGATACCTCATCAAAAGCTACATCTCCCAGAAGTTTCCAACCACTTTTTGTTATATTAGAATTTACTCTTGTAATGCCTACATCAATAATGCAAACCCCATCTTTTACCATATCAGCAGTTACAAACTCAGCTTTACCAAGAGCAACTATCAAAATATCAGCTGTTTTAGTAATCTCTTTAAGGTTTTGTGTTCTACTATGTGTAAGAGTAACTGTGCAATTTCCTGGATTATTATTACGAGCCATTAAAATGCTCATTGGTGAACCAACAATATGACTCCTACCTATAACTACACAATGTTTACCGGAAGTTTCTATCTTATACCTTTCCAATAATTCTAAAATACCAGCTGGAGTTGCTGGTAAATAAGTTGGTAAATTCAATGCCATTCTACCAATATTTGCAGGATGAAATCCATCTACATCTTTTTTAGGATTGATAGCTTCAGTTACTTTCATTTCATTAATATGAGCAGGCAAAGGTAATTGGACAATTAAACCATCGATATTAGAATTCTCATTTATCTTTTTAACTTCAGCTAACAACTCTTCCTCAGATACATCAGTATTAAAACGAACTAAAGTAGAATCAAAACCAACTTTATTACATGCTTTTACTTTTGCATTTACATAAGTTTCACTTGCTCCATCACACCCAACTAAAATAGCAGCTAAATGAGGTTTCTTTCCTCCACTAGCAACTAAAGAAGTAACTTTAATTGCAATTTCATTTTTTATATCGTTAGCTGTTTTTTTCCCGTCAAGTAAAATCATTAGTTTTTTATAATTGGTTGTTTCTTTTACACACCCCTAACATCTTTTTATTTAGAGGAATATTTTAAATATTTAATTTAACGTATAACATCTATATACGAAAATCTAGCACCTACATTCCAGCAATACCGCCCTTGCCTTGCATCATTTGCATCATCTGCTTTGCTCCGCCACCTTGCATCATTTTCATCATTTTACCCATCTGACTGAATTGCTTAATCAATTGATTTACCTCAACTACTGTAGTTCCACTTCCACTAGCAATTCTTTTCTTACGACTACCATTCAACAACTTAGGGTTTTCTCTTTCTTGCTTTGTCATAGAATGAATAATTGCTTCAATTCCTTTAAAAGCATCATCATCCATATCAATACCTTTCATTGCTTTACCCATACCAGGAATCATTCCAACTAATTCCTTCATGTTACCCATCTTTTTGACTTGCTGAATTTGTTTTAAGAAATCATCAAAACCAAATTGATTTTTAGCAATTTTCTTTTGAACTCTCCTTGCTTCTTCCTCATCAAATTGTTGCTGAGCACGCTCAACTAAAGAGATAACATCTCCCATTCCTAAGATACGAGAAGCCATTCTGTCTGGATAAAAAACATCTAAGCCATCCATCTTTTCAGAAGTACCAATAAACTTAATCGGCTTATCAACTACTGAGCGTATAGTAAGTGCAGCACCTCCTCTTGTATCACCATCTAACTTTGTGAGGACTACCCCATCAAAATTTAATCTTTCATTAAAGGATTTTGCAGTATTTACTGCATCTTGCCCTGTCATTGCATCAACTACAAAAAGAGTTTCATTCGGATTAACTGCTGATTTTACAGCTGCAATCTCTTTCATCATTTGTTCATCAACAGCCAAACGACCAGCAGTATCAATTATAACAACATTATGTCCGTTAGTTTTTGCATGCATAATTCCTGCTTGAGCAATTTCAACAGGATTTTTATTTTCTCTATCTTGATATACATCAACACCCACTTGTTCAGCTAATACTCCGATCTGATCAATAGCTGCTGGTCGATACACATCACAAGCAACTAATAATGGTCGCTTATTATTTTTACTTTTAAGCGATAAAGCTAATTTACCAGAAAAAGTAGTTTTACCACTACCCTGCAAACCAGCAATAAGAATAACAGTTGGTGAGCCATCTAAAGAAATATCAGATTGCTCGCTTCCCATGAGATTAGCCAACTCATCCTTCATTATTTTGGTAAGCAATTGCCCAGGATCAATAGCTGTAAGCACCTTTTCACCCATTGCTTTTTCTTGAACTCTAGATGTAAATGATTTAGCAGTTTTAAAATCAACATCAGCCGCAAGTAGTGCCTTACGGATTTGTTTCATTGTTTGGGCTACATTAATCTCGGATATACTACCATGCCCCTTTAATATTTTAAACGCCTTTTCTAGTTTTTCTGATAAATTCTCAAACATTTTTTTACTTTTTTAACTTTACAAAAATAATGAATTCAATCATTAATCCACAACGACTCCATATAAATCAAAGTGGTCTGTTTTTTCAATCTTAATATTAGCAAAATCACCCATTCTTATATAGGTATCATTTGCTTTTACTAACACTTCATTATCTACATCAGGGCTATCAAATTCAGTTCTACCAATAAAGTAGTCCCCTTCTTTCCTGTCAAATAGCACTTTAAAAGTCTTACCTATTTTCTTTTGATTTAATCCCCAAGAGATATGAGTTTGCAAGTCCATAATTTCTTCTTGCCTTGCTTTCTTCACTTCATCAGGCACATTATCTTCCAAAACATGGGCAGAAGTATTTTCCTCATGCGAATAAGTAAACACCCCCAATCTATCAAACTTGGTATCCTGTACCCATTGTTTTAATTCTTGGAATCTTTCTTCTGTTTCACCAGGATAACCAACAATCAATGAAGTGCGAATAGCCATATTTGGCACTTTTTTCCTAAAAGCTTTTAATAAATTATTTGTCTTTTGATGAGAAGTTCCTCTTTTCATAGATTTCAAAATCTCATCATTAATGTGTTGCAAAGGAATATCAATATAATTACACACCTTATCATTATCCCTAATCACATCTAGTACATCTTGCGGAAATCCTGTAGGAAAGGCATAATGCAAACGAATCCACTCAACACCCTCCACTTTGGAAAGTTCAATTAGCAAATCAGCCAACCTTCTCTTTTTATAGATATCCAACCCATAATACGTTAAATCTTGAGCAATAAGAATCAATTCTTTTACCCCATTTTTAGCTAAAATTTTAGCCTCAATAACCAATTGTTCAATAGGTGTGGACTTGTGCTTCCCTCTCATTAATGGAATAGCACAAAATGAACACGGCCTGTCGCAACCTTCTGCAATTTTAAGGTAAGCATAATGTTTAGGTGTAGTTGTTAATCGTTCTCCTAACAATTCGTGCTTGTAATCCGCACCTAAAACTTTTAATAATTTTGGTAAATCAGTTGTGCCAAAATACTGATCAACATTAGTGATTTCTAGTTCTAAATCTGCTTTATAACGCTCAGAAAGACAACCAGTAACATATAATTTATCGATACTTCCCGCTTCTTTTTTTTCTGCTTGTTCTAAGATAGTATTGATAGATTCCTCCTTTGCATTATCAATAAAACCACAAGTATTTATCACAACAATATTAGCATCATCTTTTTCTGACTCATGCTCAACTTCCATTTTGTTGGCTGCTAATTGCCCCATCAAAACCTCAGAATCATACACATTTTTAGAGCATCCTAAAGTGATAACATTAATCTTATTTTTCTTTGTTGATTTTGTTCTCATTAATTAAATAGTGAGTCTACAAACTCATTTTTATTAAATACTTGTAAATCTTCTACGCCTTCTCCTACACCTATATAACGAACAGGAATTTGAAACTGATCAGAAATACCAATCACCACCCCTCCTTTAGCTGTACCATCTAGTTTGGTAAGCGCCAAAGAATTTACTTTAGTAGCTTTTGTAAACTGAGTAGCTTGCTCTATAGCATTTTGGCCTGTTGAGGCATCTAATACCAACATTACATCATGCGGAGCTTCAGGAATTACTTTATCCATTACATTTTTTATCTTAGTTAATTCGTTCATCAAATTGATTTTATTGTGTAACCTACCTGCTGTATCAATAATCACAACATCAGCACTACTTGCTTTTGCTGACTGTAAAGTGTCAAAACAAACAGATGCAGGATCAGAACCCATATCTTGTTTTACAATTGCAACTCCAGCTCTATCCGCCCAAATAACTAACTGATCAACTGCTGCTGCACG
>CAJQLK010000074.1 GCA_905479165.1 uncultured Flavobacteriales bacterium | reverse complement strand
AACTAAAAATGCTGGCAAACCTCTTAGTCCTGAAATTAACTGATAAGTTCTTCTTTCTGAAATAGAGCCTAATTCTGAAAGTCCGATTGCTAAATAATCCATTGCCATAGCCAAAGGTTGCCCATGGAAATTTCCTCCTGAAATTACTTTATCCTCACCAATAAAAATGGTGGGATTATCCGTTACAGAATTTATCTCAGTTGTAAATACATCCTTTACATGAGCAATTACTCCTTTACTAGCACCATGAACTTGTGGCATGCACCTGAAAGAATAAGGATCTTGAACATGCTCCTTCTCCCCTTCTTGAATTTCACTTCCAGCTAAGAAATCACGGATATTTTCAGCCGTTTTTAATTGTCCTTTATGAGGGCGTACTAAATGAATTAATTCATCAAAACATTCATTTCTTCCATCAAATGCTTCTAAGGATATCGCACCAATCATATCTGCCATGTAGGATAATTTCTGAGATTTTAACAAACTCCAAACCCCATAAGCACCCATAAACTGAGTGCCATTAAGTAAGGCTAAACCTTCTTTAGATTGCAAGGCTATTGCCTCCCAACCATTCGATTTCATAATAATTTTTGTTTCTACTTCCTCTCCATCAACAATAACTTTTCCTTCTCCTAAAAGAGGTAAAGAAAGATGAGCCAAAGGTGCTAAATCACCACTTGCCCCTAAACTACCTTGCTGATAAATTACTGGAAGAATGTTTTTATTAAACATTTCAATTAGGCGTTCAACCGTTTTCAATTGTACTCCTGAATGTCCGTAGGATAAAGATTGTACTTTTAGCAACAACATAATTTTAACTACATCAGCCGGTACTTTATCCCCAGTACCACATGAGTGGGAAAGCACTAAATTGGTTTGAAGTTGTCCTAAATCTGCATTGGAAATTTTATGATTACAAAGTGAACCAAAACCTGTATTTATCCCATAAATTGGAGTATCAGATTGTTCCATTTTCTTATCTAAATAATCACGGCAATCTTGTATTTTTTGTTTTGCTTTTTCGCCTAATGTTAATTGCCTATCCTCTTCAATAATTTCAGAAATAACTGAAAGGCTTAGCATTTGTTCTCCTACTTTATAAGTAATCATTTATGATAATTCATTTATTAAATCAGTAATGTTCAAATTGCTCTGCTCACCACTATCCATATTTTTAACTGACAATATTCCGGATTCCATTTCGTCCTCTCCTATCATAACAACAAACTGAACGCCTTTATTATTGGCATAAGTCATTTGCTTTTTCATTTTTGCTTTCTTAGGATATAGTTCTGAGCTAATGCTTGCCGAACGCAATTGTTTTAATAGTGGTAAACAAAAAGCTGCCTCCTGCTCTCCAAAATTAGCAAACATCACTTTCGTGCTCACATCAATATTATCAGGAAACAAACCGAGTTCTTCCATCACAATATATATTCTATCAATTCCAAAAGAAATACCCACTCCTGAAACATCTTTTAAACCAAAAATTGAAGTCAAATCATCATATCTTCCTCCACCACCAATTGAGCCAATAGCAACATCATTTGCTTTTACTTCCAGTATACAACCTGTGTAGTAATTCAGTCCTCTCGCTAGCGTAATATCAAAAATTAAATTAGCAGATTGCAAACCTATTTTTTCCACATTATTCATCACAAATTGCAATTCTTGTAATCCTTTTTTACCTATTACTGAGTTTTCTAAAAGAGAAAATAAATCACTAACATTTTTTGTATTCAAAAAAGTATCTAAAATAGAAAGGGCTTCTTTTTTCACGCCTTTACTTTCCATTTCCTCTTTTACTTTATCAATGCCAATTTTATCCAGTTTATCCAACGCAATTACAACATCATCAAATAAATCAGATGCACCCATCAATTCAACCATTCCACTTAATACCTTTCGGTTATTGATGTAAATATCAACATTCGGAATGTTTAATTTTGTAAATACATCATCATACAGTTGAACCAATTCCAATTCACAGAGTAAAGAATCAGTTCCAATCACATCAGCATCACATTGGTAAAACTCACGATACCTTCCTTTTTGAGGTCTGTCGGCACGCCAAACGTTTTGCATTTGATAACGCTTGAAAGGGAAAGTAATATCATTTCTATTCTGCACTACAAAACGAGCAAAGGGAACGGTTAAATCATAACGCAATGCTTTTTCGACTATCTGTTTTGTTAAGGATTTTGAAGTAGTATTTTCATCCAAAGTAGCTTTAGACATATAATCACCTGAATTCAATACTTTGAAAATTAATCGATCCCCTTCATCACCATACTTACCTGTTAGAGTCTGAATATTTTCCATTGTAGGCGTTTCAATTGGCGCATAGCCATAGCACTCGAAAGCTCTTTTAACAGTTTCAAAAATGTAATTTCTTCTGAACATCACTTCAGATCCGAAATCACGCATCCCTTTAGGTATTGTTGGTTTTGTAGTACTCATAATTGTTTGCAAATATCGTAAATTATTATTGATAAATTTCATTAGTTTTGAATCGAATAATTTTAAACAAATAATAATGAAATACCTTCTTATACTAACCTTATTTATCATGAATTCGTGTGGAGACAAAAAGCAACAAAAAGAAGGTGTATCACAGAATCCTAATGAAATAAAAGCAATTAAAGAAATACTTAATGCTCAAAAAGAATGCTGGAACAATGGAGATATTGATGGTTTTATGGAAGGGTATTGGAATTCTGAAGAATTAATTTTTACATCACTAAATCATAAGCCAGCATTTGGTTGGGAAAATACTTTAGAGCGATATAAAAATAGTTATCCAACAAAAGAAAGCATGGGAAATTTTAATTTTGAAATATCAGAGTTAAAACTGATTTCAGATAAATCTGCAAGACTTAAAGGAAAGTGGGAATTGATAAGAAAAGATGATAATCCTAACGGACTGTTTTGGTTAGACCTTAAAAAATTTGATAAAAAGTGGTTAATAACAAAAGATTCTACAATATCATTTGAGATAAACATACCTTTATCTTTATTAGAATGTGATAAAAATAAACCTTCATAATTAATGAATAAATACCTTTCCTTAATAAAATTTAGCCATACCATATTTGCAATGCCATTTGCTTTTATTGGTTTTTTCTTAGCAATAAAAGATTACGAATTTGAGTGGATTACTCTTGTCTATGTAATATTCTGCATGGTTTTTGCACGCTCGGCAGCCATGGCTTTTAACCGTTATATTGATAGAGATATTGATACTGCTAACGCCAGAACTGCTAAGGTTAGGGAAATACCAAACGGGAGTATAAAAGCAAACTCAGCTTTACTATTTGTTGTCATTAACTCCTTATTATTTTTAGCAACCACATATTTGATAAATCCACTTTGCTTAGCGCTTTCTCCAATTGCTTTATTGGTAGTTTTAGGATATAGTTATACCAAACGCTTTACTGCACTTTGCCATTTGGTATTGGGCTTAGGTTTGGCACTTGCTCCCATTGGTGCTTACTTGGCTGTTAGTGGTGAGTTTAATATTATCCCATTATTCTTTTCAGCAGCCGTACTCTTTTGGGTAAGTGGTTTCGATATTATTTACTCTTTACAAGATGAGGAGTTTGATAAAACCCATAAGCTCCATTCTATGCCTGTACTACTAGGAAAAAAGAATGCGTTAATGCTGTCAAATATTTTACATCTTCTCACTTTTTCAGCACTAAGTATTGCTGGCTTAATAGGTAATTTTAGTCTATACTACTGGATAGGTTTTTGGATTTTTTCAGCACTATTAGTATATCAACATACTTTAGTTAAGGAAAATGATTTAAGTAAAGTAAATCTTGCATTTTTCACAACAAACGGCATAGCATCCCTCATTTTTGGTGCATTTGTTATTGCCGATTTATTGTTTAAATAGTCCTTTTTTTATATTTTATTGATTTATTTTTATCAAGTATAATAATTTTTTAGTACTTTGCTTTGCATAGTACTATATTTTTATTTATGTTTGCAACATGAAAATTGAGAATACACAATCGCAAATGCGAAAAGGGATTTTGGAATACTGCATCCTTTCCATCTTAAAAAATGGAGAGGCCTACCCTTCTGACATTATCGGAAAGCTAAAAAAAGCAAAAATGATAGTAGTGGAAGGAACGCTTTACCCCCTACTTACTCGCTTAAAAAATGCTGAACTTTTACAATACCGTTGGGAAGAATCATCCTCAGGACCACCCAGAAAGTATTATTCTATTACTGAAAAAGGAAATACCTTTTTATTAGAATTAGATAGCACATGGAAAGATTTAGCAAAAGCAGTAAGATTAACTACTAAAACAAAAAAAGATGAATAAGACAGTAAACATTAACCTAGCAGGAATGGTATTTCATATTAATGAGGATGCTTTTGAAATATTTAACAATTACATAAATACACTTAAAAATCATTTTAAAAATGAAGAAGGTGGAGATGAAATATTAAAAGATATTGAAGGTAGAATTGCCGAACTTTTTACGGGACGATTAGATAAAAAAGAAGCGATTTCACTAACTGATATAAATGAAGTAATTAAAATAATGGGTCATCCTAGCCAATATGATGATGAAATTGAACAGGAAAAACCGCAAGAACAGCAGCATAAAGAAGAAGACTTAAGAAAAGGGAAAAGAAGAAAAGTTTTCAGAGATGAAGAGGAGAGAGTGATTGGTGGAGTTTGTAGTGGATTGACTAGTTATTTTGATATAAATATATTTTGGGGTAGAATTATGTTTTTAATCCTATTATTTATAATAGGGCCAGGAGCACCTTTTATATATATAATACTCTGGATTGCACTTCCTTCAGCAAAAACTACTGCCGAAAAACTAGAAATGAAAGGCGAAAAAGTAAACATCAATAACATTGAAAAAAACATAAAAGATGAATTAGATAACTTAGAAAAAAAAGTTAGAGATTTTGACAAGAAAATGACAAAAGAAGTATTTGGAAGTAAATTTCAAATTTTTACTACCAAATGTGTGGACTTCTTCATAAGTGTAATTACTGGTATTTTCAAATTCATAGCGAGTTGTTTTGGAGTATTTGCAGTATTACTCGGAGGATTTATTTTAGTTGTACTCTCTACCTCCTTGCTAACTGAAGGTTCTTTTATGTTAGAAGTAAGGCAATTATTCCAATATATTTTTGAGGAGGGAGAAATTTCAAGTTCCTTATCAATAGGAATTATACTATTTATTGGATTGCCAATGGTTGCAGTTATTCTATTTGGATTAAAGTTAATAAACAACACCACAATTCATTCAAACTACAAAATTGGAATGCTCTGCCTCTGGTTTGTTTCTTGGTTTTTATTAGGAAATTCAGGAACAAATATTGCCCTAGAATTTAAAAAAGAAGCAAAAAACACAACTACTGAAACTATTGACTACAATAAAGACACACTTTACTTAAGTATGAACGATATTGATAGGAATTTTGATAATGCATTTGATGCAAAAGGGTTTAAGGTAACGCCATTTGAAAAAGAATTGATTGGTATTGGTATGCGATTAGACATTACTAAAAGCAAGGATTCTTCTTACAATTTAATAAAAGTAGGGAGTTCATTCGGGAAAAATAATCAAACTGCAAAAAGAAGTGCGGAAGGGATTAGTTTTTACTTTGCATTGGAAGATGAGGATATGATTTTTGATGATTTCTTTTCTATTGAAAAACAATTATGGCGCATGCAAGAATTAGATTTAACATTAGAAATTCCTATTGGTAAAACCATTTATTTAGATGATAGTATGGAAGATTTGATTTATGACATAAAAAACCAAGAAAATATGTGGGATTATGATATGCTTGGTCATTATTGGAAAATGGAAAAAGAAGGTCTTAGTTGTATTAGTTGTGAATAACAAAAAAGATATATTTTTCGAATGAAAAAAATAAACCTATTACTATTTATTCTTTTAAGTGTCAACTTATCAGCACAAGAATATTTTCAACAAGAAGTTAATTACATTATTGATGTAGAACTTGATGATGAGAATCACACTTTAAAAGGAATGGAATATATTGATTATACCAATAATTCTCCTAACGATTTGGAGTTTTTATGGTTTCATATATGGCCAAATGCATATAAAGATAATACAACAGCTCTAGCAAAGCAAAAGCTAGAAGATGGGAGCACTTCATTACATTATGCGACTGAGGAAGAAAAAGGCTATATTAATGGTTTAGATTTTAAAGTTGATGGGGAAAGAGTAAAATGGGATTACCACCCTGAGCATATTGATATTTGCAAATTATTACTTAATAAACCCTTAAAAGCTGGACAATCAATAAGGATTTCAACTCCATTTTTTGTAAAAATCCCTGATGCAAAATTTTCTCGCTTAGGTCATGTGGAACAGTCTTATATGATTACACAATGGTATCCAAAACCAGCAGTATATGATAAAGATGGATGGCACCCTATGCCTTATTTAGATCAAGGAGAGTTTTATTCAGAATTTGGAAGTTTTGATGTAAGCATTACTCTTCCAAGTAATTATACAGTTGGTGCAACTGGTGATTTGCAAAACAAAGGAGAAATTGCTCGTTTAAACAAATTAGCAGAAGTTACTGATACTATTACAAAATTCAGTAATGACATGAGTTTTCCATTGTCAGATTTAAGCACTAAAAAATTAAGATATATTCAACATAATGTGCATGATTTTGGTTGGTTTGCTGATAAGCGTTTTCATGTTTTAAAAGGTGAAGTTGAATTGCCAAATACAAAAGAAAAAGTAACTCTATGGACAATGTTCACTAATAATGAAGCAGACCTCTGGAAAAACTCTATAGAGTACATGCATGATGCAGTTTATTATTACTCCCTTTGGAATGGAGATTACCCTTACAAACAATGTACTGCTGTAGATGGAACAATATCAGCTGGAGGGGGTATGGAATATCCGAATGTTACTGTAATTGGGGAAAGTAGAACTGCAATTGCCTTAGAGGAAGTAATTATGCATGAAGTTGGGCATAATTGGTTTTACGGTATGCTTGCAAGTAACGAAAGAGATCATCCTTGGATGGATGAAGGATTGAACTCTTTTGATGAATTGAGATATATGCGTTTAAAATATCCAGAGCACAACTTGTTAAATAATGAAATTCCTCATTTTTTCACAAAAATGCTTGATTTAAAAGATTATACAAATAAAAATATTCAAGGGGAATTAATGTATTTTATGAATGCTTGGACAGGTAAAGACCAACCAATTGAACTACATTCTTGTAAATATACAGGTATGAATTATGGAGGAATAGTTTACTCAAAAACTGCAATTGTTTTTGATTATTTAATGGCTTATTTAGGAGAAGATATGATGAATAAATGCAAACGCACTTATTTTGAAAAATGGAAATTCAAACACCCACAACCTAAAGATTTAAGAGCAGTTTTTGAAGAAGTAAGTGGCAAGAATCTATCATGGTTTTTTGATAATATGATAAAAACAACTAAGCATCTAGATTACTCTATTTCAAGTATTAAAAAAGAAACTAAGGACCTTTTGATCACACTTAAAAATAAAGGAGAAATAAACGGACCTGTAATTATTAGTGGTGTAAAAGATGGAAAAAGCATGACTCCACTTTGGATTGAAGGGTTTGAAGGAGAAAAAACAGTTCGTTATTTTAATGGAGATTATGATCATATCCGAATTGACCATAATGGATATATGCCTGAGATAAATCGTAATAATAACATAATGCGTACGAAAGGGATTTTTAAAGCAACTGAGTCAATAAAACCTCAGATTATTGGAAGTTTATACGATCCTGAGAAAACACAAATCTTCTTTCATCCAATAATGAATTATAACATTTACAACAAGCATTCTTATGGATTAAAAATTTATAATCAGTTTTTACCAAAAGGTGGGTTTGCTTATAAAGTTATTCCATTGTACAATAATGGAACAAAAGATTTTACTGGTGAAATAAAGCTCTCTTACAAAAAGTTTAGTCAAACCGCCAAATACCATAGCTTAACATTAAGTGTTGATGCTAGGCAATATCTGTATGATTATAACAAAGAATATACAAGGATTATGCCTCAATTAAATATTGAATTCAAAAAACCTTCTTTAAGAAGTAAAATCTATAAATATTTAAATGCCTCTTATGTTCATTTAGTAAAAGAAGAGGAAACTCTAGGTTTTATTAATGCACAGTTTGGTTATGCGAACAACAGAACTATTAATCCATTTTCAGCTTACTCTTCAATTGAAAAAGGACATAATTATAGCAAGATTCAATTAGGTGGGTTTTTTCGAAAAATGATTAATCAAAAAAAGCAGCTTAATATTAGAGGGTATATAGGCTATGTAAATACAGAGGATAATATATATAACTTAAAAATGAGTGCTTGGAACGGATCAGATGATTACATGTTCAATGAAAGAGTGTTCTCTAGAGATAATAGCTCTAACCACAACTTACCATACCAACAACAATATTTCTCAAGAGAAGGTGGGTTAAAGCATTTTACAAATGATTCTTTAAATTCAAGTCAATTTCTTGCATCAACATATATTGATTATAATTTACTCAAAACCATGTCATTATATGCAGAATTGGGAACAAATGGATCTAAAATTGCATATGGAAGTGGATTTGCACTTAATGCTATTGCAAATGGCCCTGGATTTAATGGAGGATTACAACTTTACCTCCCTTTAATCACAGAGGAAGGTGTAGTACACTTTGATAACTATTCAAATATCTTAAGATTTAATTTGTTTTTTAAACTGGGAGGATTAAAATTTGACTAAGAATTAAAATATTTTTCCAGGATTTAAAATCTGATTCGGATCAAAAAGTTTTTTAATTCCTTTTTGTAGTTCTATGTTTTTATCAGATAAAACAATACCTAAATATTCCTTCTGAACTAAACCTACTCCGTGTTCACCACTAATTGTCCCTCCTAAATTTTTGGTAAGTTCAAATATTTCTCTGATTCCAAAAGTCAGTTTATTGTTCCAATCAGAGTCAGACATCTCTCCTTTTATAATATTTACATGTAAATTTCCATCTCCTGCATGTCCATAGCAAACTGATTTGAACCCATATTTTCCGCCAATTTCTTTTACTCCTATTAATAGTTTTGCTAATTCAGCTCTAGGGACTACAGTATCTTCTTCTTTATATACCGAATTTGCTTTTACAGCCTCACCTACCGCTCTTCTTAATTTCCATAATTGTTCTTTTTGACTTTCACTATCAGCAAGAAGAATCTCTCCACAATCAAATTGCTCCATAACTTCAGCAATTTTTTCACAATCCTTATAAAGTAAATCAATATCATTTCCATCAACTTCAACTAAAAGATGAGCTTGTACATCTTCTAGTATTTGAATTTCCACATCAGTATATTTTATTGTCCAATCTATCGCATCTCTTTCAATAAACTCTAAAGCTGATGGAGTAATTCCAGCTCTAAAAACTGCAGAAACTGCTTCACAAGCTTTTTCAGCAGAAGAAAATGGTACAAGCATGCTAATATCTTTGGTTGGTAAAGGGATAAGTTTGAAAACAATTTTAGTAATAATCCCTAGAGTACCTTCACTTCCAATCATCAATTGTGTTAAGTTGTATCCAGTTGAGTTTTTAAGGACATTCGCTCCTGTCCAAATAATTTCTCCTGTAGGTAAAACAACTTCCAAGTTTAAAACATAATCTTTTGTAACACCATATTTGAGTGCTTTCGGACCACCAGAATTCTCTGCCAAATTTCCACCTAGAAAACAGCTTCCTTTACTTGCAGGATCTGGCGGGTAAAAAAGTCCCTTCTCCTCTACTGCATCTCTAAAAACTTGATTGATAACACCAGGTTCAACCTTTGCTTGTAAATTTCTATCATCAATTTCAATAATAGAATTTAACCGTTCTGTACTTAAAGCAATTCCTCCTTTTATAGGCAAACTTCCGCCACTTAAACCAGTTCTTGCTCCACAAGGTGTAATAGAAATTAATTTATCATTGCAATAGGTTATAATTTTTGAGATTTCCTCAGTAGTTTTAGGTTTTAAAACTACTTCTGGAGGATAAGATAAATCCTCAGTTTCGTCACTACTATATTCCAGTAATTTGTCTTCATCTGAAAAAACAAAATCAGTACCAACAATTTCTATTAAAACTGCTAAATCATCAATATTTATCTTCTTGTATTCCACATCACAAATTTAATTAAATTCGCCACAGCTAATTTAAACTTACATTTTAAAATGAAAAAATTACTAACACTTTTAGTAGCAATATTAATTATCACTACAATTTTTGCTCAAAAAAGAGATATTACTCTTGATGATTTATGGCAGAATTACACTTTTTACCCATCATATATTGGAGGATTCAATTCCATGAATGATGGAGAACATTATACTACTATGGAAAAAACTGAAAAGGGGCAGGAAATTATAAAGCATCAATTTAAAGATGGCAAAAAGGTTCGTACACTTTTTTCAAGTGCTGATTTCGATATTCAAAGAATTAACAATTATACTTTTTCTGATGATGAAAAGCAATTATTATTAAGCACAGAGACAGAGAAAATTTACCGCTATTCCTCAAAGTCAGTATATTATATATATAATATTTTCACGGACAAATTAAAAAAACTAACAGATGACAAAGTAATGTATGCAACATTTTCACCAAATGGAGAAAAAGTAGCTTATGTTTTTGATAATAATCTTTATATAAAAAATATCAGAAGTGAAAAGATTACTCAAGTTACAACTGATGGAAAAAAGAATCATATTATTAATGGTGCTTCTGATTGGGTTTATGAAGAAGAATTTGCTTTAGTCCGTTCATTTGAATGGTCAAAAAATGGAGATTATTTAGCTTATTACAAGTTTGACGAAAGCAATGTAAAAGAATTTTCAATGGACTTATTTAAAGGTGGCTTATACCCTGCTCAGGAAATTTTTAAATACCCTAAAGCAGGAGAAGATAATTCAGTTGTAAAAATCTACACTTACAATGTAAAAGAAGCTCAAAGCACTTTCATTTACACTGAAAAAGATTATGAATATTTCCCTAGAATTAAATGGACTAACTCTGAAGGAAAATTAGTAATACTAGCAATGAATCGCCATCAAAATGAATTAGACTTTATAGTTGCTAATGCAAATGATGGGAGTAATAAAATTCTCTTTACTGAAAAAGATAAATACTATATTGATATAAATGATAATTTAACATTTCTTCCTCAGGATAATTTTATTTGGACATCAGAAAAAGATGGTTTCAATCATTTGTATTTAAAAGATTTTGAGGGAGGTGAAATTCAAATTACAAAAGGAGATTGGGAAGTAACATCCTTTCATGGAGTAGATTCTGACAAGATGGAAATATACTATACCTCTACTGAAGATGGTTCAATAAATCGTTCTCTTTTTGTTCAAAATTTAGATACTGATGAAAAAAGAAAAATTTCCACTAATTTAGGTACAAACACTGCATCATTTAGTAATGGACTAAAATATTATATGAATTCTATCTCTACTGCCAATTCTGCTCCAAAATTTACACTTCATAAAGCTGATGGAACTCAACTTAAAGTTTTGGAAGACAATGCTGATTTTGAAACTAAAATGGAAGATTTTAATCTTTCAGAAAAAGAATTTTTCACTATCAAAACTGTAGATGCTGAACTAAATGCTTGGATGATTAAACCACCTGATTTTGATAAAAACAAAGAATATCCTCTTTATATGTTTTTATATGGAGGTCCAGGTTCGCAACAAGTAACCAACTCTTTTGGTTGGACAAATTATTACTGGTACCAAATGCTTGCTCAAAAAGGATATATTGTTGCTTGCGTCGATAATAGAGGAACAGGAGGTAAAGGTGCTGAGTTCAAAAAAATGACTTACAAAGAATTAGGTAAATACGAAACTATTGACCAAATAAATGCTGCAAAATACTTTGGTAGCTTGTCTTACATTAATGCAAATAGAATAGGTATTCAAGGTTGGAGTTATGGAGGTTATATGTCATCATTAGCAATTACAAAAGGTGCAGATTTTTTCTCATTAGCAATAGCAGTTGCTCCAGTAACCAATTGGCGTTATTACGATAATGTTTATACTGAGCGTTACATGCAAACTCCCAAAGAGAATGCTAGTGGATATGATGAAAATTCACCAATTAATCATGTGGATAAACTAAAAGGACATTATTTATTAGTTCATGGAAGTGCTGATGACAATGTACATTTACAAAACACTATGGAAATGATTTCTGCTCTTGTAGAAGCAAACAAGCAATTCGATTTGTTCATTTACCCTGATAAAAATCATGGGATATATGGCGGTAATACACGCTACCATTTATACAAAAAAATGACAGATTTTATTTTAGATAATCTATAACGGAAAAATTTACTATTTTCGGCAAATATTAAAAACAAAAAATTATTATGATACAAATTATTGGCTACATCCTTTTTACAATTTTAATATTATATATTGCAAAAAGCTATCTAGATAAGAAAGGGCATCCTAAGGCATTATTCTATTTGTTTTTTGCTGAAATGTGGGAAAGATTCTCATTCTATGGAATGCGCGCATTACTTACCCTGTATTTAATAAAAGATTATTATGCACATCTTGAAAATAATGAAGAAGTAGCATATGGAATTTATGCTGCTTATGGTGCTCTAGTGTATTTAACCCCACTCATTGGCGGCTATTTAGCTGATAAATTTATGGGCTACAGAAAATCGATAATTTATGGTGGAGTTCTTATGGCACTAGGACACTTCTTTATGGCTTTCCCAACAGATTTCTTCTTTTATGGAGCCCTTGGATTATTAATTATCGGTAATGGATTCTTTAAGCCTAATATTTCAACATTAGTTGGTTCTCTTTATGAAGAAGGAGATGTAAAAAGAGATGGAGGGTTTACTATATTTTATATGGGTATTAACTTAGGAGCTATGATTGCTCCTCTGTTTTGTGGTTATTTAGGCGAAGTTTATGGATGGCACTGGGGTTTTGGAGCAGCAGGAATTGGAATGCTAGCAGGCTTAGTGGTGTTCTGGAAAGGAATTAATGCAAATGTATTAGGAGATAAAGGATTGCAACCAGCCGAGTATATTGGAAAGAAAATAGCAGGATTATCTATTACTAACTTTATTTATGCCTTAGGATTTTTAGCTGTACCTGTATTTGCATACCTTATTATACTTGACACACAATCAGAAGTATTAGGTGATGTACTAACTATTGTTGGTAGTGCCGTACTAATTTATGTTGGATATATTATTTACGATTTTAAAGTTGTACAGAAAGATCATCAAAGTGGAGATAGGCTAATTGCAATTATGATACTTGCAGTATTTTGCACAATCTTTTGGGCATGTTTTGAGCAAGCAGGAAGTTCAATTACCGTTTGGGTTGACAAATGTGTAAATCTAGTTGGGATGACCGCATCTCAAACAAATGCAATTAATCCTTTTTATATTGTTCTTTTAGCTATTCCATTCTCTTGGATGTGGACAAAATTAGGTGGGTTAAATAAGAATCCAAATACTCCTATGAAATTTGCACTAGGTATTTTCCAATTAGGATTAGGCTTCTTGATATTTGCATCTACTGCTCACTTCATGGGTGAAGATGGAAAAATCCCTTTCTTATTTGTGTTCTTAGGATATTTCTTAATTACTACAGGGGAGTTATTTTTATCTCCAATAGGTTTATCAAAAGTAACAGAGCTAGCACCAAAGAAGATTGCAGCATTTATGATGGGAGTATGGTTCTTATCTTCCACTTTTGCTCATTATATTTCTGGAGTGATTGCAAAACTTACAACTTCTGGAAATGAGGTAGAAAGTAATTGGCTTTCTGATTTAAGCAATTGGTTTATGGGAAACCCAGACACTTCAAATGAAGCAGTAGCAATCCTTTTACAATACAATAGTATCTATGGCCAGATAGGATTTGTTACAATATTTATATCATTATTCGTTGTTATTATATCGCCATTTATTAAAAAACTGATGCACGGCATCCACTAAAAAAAAAAAAAAATGAAGAATTTATTAGCAGTATTATTAATCGCATTTTCTCTTAACGGATTTGCACAACAAAAAGACTTAACTTGGCATACTGATGTTAATAAAGCAATTAACCTTTCTGTTCAA
>CAJQLK010000073.1 GCA_905479165.1 uncultured Flavobacteriales bacterium | reverse complement strand
ATTAAAACCAGTGCTAGACAGTAAATCAGAAATAATATTACTTAATTTTTCAGTATTAAGTCCATCAGAATATGAAATAGTAGTATTTAATTTAGATGGAATTGCTACAGTGTTAAATCCATAAATTCTCAGAATCTCTTCAATAACATCTACCTCTCTTTGCACGTCAGCACGAAAAGGAGGGACTAATAAAGAAAGTCCTTCATCAGTAGTATTTGTAATCTCAATTTCTAAATCTGTAAGAATATCTTTCACTACTTCTCTATCAATAACTTCACCAATTAAAGCATCCATCTTAGCATAAGTCAATTCAACTTCAAAATGTTCTATTTTAGTTGGATAAATATCAACCACTTCTGAAGAAATTGTTCCACCACAAATTTCTTGAATTAATAATGCTGCTCGTTTTAATGCATAAACCGTACTATTTGGATCACAACCTCTTTCAAAACGGAAAGAAGCATCCGTGCTAAGTGTGTGCCTTTTAGCGGTTTTACGAACACTTACAGGATTAAAATAAGCAGATTCTAAAAACACATCAGTAGTACTTTCGGAAACCCCAGAATCAGCACCACCAAATACACCCGCAATACACATTGGACTACTAGTATTAGAAATCATCAAATCATCAGATGAAAGTTCTCTTTCAATATCATCTAAAGTAGTGAACTTAGTTTTATCATTTACAGTAGCAATAACTACTTTTTTGCACTCAATTTTTGCAATATCAAAAGCATGTAAAGGTTGCCCAATTTCATGCAAAACATAGTTAGTAATATCTACTATATTATTGATTGGCGTTATACCAATTGCTTTTAATTTATTCTGAATCCACGGAGGGGAATCAGCAACTTTAACATTACTAATACTCACTGCAGAATACCTAGGGCAAAGTTCATTGTCTTTTACTTCAACAGCAATAGTTCTATTTGTGTTGTCAACCTTAAAATTCTTAGTTGAAGGCTTGCACATTTCTAATTTACTACCTCTATGATTCAAAACGGTAAGTAAATCACGAGCCACACCAATATGCCCCATAGCATCCGAACGATTTGGAGTTAGTCCAATATCAAAAACTATATCAGATTCTAATTGAAAATAATCACTAGCAGGCATACCTACTTTTGCTTTAATATCTAATACCATAATACCATCAGTATCTTCTCCAATACCTAATTCATCTTCTCCGCAAATCATACCTACTGATTCTTCTCCTCTTATTTTCCCTTTTTTAATCTTAAATTTATTATCGTCATAATAAAGCCAAGTACCCACTGTAGCTACAGGAACTTTTTGCCCAACAGCAACATTAGGAGCTCCACAGACTATTTGTAATGGCTTATCTTCTCCAATATTAACAGTTGTAAGACTTAGTCTATCAGCATTTGGGTGTTGTATCTTTGTAAGTACTTCACCAATTACCACTCCCTTAAGGCCACCTTTTACAGTTTCTATTTCTTTTATTCCCTCTACTTCTAATCCTATATCAGTTAATAAAACAGAAACTTCCTCAGCTGGAAGGTTAAGATTTAAATAATTTTTAAGCCAGTTGTATGATATTTTCATAAGGTAAATTGAATTTCAGCAAAAATAGTAATTGTATTAATATCTAGAGTTTACTTTCTTACTCTTTTTAAATCAAGTAAATTCATAGCATTGCTTTCAAAACCTGTAATATTTATATTCATAAAACGCAATACCCTATCATAGTACAAAGGCATCACAACAGCACTTTCAATAATCAGTTTATCCATTTTCTGATAATAAATATGTCTAGTTTCAACATGAGTTTCTGAAAGTGCCTTTTCATATAAAGCATCGAATTCTACACTTTTAAAGTGCGTATAATTTGGTCCGTTAGGGCAAAAATTCTGACTATAAAACAAAGAAAGATAATTTTCTGCATCTGGATAATCAGCAATCCAACTTCCTCTGAAAAAATTAAGATTGGAAGTAGCAACCATTTGCCTATGAGTAGATGGCGGATTAACCTCAATAATAATATTCAATCCAATTTCTTGCAAACTATTTTGAATGTACTCGCATAAATCCAGATAAGAAGATGTAGTTGAAAGTAAAATTTCTTGTTTAGAATCAAAATGACTATCCAAAATCAACTTTTTAGCTTTTTCAGGATTATAATTATAGCCAATTACATTTGTATTAAATGAAGGTAAACCCATAGGTACAAATCCATTTATTGCAGGCGTTCCAATATTATTTCTTAAGTATTTAAGCATTTTTACCCTATCAAAACCATAATTAATAGCTTTCCTGATTTCTAGTGGTAGAGGATTATTATCCATCAAAAAACCTAAGTATTCTGTATTTAAATACGGCTGAGATTGTAAATTAACAATATCCTTATACTTAGTTTTTAATTCTCCATTTTTAGTAAGTATTTCATCTTTGTAAGAAGCATCAATTCCTGATATAAAATCTAAATTACCTTTAATAAATTGCAAGAATGCTGATTGCTTATCTTTTATAAATGTTATGGCTACTGCATCTAAATAGGGTAATTGCTCCTCTCCTTCTTTTTCAAAGTAAGAAGGGTTCTTTCTGAAAACTAACTTTACTCCATCTTGCCATAATTGAAACTTAAAAGGACCTGTTCCTATAGGATTTCTATTAAAATCAGAACTATCAATAATTTCCTTCGGAACTACTGAGCAGTATTGCATACTCAATAATGATAAAAATGCAGGAAAAGGTTTTTGCAATTTGATTATAAAGATGCTATCATTTAAGGCAGTAAAAGAATCTACATTTCCTAAAACCCAAGCACCTGGAGCAGCAAAATCTTTATCTAAAAGCCTTTTAAATGAATACTCAAAATCAGCAGCATTTACCTTTCTTCCTTTACCATTTTTAAACAACTCATGGTCGTGAAAAAAGACATCATTACGCAAATTAAAAGTATAATTTAGAGCATCAGAAGAAATATCCCAACTTTTTGCAACAGAAGGCTTTACATTTAAATCAAGATCCAACTGAACTAAACCATTAAAGAGTTGATTAGTTGCCCAGATTGTTGCTTGATCCTTAGAAAATGCAGGGTCTAAAGTATGTATTCCTACTGATTCATTATACCTAAATATCTTCTTGTCAGAATTATCAACATCAATTCCACAAGCTGTAACAAAAAGCAATAAAATAAAAAAGCCAACTCTCCATATCATAATTAAGTTTTAAGTTGGCTAATTTAGGTAAATATTATTACCATTTCCATAATCCCATAACCATGATGATAGGCTACCAGCAGATAAATCTTCAAACTCTATTACTAGAGAGCCACAACCTGATGTTGCAGAGTTTGTCGTAAAATCAGCAGTTACTTGTGGGGTTGCACTAAAGGATACAAGCATAGCTATTAGGACTAGGAAAAGGTATTTGCATTGTCGAGCTATTTTTAAGCTAAACTTTTTTTTAAAAAAGAAACTAAGAAATAATAATATTGTCATAATTTTTATCTTTAGTCAAACAAAAGTTTTGGAAAACTTACTTTATATTACGGCATCAAAATAAATTTGGTTACAAAATGATAATTTCTTTTTGCGTTTATATATTTTTGCAAGATGTTTAAATTTAAAAAAGCAGCATTCTACACATTAGGTTGTAAACTCAATTTCTCAGAGACTTCCACTATTGCTAGACAGCTTGCTGATATTGGTTTTATTAAAACTGAGTTTGAAGATGCAGCTGATTTATATGTAATTAATACATGTTCAGTTACTGAAAATGCAAATAGAGAATGCAGGAGAATAATAAGAAAAGCTAAAAAAAAATCCCCTTCTGCTTTTATAGTGGTGACAGGTTGCTTTGCTCAGCTTAAACCAAAAGAAATATCAGACATTGAAGGAGTAGATATGGTGCTTGGTGCACATGAAAAGTTTAATTTACCTCAACTTTTAACCAATTTAAATACGGTTGAAGAAACTGAAATACATGGCTGTGAAATTGAGGAGCTAGATTATTTTACTTCTTACTCTTTAAATGAAAGAACCAGATCATTCCTTAAAATACAGGATGGTTGTGATTACCCATGTACTTATTGCACTATTCCACTAGCAAGAGGAAAAAGCAGATGCGATAGTATAGAAAATATCATTAAAAGTGCTAATGAAATTGCAGCTAATGATATTAAGGAAATAGTAATTACAGGTGTTAATATTGGAGAATTTAAAGATAAGAACAATAACAAAAACTTTGGAGAACTCATTGCTGAACTAGAAAAAGTAAAGGGTATTGAACGCTATAGGATTTCATCAATAGAGCCAAATTTAATTACTGATGAAATTATTAACACTGTAAAGCATTCTAATAAATTCATGCCCCATTTTCACATCCCTTTGCAATCAGGTTCTAATCAAGTTCTAGCAAGAATGAAGAGAAGATATCAAACTAAATTATATCGTAATAAAATCAACACTATTGTAGATAAAATTGATGATGTATGCATAGGTGCTGATGTAATTGTAGGTTTCCCTGGTGAGACAGATGAAGAATTTAATAAAACACTCAACTTTATAAAGGACTTACCTATCTCTTACTTGCATGTTTTCTCTTATTCTGAAAGAGAAAACACTCCTGCTATTGGTTTTGAGGGTGTAGTAAGCAAAAAAACCAGAGCTGATAGAAGTAAACAACTTAGAATACTATCTAACAAGTTGCAAAGAGCATTTTATCAAAAATATTTAAACACAGAACATACTGCACTTTTCGAGCAAGACAATAGAGATGGAATGATTTACGGATTTACTGACAATTACATCAAAGTAAAACTTCCGTTTAACTCAGATATCTGCAGAACAAAAAAAAGAATTAAGCTTTTAGAAATTGATACAGATGGCATGATGAAAGCTCGATTGCTAACAACCAAAAACTAAACTATGTACCCTACTATTAGTCATTTACTTTTTGATTTATTTGGAATTAACATTCCACTTCCAATACAGACTTTTGGTTTTTGGGTAGCGATAGCATTTATATTTGCATCTTGGATAATTAGCAATGAACTTAAACGAAAAGAAAAAGAAGGGTTTTTAAGCAGTACTAAAGTTAATGAGATTATTGGGGAAAGTTTAACAACATCAGAAATAATAAGCAGTTTAATTACTGGATTCTTTATCGGATTCAAGTTTATTGAGGCTCTTTTTCATTATACTGATTTAGTAAACAACCCTCAGGATTTCATCCTTTCAACTAGAGGAAATTTATTAGGAGGTCTTCTTATTGCAGCTATTTCATTTTATTTAAAGTGGACCGAAAACAATAAAACTAAACTTGCTACTCCTAAAACAATTGAAAAAACAGTTCACCCATTTGAGTTAGTAGGAAATATGACAATGATAGCAGCTGTTTCAGGTATTATTGGTGCTAAAATATTTCATAACTTAGAAAATATGGATACCTTTTTGGCGGATCCTATTGGGCAGTTAATATCATTTAGTGGACTTACTTTTTATGGTGGACTTATTGCAGGAGCTGTATCAGTAATATGGTATGCTAATAAATATAAAATTAATACCAAACATTTAATTGATAGTGCTGCTCCAGGATTAATGCTAGCTTATGGGGTTGGGCGAATTGGTTGTCAAATGTCAGGTGATGGGGATTGGGGAATTGATAATCTTGCTCCTAAACCAGAATGGATGAGCTTTTTACCTGATTGGATGTGGAGCTACACTTTTCCTCATAATGTAATAAATGCAGGCGTTCCGATTCAGGGCTGTACTGGAAACTTCTGTATGGAATTAGCTAACCCTGTATGGCCTACTGCGTTCTATGAGGTGATTATGTCTCTTGCAATTTTTGGTATTCTTTGGGCTTTGCGTAAGCACATCAAAGTCCCAGGAGCTTTATTCTTTATTTATTTAGCATTTAATGGTGTGGAACGTTTCTTTATTGAAAAGATAAGGATTAATACTGAATACAATATATTGGGAGGGATTACTCAAGCTGAAATCATCTCTTTTAGTTTGATTCTTACAGCTATTATTGGGGTAACTTACCTTTATAAAAGTAAAAAGGCTATTTAAGTTGTTGGTTGATTAGCTTTTATTAAAATCCTACATAACTTCTTGTTTTAAGATAAAAATCAATATTATTTTTTTAATTGCAGTTAGTAATTTTAAGTTTTTTATTTGTTTAGTTCTAAATTGAGGAGCTTTTGGCTCCTCTTTTTAATTTCTAATAATAATTAACAAACCAACAAAAGTAAGTGCGCCATTCACAATTAGCAATTCAAAACCAAATGGAATAAACAATTGCAATACATAAGCAGTTACAGGAGAAATAACTGCAACTAGGGGCACTAATTTATCTTTTACGTTTAGTTTAGTAAAAAGCCCAAAAGCATACATTCCAAGCAATGGTCCGTAGGTATAACCAGCAACCTTAAATAAGGATGCAATTACACTATCATCATTTATCTCTTTAAAGATAACAATAACTACTACCAATAATGCCGAAAAACCAAAATGAACCAATTTTCTTTGCTTTACCTTCTTAGCCCCTGAATTATCATCAAACCCTAAAATATCAATACAAAAGGACGTTGTAAGTGATGTAAGAGCAGAGTCAGCACTAGAGTAAGCAGCAGCAATCAATCCTAAAATAAAAAGTACCCCCACTCCTACTCCTAAGTTGCCACTTAAGGCAACAGCAGCAAATAAATCATCTGCCTTATTAAAGGTTATGCTATTATTTGCAGCATATATATAAAGCAATGCTCCTAAGGATAAAAACAACAGATTAACAAACACCAATACGATACTAAACCAAAACATATTCTTTTGCGCATCTACTAAACTCTTACAGCTAAGATTCTTCTGCATCATATCCTGGTCTAATCCCGTCATTACTATAGCCATAAATGAACCTGCTAAAAACTGACTAACAAAGTGTTGCTTCCCTTCCCAAAAAAATATTTGCGAGTAATCCGATTCCTCTATTGTACCAACCAAAGCACTAAAGCTCAAATTCATATCTACTGATATTAAATACAGACTCATTCCCACTGCAATTAGCATAAATAAAGTCTGCAGAGTATCTGTCCAGATAATAGTTTTTATTCCGCTTCTAAAAGTATAAACCCATATTAATAGTATAGTTGCTACTACTGTTAGTTCAAAAGGAATTCCAAAATTATCGAATATTGCAAACTGTAATACTTATGCCTATGTATTACAAAATGAATTTAACTT
>CAJQLK010000072.1 GCA_905479165.1 uncultured Flavobacteriales bacterium | reverse complement strand
CAGTTTTATCTAAAAAGAAAATCTTTTGATTGTCATATTCTGATGTGCTATTTCCATTTCCAAATAACTGTATAATAGTCTCGTTCGTTAATGCAGTTAATCTGTTGAAAGTAGTACTGAACAGTGTTCCGCTATTATTTGCACCTACCTTATGGTAAGACACAAAAAGAGTGTTGCTTTTAAATACTTCCTGGTTTAAAGTAAAAAACTCGCTTATCTCTTTAATTTGAGTGTTGTTAAACTTGATGTACTCAATGTGCCCTAATTGCTCCCAAAGAGTTGTGAGCTCTAAGTTTCTGCTTAAATTCCTTACATCATTAATTTTTATAATTACTGAAGCATTAGTTGGAATCACTTTAATAGGATCTTCAGTAGAATTTAGTGTTTTTTGGTAAGTATTGTACGCAATAAAAAGTATGATTCCAATTAATAAAATTGGAATAGAAATTTTCAATATTGTTTTGAACATATGACTTAAATGGTAAAAAGCAAAATTAATAATTTATAGAGACAAATTCAGCTGATTAGTAAGTAGTTGAAAACTTTTTCTGTGATGCTTAGTGCTTCCAAATTCTGCTATTGCTTTTCTGTGTTGTTTTGTAGGGTATCCTTTGTTGTTTTTCCAGAAGTAATTAGGGTGTTTTTTATCTAGCTCTTTCATAATATCATCACGATAGGTTTTTGCTAAAACTGAAGCAGCAGCAATAGATAAATACTTCCCATCACCTTTAATGATACATTCATGCTGAGTATTAGGATATGGATTAAAACGATTTCCATCAATAATTAAAAGTTCTGCTTTGGTATTTAATATTTCAATTGCCCTATGCATTGCTAAAAAGGAGGCATTTAAGATATTTATTTTATCAATTTCCTTTGGACTTACAATTCCTACAGTGCATGAAATAGCTTCTTTTTCTATTATTAGCCTGAGTAACTCTCTTTTCTCTTCTGAAAGGACTTTACTATCGTTAAGTATATTGTTATTAAACTGCTTTGGGAGTATAACAGCAGCTGCAACTACTGGACCAGCTAAACAACCTCTACCTGCCTCATCACATCCTGCTATAACTAGCTTTGATTGATAGTGTTTTAACATAAATTATATGTGTGTATTAAGTTTTAATTATTTAGATTTTGTCTATTTTCTATTATCAGTAAAAGTAGTTGTCTATTATCTAATTTGGTGTTAACCCTCTTTTGGGTTTTTTGTATTTTTTTACTTTCGTTTGATTTCTTATATCAACATCTTGCTCCAACCACCATTTCCCTTTTTTGTAGTTGTAGGAATTAAATGTTCCTTCAGGTATGTAGTATTCATAAAGTCCAGTTAAATCTTTACGACTAGCAACTAAATGGTCAAAAACTATACGTTCTTCTTTCTCTTCATAATTAACACTGATTACTGTTTTAGAATCATATTGTAGAATTACTCTTTTCTGACTTTCTTTTTTTGATTTTTTAAAGATTGGAAGTCCGAATTTAATTTTGTTTTTACCAGAGAAATACATTACATCAATTATCTTCTTCGTACTGTATCCATCATGCCCATCCCATGATAGTATGGTGTAGTATTTTCTACCACTTTTTTTGATGTAAATAATATTATAGACTAGACCTCCAAACCAAGTTGTAGCATCTAAATCTTCTTGTTCTGGGTTTCTAATATTTGCAGAATTATCTACTAAAGGAATTACTTCAAATCGTTTTCTTTTTTTGTTTTGATAATGCACTACACCATAATATTCATAAGTACCATTGTCTTTTTTAAGGAGCCAACTAAAGATCCTAAAAGTATTATCTGGGGAGTAAACTCTACCTGTAGTTAATAAAGAGTCGAAAGGGAATTTAAAAGACTTTTCATATTGCAGTACTTCAGTTAAATTTTCAATAAATGCTGTATTTGCTGTTCTTTTTGCTTCTTCAGTATCAGCATTCATTATAATGTGAGCCATCACTTTTAAAGTGTCTTCATACTCAGCAAATAGGGTAGCATTTCCTTTTTGGGCGAATGCTGAAAAGCATAAAAATACAAGAATGTTAATTAATATTAGTTTTTTCATTTAGAAGATGGTGACAAAAAATTACTTTTGTACAAAGATAATTATTTGATGAATTTACAAGCAAGAATACTGGCATTTACTCATTTAGGGGAATATTTAAAAACGGAGATACAGCAAGAGTCAGCTGAAAAATTGTTCTCTGCAGAGGTGCTCAACCCTTGGTTTACCAAGGAAAATATTGATAAAGCCCTAAACGCTTGGAACGAGCAGTTAAGAGTAGATATGTTTTCCGCTTGGCTGAGTCCTTATAAACTAAAGGAGGTAGCGAGCCCAAAAAAGATACTTATCATCATGGCAGGTAATATTCCTTTAGTAGGTTTTCATGATTTTCTTACTGTGCTTATTTCAGGACATAAAGTAGTGATTAAAATGTCAAGTACCGATAATGTGCTTTTGAGGTTACTTATTGATAAACTCATCAGTATTGCCCCTGAATTTAAGGAGCGTATTTCCTTTATTGAAGAAGTAAAAAACAGAAAGTTTGATGCCGTAATTGCTACAGGAAGTGATAATTCTGCTGAGTATTTTGAGTATTATTTTAAAGGGGCTAAAAAGATAATCCGTAAAAATAGAAGGTCAGTTGCTGTGTTGGACGGCAGTGAATCGGATATGGAATTGCAAGGATTGGCCAATGATGTGTTTGCTTATTTTGGTCTAGGCTGCCGTAATGTTTCCAAGTTATTTTTGCCAAAAGGGTTTGACTTGGATAATCTGTTTAAAGCATTCTATCGCTATTCTGATGTGATAAATCATAAAAAATATGGTAATAATTACGATTATAATAAAGCCATTTTCCTAATGGGAAGTAATGATTTGATTGAAAATGGATTTCTACTTATGAAAGAGGATAAATCCTTACTTTCCCCAGTTGCTATGTTGTATTATGAATTCTATAACGATATGCATACGGTCGAGCAGTTTGTGGAAGAAAATGCTGAACAACTGCAATGTGTTGTTTCAAAAAAGTATATTCCCTTTGGAAATACGCAAAAGCCCAACCTTTGGGACTATGCGGATGGGGTAGATACAGTAGAATTCTTAAGAGATTTATAATTACTCAAACTCATAAGCTCCTAAATCAGGAGAGTTTCTTGGGTTTCCGTTAATATCAATATCACTTGGCCCAATTCCAGCATCAATAGCAGGAGAGTTTTCTTTTAAATGAAAGTTATTTTCGTATGCATCTACAAATTTTGGAGATTGATTAATGATTACGTTTTCGTAATACTCATTATCAATATCAATTGTTGGGTCTAGCTTGATAAGGCAATGGTCAAAAGTATAATTGAATTCGCCTAGTTCCTGTTCTTGAAAACTTACCTCGGTAGAAAGAGATCCATTAATAATGCAATTGGTAAAATTAGCTGCATCCAAATCTCTAATGTAAATATTCCCGTCAGCACCTTCATAATAATTGTTCAACAGGATAGATGGCGTCTTTCTGTTGCTAAAGTTCCAGTAGTTAGCGAAAGTACAATGGGTGAAGTTATAAGACCCTCCAATGTTACAGGCAACTGTATATTGTCCGCATCTGCTTACAATTGTATTTGAAGCTGCTATTTTAGCTTCCTGTCCTAAAATGCCAATAGAGGACATATTTTCTATAATAGTATTGTTGATTGTTACGGTTGGATTACTGTTGGCTGATGAATCGGCATGTATGCCAATACTTCCATTTTTGATTATTACATAGTTAAACTCGTTATCAATACTGCCTGGCATTAGCCAAATTCTATCCCATTGTCCTGGTAAATCTTTGTACCAAGAGTCTAGTCTGTCACCTTGAAATGTAACTTCATTTCCTAGTGTTCCATTTACTTTAATACTCCCTCCACTTTGATCAGAAAAAGGGTTACCAACAAGTATTCCTGAGTTTTTATGAAGATAAACATTACATCCTTCATTTATAATAAGTGTTTGTTCTGGATCAACAACAGCATAGCCGTATATTACATGTGGTTTGTCATTCTCCCAAGGTTCAGAGCAATCTAACTGATGATAAGGAAATAGATTAGTATCGTTTTCGTCAATAATAGCTCCATATGAATTTGCTGTATGAAAGTGCGCGTCTTGTCCCCATGCAACTACATCAACATCTTGTTTCTCTGTTCCTGTTGTAAATACTAAAGAGTCAGTCAATACATATGGGGTGGTGTTTAGTGATGGATCAATTGTTACTTCTAAAAAGATAAAAATACTATCCTTAGCAGGGATTTCAATGTTATTTTGACTATTTCCTGAAACTCCATCAATATTCATTCGGAAATGAGCGGCAGAATTTCCTAAAAGTGCAATATTACTTTTTACATCAAAATTATTTTTATTGTAAACGGTAAGTGTTTTAGTAATTGAACCAATAGATGCAAAAACAGTGTCAAAAGTAATGGTGTCAGTAGAAAAATGAAGTGTGGCAGTGTTGCTGTTGTCATTATTTATATCGTCTTTCTTGCAAGCAAAAAGAATTGTTATAAGTAGTAGAGAAAGAATGTGTTTTTTCATTATCTCATATTTCTAATTCTATCCATATCTCGTTTCTGGTCTTTTTCTTTTATACTTTCTCTTTTATCGTACACCTTTTTTCCTTTGGATAAAGCTATTTCTAGTTTTGCTTTTCCTTTTTCGTTAATAAAGAGGCGAATAGGAATAATAGAATTTCCTTTTTCTTTTACTTTAGCTAGCATTTTGTTTAGTTCCTGTCTGTTAAGTAATAGTTTTCTTTCTCTTTTAGGCTCGTGATTAATGTAGCCACCATTAGGATATTCAGCAATATGCAAGTTTTTTACAAATAATTCAACACCATTGAAAACGCAATGAGCATCAGAAATATTGGCTTTATTATTACGAATTGATTTAATTTCTGTTCCTACTAGAGAAATACCTGCAACAAATTTAGCAATAAACTCATATTCAAAGCTTGCTTTACGATTTTTGATATTTACATTAGATGACATGAGGGCAAAGATAGTAATTAGAAATTAGATTATCAGAATTTTTTTTTATGTCTAAATGCTAAAATCTATCCTAATGCTACATCAAGCACCATCATTACAATAAATCCTGCAATTAGCCCCATACTTGCTAAATCCGTATTTCCACCTCTTTGGCTTTCAGGAATTACTTCCTCTACTACAATAAAAATCATTGCTCCTGCTGCAAAAGCCAGGGCATAAGGTAAAATAGGAAGAACTGTCATTACAATTGCAGCTCCAATTACTGCAAAAATTGGTTCAACTATTGCTGATAATTGTCCCCATTTCCATGACTTCCATCTGCTAACACCTTGTCTTCTAAGTGGCATTGAAACTGCAAATCCTTCAGGGAAGTTTTGTATTCCTATACCAATTGCTAGTGCAATTGCTGATCCTATTGTAAATACTGAATATCCTTCCATTCCTAATATTTCAGGATTAGCCAATGCTCCAAATGCAACTCCAACTGCTAATCCTTCAGGAATATTATGTAAAGCAATTGCTAGTACTAAAAGAATAGTTTTACGCCAGTTTGTTTGAACTCCCTCTGCTTCTTCTCTTTTAGCAAATATGTGTAAGTGAGGTATAATTTTATCTAACCCAAACAAGAAAACAGCCCCTAAAAAGAAACCAATAGCAGGAGCAAGCCATACGGGTGAATCTGATATTCCCATTTCATTTTGCATTTCAACATAAGCAATTGATGGTGCTAAAAGCGACCAAAAACTAGCAGCAATCATAACTCCTCCAGTAAATCCTAATGATATGTCAAGTACCTTTCTGTTTGATGTTTTGAATAGGAATACTAAAGATGCACCTAGTGCAGTTAGCGCCCAAGTAAAAAATCCTGCACAAAGAGCTTGCATTACAGGTCTTTGTTGAACAAACCATTTGTATAATTCGTAATTTTCCATGTTTAATTTGTTTTAATTAAAAGGTGTTTTGCTACATCATTACTGATGTGTTGTTTGGTATTTCCTGTTTTGATACTGATTGATTGATCAAAAGATATCTTTTCTAAAAGCTTAATTTCTGTCCCTATGCTGATATTTAACTTTGTTAAGTAATCTAAAAATGGCTTTTCATCTAATGTTACTCCCATAACCTTTCCATTTGTTCCTTCTGATAATTTATTTAAAGGTATAGTATTTGTTGTTGAGATTTCCCCATCTTTTGTAGGGATAGGTTCTCCATGAGGGTCAAATTTTGGGTAATCTAAAAAGGCATCTAATCTGTCTACAAGTTCTTCTGATTTTATGTGCTCTAATTGTTCGGCTACATCATGTACTTCTCCCCAGTCAAAGTTTAAGTTATTCACTAAAAAAGTTTCCCATAATCTATGTTTTCTTATTACTGATGTTGCAAAAGAGTTTCCTTTTTTTGTTAATGACACACCTTTGTATTTCTTGTATTTTACAAGTTTTTTGTCTTGCAATTTCTTTAGCATATCTGATACTGATGCTGCAGATGTTCCAATTTCTCCTGCAATAGCATTGGTCGAAACCTTTCCATCAGAATTTAAACTAATGGATAAAATAGCTTTTAAATAATTTTCTTCTGCTAAAGTAATCATATGGCAAAAGTAATAATTAAATTAATATAAAAAAAGATTTAGACATATCTAAAAATTTAGAAATTTGCACAGCTTAACTAAAATAAAAAAACCAATAAATGAATAGAATAATTAAACTAGTAATAATTGCATTTTTAATGATTTCTGTAACAGCAAATTCGCAAACAATAAAAGGAAAAAT
Organism: uncultured Flavobacteriales bacterium; assembly: GCA_905479165.1. Classification (GTDB taxonomy): domain Bacteria; phylum Bacteroidota; class Bacteroidia; order Flavobacteriales; family BACL11; genus UWMA-0277. Next base: position 283 of record CAJQLK010000072.1, on the reverse strand, counting down.
AACATCAAAAAATGAAGTCGTACCTTTTGCAAATATCATTATTGAGGGAGTAAAATTGGGTGTTTCGGCTGATGAAAATGGAAATTATGTTATTGAAAATGCACCATTAGGTCATCATCATATTATTGCATCAGCAGTTGGAATGATAACTAAGAAGTCTCATAATGTAGTTAATAATGGAACAAATACTATTAATATTGAGTTAGTAGCATCTGTATATAATTTGGATCAAGTGGTAGTTACAGGAACTAAAACATTTAAGAGAAGAACACAATCCCCTGTA
>CAJQLK010000071.1 GCA_905479165.1 uncultured Flavobacteriales bacterium | reverse complement strand
GGAGGTAGAGCTTTCGGGTTTTCAGCTATTGTTGTAGTTGGTGATGAGCAAAGTATTGTAGGAATTGGTTTAGGTAATCAAAAGATGTTGCTACAGCTATTCAAAAAGCAATTGAATCTGCTAAAAAGAATTTAGTTAAAATTCCAATTTTAAAAGGTACTATTCCACATGAACAATCATCTAAATTTAGTGGATCACAAGTTTTAATTAAACCTGCATCTCATGGAACAGGAGTTAAAGCTGGTGGTGCAATGCGTGCCGTACTTGAAGCAGCTGGAGTAAAAGATGTATTAGCAAAATCAAAAGGCTCTTCTAATCCTCATAATTTAGTAAAAGCAACTTTAAAAGCTTTATTAGAATTAAGAGATCCAAGAACTGTTGCTATGCAAAGAGGAATCACAATGGATAAAGTATTTAACGGATAATATATAATCAGAATGGACAAGATTAAAATTAAGCAGGTTAGAAGTAGAATTGGAAGACCTAAAGATCAAAAGTTAACTTTAGATGCTTTAGGATTAAGAAAAATGAATGCAATTGTTGAGCATAATGCTACACCTCAAATTTTAGGAATGGTTAAGAAAGTTTCGCATTTAGTAACTGTAGTAGAATAATAACAGATATGGAATTACATAATTTAAAACCTGCAAAAGGTTCGATAAAAAGTAGTAAGAGAGTAGGTAGAGGAGAAGGGTCTAAGAAAGGGGGTACTTCAACAAGAGGTCATAATGGTCAAAAGTCTCGCTCTGGATATTCAAAGAAAATTGGATTTGAGGGTGGTCAACAGCCATTACAAAGAAGGGTTCCTAAGTTTGGATTTACAAATCCTAATAGAGTTGAATATAATGGTGTAAACTTGGATACTATACAAGCTTTAATTGATACTAAAAAATTGAAAGGAACTGTTGTTAAGCAAGATTTGATAGATAATGGTCTTGTACAGAAAAATGATTTAGTTAAAATTTTAGGTAGAGGTGAGCTTACAGCTAAGTTAGATATTACAGCTAATGCCTTTTCTGCAACTGCTAAAGATGCTATCGAAAAATTTGGTGGTACTGCAATTATTACAGAAAAGTAAGATGAAAAAATTAATAGAAACAATAAAAAATATTTGGGGAATTGAAGATTTGAGAAATCGACTCTTAACTACATTAGGTATTTTAGCCATTTACAGATTAGGCTGTTTTGTTGTTATTCCTGGCGTTGATCCTGCACAGCTTTCTGCTCTACAAGATCAAACTTCTGATGGTTTATTAGGACTATTAAACATGTTTACAGGTGGTGCATTTTCACAAGCATCTATTTTTGCTTTGGGTATTATGCCTTATATTTCTGCTTCTATTGTTATTCAGTTATTAGGAATGGCTATTCCTTATTTCCAGAAGTTACAAAAAGAAGGAGAGAGTGGAAGAAGAAAGATTAACAATATCACAAGATATTTAACGATTTTAATTACTGGTGGTCAAGCTCCTGGTTATATTGCTAATTTGAAAGCAACATTACCTGAATCAGCATTTTTATTAGCACCAGGAGCATTCTGGATGTCGTCAATTATTATTTTAGTAACTGGTACTATGTTTGTAATGTGGTTGGGTGAAAAGATTACTGATAGAGGTGTTGGAAATGGAATTTCATTATTAATAATGATTGGTATTATTGCTGGTTTACCACAATCATTAATGCAAGAATTTGTTGCTGCATTAGGTTCAACTGGTGGTGGTCTTGTAATGTTCATGGTTGAAATGTTAGCTTTATTGGTTGTAATTATGGTTACTATCCTATTAGTACAAGGTACAAGAAGAATTCCTGTGCAGTACGCTAAGAGAGTTGTTGGTAACAAACAATATGGAGGAGTTCGTCAGTTTATACCTTTAAAGGTAAATGCTGCTGGAGTTATGCCAATAATCTTTGCTCAAGCAATTATGTTTGTTCCAATCACATTAGTTGGTTTTTCTGAAAATGAAAGCTTGCAAGGAATGGCTGCTTTACTTACTGATTTTGGTGGATTTTGGTATAATTTGTTGTTCTTTGTAATGATTGTGTTATTTACATATTTCTATACTGCAATGACAGTTAATCCTAATCAGATGGCTGATGATATGAAAAAGAATGGTGGTTTTATTCCAGGTATTAAGCCCGGCAGAGCTACTGCTGATTATTTAGATGCAGTGATGTCAAGAATTACATTGCCAGGATCTTTATTTTTAGGTGCTGTTGCAATTTTGCCAGCATTTGCAATGGCTGGAGGAATTAATATGCAGTTTGCTCAGTTTTATGGAGGAACTTCATTATTAATTTTAGTAGGTGTAGTGTTGGATACATTACAACAAATTGAAAGCCATTTATTAATGCGTCATTATGATGGATTAATGGATTCAGGAAGGATAAAAGGAAAGTCTTCTGGTAATATGATGTAATCATAAGGTAATTATGATTTATTATAAAACAGAAGAAGAGATTGATTTAATAAGAAATAGTTCTTTACTTGTTGCAAAAACCCATGCTGAGATAGCAGGGCTGATAAAACCAGGGATTACTACCCTAGCATTAGATAAAATTGCTGAAGAGTTTATCAGGGATAATGGAGGAGTTCCAGCCTTTAAGGGTTATGGAGGTTTCCCCAATACATTGTGTATGTCACCAAACGATCAGGTGGTACATGGTATCCCTAATGATAGAGTTCTTGAAGATGGAGAAATTTTATCGGTTGATTGTGGAGTAGTCATGAATGGCTATTTTGGTGATTCTGCTTTTACCTATGAAGTTGGTGAAGTAGATACTGAAGTAAAACAATTACTTAAAGTTACAAAGCAGTCGCTTTACAAAGGAATTGAGATGGCTGTTTCAGGAAACAGAATTGGAGATATCGGCTATGCAGTTCAAAAGCATGCTGAGAGTTTTGGATATGGAGTGGTTAGAGAATTGGTTGGACATGGAGTTGGTAAAAATTTACATGAATCACCAGAAGTTCCTAATTACGGAAGAAGAGGAAGAGGAACAATAATTCAAGAAGGATTAGTCATAGCAATTGAGCCAATGATTAATATGGGTACAAGAAAGATAATGCAACATAATGATGGATGGACAATAACAACTATTGATAATAAACCATCTGCACACTTTGAACACACAATTGTTGTTCGAAAGAGAAAAGCAGAAATATTATCAAGTTTTGAAGAAATAGAAAAAAAGATAAATGGCTAAACAAGCTAACATTGAACTGGATGGAACGATAACACAAGCATTGTCAAATGCTATGTTTCGAGTTGAATTAGAAAATGGGCATGAAGTAGTTGCGCATATATCTGGTAAAATGAGAAAGTTTTATATTAAATTGTTGCCAGGAGATAAGGTGAAAATGGAAATGTCTCCTTATGATTTAACAAAAGGTAGAATAACTTATAGGTACTAATTAAATAGATAAGAAAATGAAAGTACGAGCATCAGTAAAAAAGAGAAGTGAAGATTGCATTATCGTGAAGAGAAAAGGTCGCGTGTATGTAATTAATAAGAAGAACCCAAGATATAAACAAAGACAAGGTTAAGAATGGCAAGAATTAAAGGTATTGATTTACCAAAAAACAAAAGAGGAGTTATTGGATTAACTTATGTATATGGAATTGGTTCATCTTTTGCAGTATCAATTTTAGATGAAGCAAAGGTGTCTCACGATAAAAAAGTTCAGGATTGGTCTGATGATGAGGCTAATACTATTAGAGCAATTGTTGGAGATAAATATACTGTTGAAGGAGAATTGAGAGCTGAAACAAAAATGAACATCAAAAGATTGATGGATATTGGATGTTACAGAGGAATTCGTCACAGAATGGGATTACCTTTAAGAGGACAAAAAACTAAAAATAACTCCAGAACTAGAAAGGGTAAAAGAAAAACAGTTGCAAACAAAAAAATAGCAACTAAATAATATATAGCATGGCTAAAATAACAAAAAAGAATAAAGTAAGAGTTGAAGCTGAAGGACAAGCGCACATTCAAGCTAGTTTCAACAACATTATTATCTCACTTACAAATAAAGGAGGTCAAGTAATTTCTTGGTCATCTGCTGGTAAAATGGGATTCAGGGGATCTAAAAAGAATACTCCTTACGCTGCTCAAATGGCTGCAGAAGATTGCTCAAAAGTAGCTTTGGAAAAAGGACTTAAAAGAGTTAAGGTTTATGTTAAAGGTCCTGGTCAAGGAAGAGAGTCCGCTATCAGAACTATTCATAATTCTGGTATTATCGTTACTGAGATTGTAGATGTTACTCCATTACCACATAATGGATGTCGTCCACCGAAAAAGAGAAGAGTTTAATTAATTTATATTAAGAAGAAAACATGGCAAGATATACAGGCCCAAAATCAAGAATTGCAAGAAGATTTGGAGAACCAATTTTTGGACCAGACAAGGCATTAGCTAAAAAAGCTTATGGTCCAGGGCAACACGGAAACCAAAGAAGAAGAGGTAAACAATCGGAATATGGTGTGCAGTTAATGGAAAAGCAAAAAGCTAAATTTACTTATGGTATTTTAGAAAAGCAATTTTCTAATTTATTTAAGGAAGCATTAAGAAAAAAAGGTGTAACAGGTGAGAATTTATTGCAAATGTGTGAAATGCGTTTGGATAATGTGGTTTTTAGATTAGGTATTGCACCTACAAGAAGAGCTGCTCGTCAGTTAGTTACTCATAAGCACATTACTGTAAATGGAGATAATGTAAATATTCCTTCATATGCATTAAAAGTCGGTGATATTGTTTCTGTGCGTGAGCGTTCTAAATCTTTAGAAGCAATTACGAATTCAATGATTGCAAATCCAAGCCAAATGGAGTGGTTAGAGTTTAACTCTGAAACTACATTAGGTAAAGTTGTTGCTGCGCCTGAAAGAATTCAGATTCCTGAAAACATTAAAGAGCAGTTAATTGTTGAATTGTACTCTAAATAAGAATAATTAAAAAAATAAAAAATATGCCAATCTTAGATTTTCAAAAGCCGGATGAGGTAGTAATGATTAATGAAGCAGCTAACCAAGGTAACTTTGAGTTCCGTCCGCTAGAGCCAGGTTATGGATTAACTGTAGGGAATGCTTTAAGAAGAGTTTTATTATCTTCTTTAGAAGGTTTTGCTATTACTTCCATTAAAATAACTGGTGTTGAACATGAATTTACTACTGTTGAAGGTGTAGTGCAAGATGTAACAGAAATCATCTTAAACCTTAAGCAAGTTAGATTTAAGCAACAAATTGATTCAGTTGAATCAGAAACTGCTACTTTAACTGTAAGTAAAAGTGATACTGTAACTGCTGCTAATGTTGCTAGTAGTTTATCAAACTTTCAAGTATTAAATCCTGAACAATTAATTTGTGAATTGGATAAAAAAGTAAAGTTTGAAATGGAGTTTACAATTTCAAAAGGAAGAGGTTATGTTCCTGCTGAAGAAAATGTAAATGAAGAAGCATCAGTTGGTACAATTGCAATTGACTCTATCTTTACTCCAATTAAAAATGTAAATTATAATGTTGAGAATTATAGAGTTGAGCAAAAAACTGATTTTGAGAAATTAAACTTTAACATTACTACTGATGGTTCAATTGACCCAAAGCAAGCATTAACTGAAGCTTCTAAAATATTAATTCAACACTTTATGTTATTCTCTGATGAGAAAATTAACTTAGAAGAAGAGACTGTAGAAGAATTTGATGAAGATACTTTACATATGCGTCAGCTATTAAAAACTGAATTAACTGAATTTGGTTTATCAGTAAGAGCGTTAAATTGCTTAAAAACTGCAGAAGTATTTACATTAGGAGAGTTAGTGTCTTTCAAAAAATCTGATATGTTAAAATTCAGAAACTTTGGTAAGAAGTCACTTTCAGAATTAGAAGATTTAATAAAGGATAAAGGATTAACTTTCGGTTTTGACACTGTAAGGTATAATTTAAACGACTAGAAGAAAATGAGACACGGAAAGAAATTTAACCACTTAAGTAGAAAGTCAGCACATAGAAAAGCTATGCTTGCTAATATGGCATGTTCATTAATTGAACACAAAAGAATTAAGACTACATTAGCAAAAGCAAAAGCTTTGAGAGTTTATGTTGAGCCTTTGATTACTAAATCAAAGGATGATACTACTCACTCAAGAAGAACTGTTTTTTCTTACTTAAAACAAAAAGAAGCTATTACTGAATTATTTGGTGATGTTGCAACAAAAGTTGCTGATAGAACAGGTGGCTATACTAGAATCTTAAAGTTAAGTAACAGATTAGGAGATAATGCAAGAATGGCATTTATTGAATTAGTTGATTATAATGAAGATTATACTACTAATAAGCCTAAGCGTAAAAAAGCTAGAAGAACTAAGAAAAAAGCTATTGAAGATGTAGCGCTTGCTGTTGAAGAAGCTGTAATAGTTGAAGAAAATCCAGCTACTGAAGATATAGTTGAAGATAAAGTTGAGGAAGTTGTTGAAGAAACACCAGCTATAGAAGAGACTCCTGAAGTAAAGGAAGAAACTAAAGATGAAGCTGATAACTCTGAAAATAAAGAAGAAAAAGGAGAGTAGTTAAATAACTTCTTTTTAAGATTTAATGAAAGGGTAAAGCTTAGGTTTTATCCTTTTTTTATAAATAAATTAAATGAAATATATTAAGAAAAAACCAGCAGTATTGTTATTGCAAGATGGAACCATCTTTCATGGAAAAGCTAATGGTATTCATGGGTTTGCAACTGGAGAACTTTGTTTTAATACGGGTATGACTGGTTATCAAGAGGTGTTTACTGACCCTTCTTATTTTGGTCAATTGATGATTACTACTAATTCACATATAGGCAATTATGGTATAAAAAATGATGAGGTAGAATCTGATGACATGAAAATCGCTGGACTCATTTGTAAGAACTTCAATAATGGTTTTTCTCGTGATGGTGGAGATGGTGATTTAAATTCTTATTTTGTTGATCAAAATAAAGTAGTTATTTCAGATGTTGACACAAGAGCTGTTGTCCGTCATATTCGTGATAAAGGAGCTATGAATGCAATTATTTCTACTGCTACTACTGATATTACCGAGTTAACAAAATTACTTTCTGAAGTCCCTTCAATGGAAGGGTTAGAACTTTCTTCATCTGTTTGCACTAAGAAACCTTATTTTGTTGGTGATGAAAATGCATCAAATAAAGTTGCTGTTTTGGATTTAGGTGTTAAAAGAAATATATTAAAATGCTTAACAGACAGAGATTGTTATCTGCAAGTATTCCCTATGAATACTTCTTATGAAGAAATGAAACAATGGAATCCTGATGGTTTCTTTTTGTCTAACGGTCCTGGAGATCCATCTGCTATGCCAGAGGTTATTAAAGAAGTTAAAAAAGTTACTGCTGATGGTAAGGCTGTTTTTGGAATTTGTTTAGGACATCAAGCACTTGCTCTTTCAGAAGGAATTTCTACATATAAAATGCATAATGGACATAGAGGTATTAACCATCCTGTTATTAATTTAGCGACTAAAAAAGCGGAGGTTACTTCTCAAAATCATGGGTTCGGAATTTCAGAAGAGGATATAAAAAGCAATAAAAATGTGGAAGTAACTCATGTTAATTTGAATGATGATACTATTGAAGGAATTAAGTTTAAGAATAAGAACTGTTTTTCAGTTCAGTATCACCCAGAATCATCTCCAGGCCCACATGACTCAAGATATCTATTTGATGAATTTGTTAAAAATATAAATAGAAAATAATGGGAAGAATAGTAAACATACATGCAAGACAAATCTTAGATTCAAGAGGTAACCCTACTGTTGAGGCAGAAGTAGTTACTGAAAATGGTGTCATGGGAAGAGCAGCAGTTCCTTCAGGGGCTTCTACTGGAAAACATGAGGCGATTGAGTTAAGGGATGGTGATAAAGGAACTTATTTAGGGAAAGGAGTTTTAAAAGCTGTTCAGAATATTAAAACATCAATTAATGAAGAATTAAATGGAGTTTATGTAAATGAACAAGCTCTTATTGATAACAAGATGATTGCTTTAGATGGCACTACAAATAAAGCAAACTTGGGCGCCAATGCAATGCTAGCTGTTTCATTAGCTTGCGCAAAAGCAGCAGCAATTGAAAGTAGACAAGAATTATATAATTATATTGGTGGAGTAAATGCTAGAGAATTACCAATACCAATGATGAATATTTTAAATGGTGGTTCTCATGCTGATAATAGTATCGATTTTCAGGAATTTATGGTGATGCCAGTTGGTGCTACTTCTTTCACTGAAGGATTAAAAATGGGAACAGAAGTTTTTCATTATTTAAAAGCAGAATTGAAATCTCAGGGATATTCAACAAATGTTGGTGATGAAGGAGGTTTTGCTCCTAATTTAGGTTCTAATGAAGAGGCAATTGAAGTTGTATTAAAAGCAATTGAATCTGCTGGGTACCGTCCAGGAGAAGATATGTGTATTGCTATTGATGCAGCTGCTTCAGAATTTTATACTGCTGATGATAATGTTTATCATTTTCACCAATCAACTGGAGATAAATTAACTCCTTCTGAGATGGTTGATTATTGGAAAGAATGGACTGTAAAATATCCAATCCTTTCAATTGAGGATGGATTAGATGAGGATGATTGGGATGCATGGAAGTATTTAACAGCGGAAATTGGCGATAAAGTTCAGTTAGTTGGAGATGATTTATTTGTAACGAATGTAGAGAGATTAAAAAGAGGAATTGATAATGATATTGCAAATTCTATCTTAATAAAGTTAAATCAAATTGGAACACTTACTGAAACAATTAATGCTGTTAAGATGGCACAACAGAATTCTTACACATCAGTAATGAGTCATAGATCTGGTGAAACAGAAGATACAATAATTGCTGATTTGGCAGTTGCACTTTCTTGTGGTCAAATAAAGACAGGTTCTGCTTCTAGATCTGATAGGATAGCAAAATATAATCAGTTATTAAGAATTGAAGAGGAACTTGGGAAACAAGCCATTTACAGAGGAAAAGGTTTTAAATTTTTTAAAAAATAGATATGGAAAAGAAAGCAGAGTTACATTATGAAGGGAAAGTATTTGAAATTCCAGTAGTTACAGGAACAGAACAAGAAAATGCGCTAGATATAAGCAAGTTGAGAGAGCAATCTGGTTTAATAACTTTAGATAGAGGATTTAAAAATACTGGTTCTTGCAAGAGTGCAATTACATTTTTAAATGGTGAAGAAGGAATTTTAAGATATAGAGGGTATTCAATTGAAGAATTAGCAGAAAAATCTTCTTTTTTAGAAGTTTCATTTTTATTAATTTATGGAGAGTTACCAACTCAAGAAGAGTTAGCAAAGTATACAAATGATATTGATATACATACATTGGTGCATGAGGATGTAAAATCAATTTTGGATGGCTACCCTTCTAAAGCCCATCCAATGGGAGTGTTATCATCTTTAGTTTCAGCGCTTACTGCATTTTATCCCAAATCAATAGATCCTAATAGATCACAAGAGCAAATAAATGGAACTATAATTCGTTTCTTAGCAAAACTTCCAACTCTTGCAGCTTGGAGTTTTAAGAATAGAGTGCGTCAGCCAATTGTATATCCACAAAACGGATTAAGTTATACTGAAAATTTCTTGCACATGATGTTTTCATTGCCAACAAATAATGATAAGGTTAATCCTGTAGTTTCGAACGCATTGGATAAATTACTTATTCTTCATGCAGATCATGAGCAAAACTGTTCTGCATCAACAGTAAGAATTGTTGGTTCATCTCATGCTAGTTTATATGCTTCAGTTTCAGCAGGTATCGCAGCACTTTGGGGGCCGCTTCATGGTGGTGCTAATCAAGCAGTAATTGAAATGCTAGAAGAAATTAAAGCTGATGGAGGAGATGTAAGTAAATATATAGCAAAAGCAAAAGATAAATCAGATTCTTTTAGATTGATGGGATTCGGGCATAGAGTTTACAAAAACTTTGATCCAAGAGCAACAATTATTAAGAAGGCTGCTGATGATGTTTTAAAAGAACTTGGTGTTAGTGATCCTGTATTAGATATTGCAATGGAATTAGAAAAAGTTGCATTAAATGATGAGTATTTCAAAACAAGAGGATTGTACCCTAATGTTGATTTCTACTCAGGTATCATTTATAGAGCATTAGGAATTCCGACTGATATGTTTACTGTAATGTTTGCAATTGGAAGGTTGCCAGGTTGGATTGCTCAATGGAAAGAAATGAGAGAAAGTGGAGAGCCAATCGGTAGACCAAGACAAGTTTATACTGGTGCTACAGAAAGAGCATATATAAACATGGAAAACAGATAATTTTTGATTAATATTTTTAAAAAGGAAGACATTTGCCTTCCTTTTTTTATTTTGACATATGGCTTACAAATCTTTACAACAATGCGTTTCTGATTTAGATAAAAAAGGTGAACTTCTCAAAATTTCTGATGAGATAAATCCTGATTTGGATATGGCTTCTATTCACTTAGATGAATTTGCAAAATCTGGTAAGTCAATTTTTTTTAAAAATATAAAGGGAAGTAAATTTTATGCTATATCTAATTTGTTTGGAACTTTAGATAGAAGTAGATTTATGTTTCGTGAAAACCTGCAAATTGTAAAAGATTTAATTGAGATTAAAACAAATCCTTTTGTAGCTTTCAAGAATCCTTTAAAAGCAATTTCTACCGCATTAAATGGTATTTATGCTCTCCCTATTAAGGTCAGGTTTAAAGGGTTTAATGAAATTCAAATTGAAGATTTACCTCAGATAAAATGTTGGAAAGAGGATGGCGGTGCATTTATCACTTTACCTCAGGTATATTCAGAAGACCCTGAAAATCCTGGAATTATGAATTCTAACTTAGGAATGTATAGGGTTCAGCTCTCAGGAAATGATTATATTCAAAATAAGGAAGTAGGGATGCATTATCAAATACATAGAGGGATTGGGGTTCATCAGAAAAAGGCAAATAAAAAGGGAGAACCTTTAAAAGTTTCTATTTTTATTGGTGGTCCACCATCTCATACTTTTGCCGCTGTTATGCCACTTCCTGAAGGAATGAGTGAACTTTCCTTTGCTGGGGTTTTGGGTAAGAGAAGGTTTAGATATTCCAAGAAAGAGGGTTATACTATTTCTGCAGATGCAGATTTTGTAATTTGTGGAGAACTTCATGAAAATGACACTAAACCAGAAGGCCCTTTTGGAGACCATTTAGGTTATTATAGTTTGAAACATGATTTTCCAGTTTTAAAAGTTCATAAAGTTTATGCGAAAGAAAATGCAATTTGGCCATTTACAGTTGTGGGCCGACCTCCTCAAGAGGATTCTCAGTTTGGGGCACTTATACATGAAATTACTGGTAAGGTAATTGAACAAGAAATTCCAGGACTTATAGCCGTGAATGCTGTAGATGCAGCAGGTGTTCATCCGTTACTTTTAGCAATTGGTTCTGAAAGGTATACTCCTTATAATCCTACCAAGCAACCTCAAGAAATATTGACCATTGCAAATCATATTTTAGGAACAGGGCAAATGTCCTTAGCCAAATATGTATTTATTTGTGATGATCTTAATGCTCCCAATGTTAATAATGAGAAGGAATATTTTACTCATTGCTTGGAAAGGGTAAATTGGAAAAGAGATATGCATTTCCAAACCAAAACGACAATTGATACTTTGGACTATAGTGGTGATGGCCTGAATGAAGGTTCAAAAGTGGTTGTTGCTGCAGCAGGAGAGGTGAAAAGAAAATTAGTTGCTATTTTGTCAAATATTGATTTACCTAATGGATTTTCTAATCCTAAATTAGTGAGTAATGGAAACTTAGTGCTCGAAGGAAAAAGAGATATTAATGATTTGATTACTAGATTAGAAAAGCAAAATTTAGATGGAATAGCACTTATAACCTTAGTAGATAATTCTACTTTTGTAGCTGAAGATTTCTCTAATTGGTTGTGGGTTACTTTTACACGTTCTAATCCTGCAAACGATATTTACGGATTACATTCTGAGAATAAAAATAAACATTTTTCTTGTTCTATTCCTATAATTGATGCCAGAATAAAATCGTATCATGCTCCTATTTTGGAGAGGTAGGGTTATTCTTGTTATTAGAATTCCTCCATTTTTTTTTCTTCTTGTTTTTAGGTTGCATTTTGTATTCAGGCCCTTTTTCAAACCCTTTAGGTAATTCTAATTTAGGAACTTCTTTTTCAATAAGCTTTTCAATGTCTAAAAAATTACGGATCTGTTGCTGATTGATAAAAGTAATTGCTTCACCAGTTCTTTCAGCACGAGCAGTACGCCCAATTCTATGAACATAATCTTCTGCATCATGAGGTACTTCATAATTTATCACGAGTTCAATACCTTTTATATCAATTCCTCTTGATAAAATATCGGTAGCAACTAAAATTCTTATTTTCTTATTTTTAAAATCTCGGATGGTTTCTTCTCTTTGTTCTTGGTCTAATCCTGAGTGCATTTCAGATGCTCTCATTCCAGCTTTATTAAGTGTTTGTTTTATTTCCTTCACACTTTTTATACTAGAAGCAAAAACTAAAACATGACTCAAATCTTTTCCTTTTGCTCTTAATATATCTCTTACTAATTTCACTTTGTGCTTATCATGTACCATGTAAGCATTTTGAGTAAGTCCATCAGCAGGTTTGGAAATGGCCAAACTAATACTTTCCGGATTTGTTAAAAGTTTGTTTGCTAACTCTCTTATTTTAGGAGGCATGGTTGCAGAGAATAATAAATTTTGTCTGTCTGGCGGAAGCTCTTTAGAAATTTTCATGATGTCATCATAAAATCCCATATCTAACATTCTATCAGCCTCATCCAAAATAAAATATTTTACCCCAGTAGTATCAAAATAATCAAAATCCAAATGTGCCATTAATCTTCCTGGAGTGCAGATAATAATGTCAGCTCCTTTTTTTAGTGCTTGTTTTTGGTTGTCATATTCAATCCCTGTTCCTCCACCATAAATAGGATAGGAAGATGAGTTTGTGAAATAAGCAAAACCTTCAATTTGTCTATCAATCTGTTTAGCTAACTCTCTTGTAGGAGCAATAATTATAGTATTGACTTTATTTGTTTGCTTAGTCTTAGTAAGTTTATCCAAAATTGGTAAAACAAAAGCTGCTGTTTTTCCTGTTCCTGTCTGTGCACAAGCTATTAAATCTTTTCCTTTTTGTATAGTTGGTATTGCTTGTATTTGTATTGGGGTAGCTTCTTCAAATCCCATCATGTCTAACCCCTCTTGAAGTTCGTTCCCAAACTTAAATTCTGTAAATTTCATTGTGTAAAGATACTAAAAACAATATCTATTTTCTTCTATAAGTTTGTTGGCTATATTTCTTCTCATTTCTTTAGGGTTAATAGTGTATCCTTTTGTAAATCTTTTTAGTCCCATCAACAACATTCTTTGTTCGTCTCCTTCTGCAAAAGATAAAATCACTTCTTCTCCTGCTTTCTGACAATTTTTAATTGAAGAATATAAGAATAATTTACTCATAGCAATTTGGTGTTCAGTTGCATATTCTCCATTTTTAGCAGCTAGTTTTTCAGCTCTTAAAATTGCAGATTCTGCAGTATATACCTCAATTACCATATCTGCCAATTTCATCAATAATTCTTGTTCTCTTTCAATAGTCATTGCGAAATGTTGTGCTGCTTTTCCTGCACACATTAATATTGCTTTTTTCAATTTTTTTATTTGTTCTTTTTCTACTGCAAAAAGTACGCTATCATCTGTTTTGTCAAAAGAAGGGATGCTCATTAAATCTTCTGCAACTTTCATAGCTTTCCCCATAATATCTAAATGCCCTTTCATTGCTTTTTTAAGTATCATTCCCACCAATAACATTCTATTGATTTCGTTAGTTCCCTCATAGATTCTTGCAATTCTTGCATCACGGTAGGCAGCTTCCATTGGTGCATCTGCCGAATATCCCATTCCTCCATAAATCTGTATTCCTTCATCCGAACAGAATTGTATAGTTTCCGAACCTAATACTTTTACAATAGAACATTCAATAGCATATTCTTCAATTCCTTTTAGGTATGCCTCTTGATGATCTACTCCTTCTCCTTCCAACCTAAAAATATTTTTTTCAATTTCTGCTCCAGCACGATAAGTTGCCGATTCAATGGCGTAAGTCCTAACTGCCATATCTGCTAATTTATGCTTTATTGCACCAAACTTAGCAATAGGAATTCCAAACTGAATACGCTCATTTGAGTAGCTTGTTGAAAGTCCAATTACTCTTCTACAAGCATCCAATACTGCTGCTGAAAGTTTAATTCTCCCCACATTCAGTGCGTTCATTGCAATCTTAAATCCGTTTCCTCTACCTCCTAATAAATTTTCAACTGGTACTTTCACATCATTAAAAAACACTTGACGAGTAGAGGAAGAGTTAAGTCCTAATTTTTTTTCTTCTTCTCCTAAAGTGATTCCTTCCATTCCTTTTTCCAGAATGAATCCAGTAATATTTTTATCATCTTCAATTCTTGCAAATACTATGAAGACATCTGCAAATCCTGCATTCGAAATCCACATTTTTTGCCCTGTAATAAGGAAGTGTTTTCCGTTATCAGTAAGTACAGCTTTTGTTTTTCCTGAATTAGCATCCGAACCTGCACCAGGTTCAGTTAAACAATAACATCCCATCCATTTACCAGAAGCTAATTTTGGCAAGTATTTTGATCTTTGTGCATCATCACCATATAAAAGAATCGGTAAAGTACCAATTCCTGTATGTGCCCCAAATGCAGTGGAAAATGATCCGTTTGCTCCAGATATTTTATCACAGATTAATACTGAAGTATTAAAAGGCATTCCCATTCCACCATATTCTACTGGTACACTAATTCCTAATAACCCTAGTTCTCCTGCTTCTTTCATGCAGTATTCTGTTAGTTTGTAGTCTTTCTTTTCAAACTTTTCCCTGTGAGGGTCAAGCTCTTTTTCGACAAATTCTTTGGTTGCTGATGCCATCATCTTTTGATCCTCTCCAAACTCTTCTGGAATAAAAATATCTTTTGCTTCTTGGTTTTTTATTAAAAATTCTCCTCCTTTTATCATAATTTTATTTTTAATGTTTTTTTATAGAATCTCAAATACTCCAGCTGCACCTTGTCCTGCACCAACACACATGCTTACTATTCCGTATTTTTGATCTCTTCTTTTCATTTCGTTTATTAATTGCACTGTTAATTTTCCTCCAGTACATCCTAGTGGATGTCCTAACGCAATTGCCCCCCCATTTACATTTACAATATCAGTGTTTAATCCTAACTCACGAATGACGGCTAAGGATTGAGAAGCAAATGCTTCATTCAATTCAAATTGTTCAATATCTTCTAGTTTTAATCCTGCTTTTTTCAATGCCATTGGTATTGCTTCAACTGGCCCTATTCCCATGTGTTTTGGTTCTACGCCTGCTACTGAATAACTGAGTAGTTTCGCAATAGGTTTTACTCCCAACTCATTCACCATTCTTTCTGACATTAATAAAACAAATGCTGCTCCATCAGAAGTTTGTGATGCATTTGCTGCAGTTACCGTTCCTTTCTGTGCAAATACAGTTCTTAGTCTTGCTAATGCTTCAGCTGATCCTCCTTTTCTTGGTCCTTCATCTGTATCTACTACATATTCTCTTTCTTGTCTTTTTTCGTTTTTATCTAAGTAAGTTTCCTTTACTGTAATGGGTACAATACCACTTTTAAAGTATCCTTTTTCAATCGCGTTAAGTGCCTTTTGGTGGGAGTTAAAAGCAAATTCATCTTGATCTTTTCTGCTAATATTCCATTTGTCGGCAACTGCTTCTGCAGTAAGCCCCATGTTCCAGTACCAATCAGAGTTATCTTTAGCGACATCATAATTTGGGATAACTCTCCAACCACCAAATGGGATAGGGGACATGCATTCCACACCACCAGCAATAATGCAATCGGCCATTCCACTTTGTATTTTTGCATTGGCAATGGCAATGGTTTCTAGCCCTGAAGAACAATATCTGTTCACTGTCATTCCTGGAACTTTTATGGTATCTAATCCCATTAAGGAAATCATACGCCCAATGTTTAGTCCTTGTTCTGCTTCAGGAGTTGCATTTCCACAGATTACATCATCAATTTTATCTTTATCTAATTCAGGAACGGATGCTACCAAATGTTTAATTACATCTGCTGCTAAGTCATCAGGGCGAGTAAATTTAAAAACTCCTTTTCCTGATTTTGCTACTGCCGATCTGTATCCTGCTACTATATATGCTGTATTCATAATTTTAATTTCTTAATGGTTTACCTTTCTTTAACATGTGTTCTATTCTTTCCAAAGTTTTTCTTTCTCCACAAAGTGATAAAAAGGCTTCTCTTTCAAGATCTAATAAATATTGTTCAGAAACTAAAGTAGGTGCTGATAAATCCCCTCCACAAATTACATACGCTAATTTTTCTGACATTAGTTTTTCATGTTCCGTAATGTATCCTGCTGCATGCATTGAATGTGCACCAACCATAAACATCCCAAGCCCTTGTTTACCTAAAGCTTTTATTTTATCAGCAATCGGCTGAGTGTATCCTTGGTTTGATAAATTAAGTGCTACTGCTTTTGCATCCGTAATTAGGTTGTTGAATCCTACTGTTACTTTATCTCTATTCTTTGATAATAAGTCTAATTCTATTGCTTCCTGTGCTGAGGTAGCAACTTTTGCCATTCCAATATTCAAGTATCTTTCTTTTAAAGTAGGCAATTCTATATCTCCTGAAAAGTAAGATTTTGAAGCTCTTCTTGCCATTTCTTTTGTTCCACCACCACCAGGTATAACACCAACTCCCATTTCAACTAAGCCAATATAAGTTTCTGCTGATGCTTGTACATGGTCGGCATGTAAAGCGATTTCACAACCCCCGCCTAAGGTCATTCCGTGTGTTGCGACAACTACAGGTATTGAAGAGTTTCTGATTCTTCCGGTTGTATTTTGGAAAGCACGAACTGCAAAGTCAATTTCTTCATATTCTTGCTCAATTGCCATCATGAATATCATAGCGATATTTGCTCCAACAGAAAAGTTTGTTCCTTGGTTGGCGATAACTAATCCTTTATGATTTTTTTCCGCAATTTCAATTGCTTTTTGAATTCCTTCTAATACTTCTCCAGCTATAGAATTCATCTTTGTTCTCCATTCTAAGTTTACAATTCCGTCTCCAATATCGGTTAGGTTACATCCTGAATTTTTCCAAATTGTATTGTTCTCACGGATATGATCTAGAACTATAAAATTTTCCATTCCAGCAACTTTCTTATTTGCTTTTGTTGGAATGTTATAGTAGTTTAAAGTTCCGTTTTCTGTTGAGTAGAATGAAGTATTTCCTGATTTTACCATGTCATATACCCAATCGGCTGCTTTGTAGCCAGCCTCTTCCATTTTGGATAATGTTTTTTCAACATTTAAAGCATCCCACATTTGGAACGGACCAACTTCCCAGCCAAAACCAGCACAAAGTGCTCTATCTATTTTGTAAAGGTCATCTGTTATTTCAGGCATTCTGTGCGATACATAAGCAAAGGAAGAGTAGAATGATTTACGATAAAACTCTCCTGCTTTATCTTTTCCTTTTACAAGAATTTTTAATCGCTTTAATAAATCATCTTCCTGTTTTGCAGCTGCAATAGTTGCGAATTTCGTTTTTTGTTTAGGTGTGTATTCTAAAGTCTTTAAATTAAGCGCTTCAATAATTCTTTTTCCTTCTGCATCTTTGGATTTTTTATAGAACCCTTGCTTAGTTTTATCTCCTAACCATTTGTTCTCACTCATCTTATTAATGAAATCAGGTAATTCAAAATTCCCTCTCATTTCATCACTTGGGCAATTTTCATAGACTCCATTTGCAACATGAATTAAAGTATCCAATCCTACTAAATCACAAGTGCGGAAAGTTGCTGATTTCGGACGACCAATAATTGGACCACTTAAAGAATCTACTTCTTCCACTGTTAAATCTAACTCGTTCACTAAATGAAAAAGAGACATTATATTAGCAACACCAATTCTGTTGGCAATAAATGCTGGGGTGTCTTTACAGAGCACCATGTCTTTTCCTAGGAATTTATCTCCATAATTCATTAGGAAATCTGTAACCACAGTATTCGTTTTTGTAGTAGGAATAATTTCCAATAACTTCAAATATCTTGGTGGATTGAAAAAGTGAGTCCCACAGAAATACGCTTTAAAATCATCACTTCTACCATCAATCATACTTTCAATAGGAATACCAGAGGTGTTTGAAGAAATTAACGTTCCGTTAGTTCTGAACTTCTCTATCTTTTCAAAAACTTGTTTTTTAATGTCAAGTCTTTCTATAACTACCTCAATAATCCAGTCAACATCCGCAATTTTAGGCAAATCATCATCCAAGTTTCCTGTAGTAATTCTGCTTACAAAATCTTTACTATAAATTGGGGAGGGTTTGCTTTTTAAGGTGCTTTTTAAAGCGTCATTTACAATGGAGTTTCTGATTTTCTTGTCTTTTAATTGTTCTTCTGTTAAATCAAAAGGAACAATATCCAAGAGTAAAACTTCTACTCCAATATTTGCAAAATGGCAGGCTATTCGTGATCCCATAATTCCGGAACCTACAACTGCTACTTTATTAATGTGTCTATTTGTTTTCATCTATAATTTTATTTATCTTTTTTAGTATTGTAAAGAAGATATCCATTTCTTCTTTTTCAAAATGCGATTGTATTTTTTCGTTAAATTCAATAACTACTCCTTTAGCGACTTCACGCCAATCCATACCTAATGGAGTAAGATGAATTACTGATTTTCGTTTATCATTTGGCTCAGGTTTGCGTTCAATTACACCTGCATCTTCTAATTTATTAAGTGATCGAGATAGTGAAGTAGCTTCCATTCCCATATTTGGACCGAGTTGAGTAGAAGGTGTACCTTCAGTAATGTCAATATTCAGAATAATCATGCCCAAAGCCATACTTGCCATGTATTCTGTAGCAGTTCTGTTGTACATTTTTGTGATGTTATACCAGGTTCTTCTTATGTTATAATCTATAGTTTCTTCTTGTTCCATTTTAAAAAAATAATTAGGCTACGAATATATAAAAAATACTATGCGTGCATAGTAAAATTATTTTTTATTATGCGTGCATACTAAATAATGAAAAAAAGTGTATTTTTATCAAAACGAATTAATACTATCAGATGAATTATTTATCACCTTTAGAAATGCTCTATAAATGGGAGCGAGAAAAAGAAAACGAAATTTATTTAAGTCAACCAATTAATGGGGTTTGGCACAATTGGACTTGGAGAGAAGTAGGATTGGAGGTTAGAAAAATGGCGGCTTATCTACAGTCATTGAATTTACCAAAACAAAGTAAGATAGGTGTTTTATCAAAAAATTGTGCGCATTGGATAATGAGTGATTTGGCTATTATGATGTCTGGACATACCTCAGTGCCATTGTATCCTAACTTAAGTTCTGACACATTAAATAAAATTTTAATTCATTCTGAAACTAAAGTATTATTCGTAGGGAAATTGGATAATTTTGAAGCCATGCAGCCTGGAATTCCAGCAGATATGCCATGTATTACCTATCCTTTTTATAGTGAGGATTATCCTAAATGGGATGATTTGACACAAGATATTTC
The DNA here is from genome assembly GCA_905479165.1 of uncultured Flavobacteriales bacterium. Classification (GTDB taxonomy): domain Bacteria; phylum Bacteroidota; class Bacteroidia; order Flavobacteriales; family BACL11; genus UWMA-0277. Next base: position 4,152 of record CAJQLK010000071.1, on the reverse strand, counting down.
CCCATTAACCGATAATGTAATAAGAGAGGAAATGGAGTTAGCAACTATTATTTATACATCAGGTACAACTGGAGACCCTAAAGGGGTAATGCATAAGTTCTATAATTTTTCGTTTGCTACAGTTAATGCTGTAAAAGCATTACCTTTAAAGGAGGAATCATTCTTTTCGTACTTACCATTATGTCATATTGCAGAGCGATTGCTAGTAATGATGGGCAGTTTATATACAGGAGGAAAAGTATCTTTTGCTGAGAGTTTGGATACTTTTGCAGCTAATTTATCTGAAGCTTCTCCATCAGTATTCTTAGGAGTACCTAGAATTTGGACTAAATTTCAGCAAGGAATATTAGGAAAATTACCACAAAAAAAAATGAATGTATTGTTGAGTATTCCAATTATTTCAACATTAATAAAAAAGAAAATACAAAAAGGATTGGGATTAAGTAAAGCAAGAAATATCTTTACGGGTGCTGCACCTACTCCTGCATCTACTATAAAATGGTTTGAAAAGTTGGGTATTAAAATACAAGAGGCATATGCAATGACGGAAAACACTTGTTATTCTCATGTGAGTTTCAAAAGCAAAATAAAAATAGGATCGGTAGGGCAGGCTTTGCCGCTTTGTGATGTTAAATTATCTGATCAAAAGGAAATTTTAATAAAGCATGATGCCTTAATGGATGGTTATTATAAGGATGAAGAAGAAACCAATAAAACTATTATTGATGGTTGGCTACACACAGGTGATGAAGGGGAAATTGACGAGAATGGATTTTTGACTATTACAGGTAGAGTAAAGGATATTTTTAAAACAAGCAAAGGGAAATATGTTGCACCTTCTCCTATTGAAATGAAACTTTCTGCTAATAAAAACTTAGAGCAAATTTGTGTTGTAGGGGATAGCATTCCTCAACCTATTGTTTTGGTGGTACTTTCAGAAAGAGGCAAGCGAAAAAATAAGAAAGATTTAATTGCAAGTTTAACTAAAACTATGCAAGTAATTAATCCTAAATTGGACAAGCACGAAAAATTACACAATATAGTTGTGATTGCTGAGGATTGGACAATAGAAAATAAATTACTGACACCAACCATGAAAATCAAGCGTAATGCAATTGAGAAAATTTACAAAAGCAATTATACATCTTGGTATGAAGGTAAAAGGGTTATACTTTTTTAAGTCTTCAGTTTCTTCTTTTTAGCAGCAGGAAAGAGAATGTTATTCAGTATTAGCCTATAAGCTGGAGAGTTGGGGTGGAGTGATAAATCAGTTTTTGGGTCACCAACTTTGTGCTGATAATCTTCTGGGTCGTGTCCTCCATAAAAAGTCCAAGTGCCATTTCCTAGTTCTCCATGAATATAACGAGCCTCATTAGTAGCTTTTGTTTCTCCCATTATAAGGACATCTGATTTTATATATTTATTCTTAAAAGCAGTTGTTTGCCCCATAAACCCTCCAATTATTTGCATATGATTTTGACAAAGCATAGTTGGAACTGGATCCCATTTTGCAGAAAAATCAAAGAGCGTAAAGAAATCAATCTTATGATTTATTCTTCTTTTTTGTGTAGCATCAATAGTCGAAAATTCATATTGATTTGGGTTTTTAACAAGAGTGAAATCTTTAAAAGCTAAGGTTTTACTGTAATCTAATTTGCTATCAATATCTGAGTCCATTCCATCCCCATCAAACATTGCTGCGCAAATATCAATTCCTTCAGCAGCAAGTGCGATATCATAACTGTCAGTTGCTGAGCACATGGCAAATAAGAAACCTCCACCAGTAACAAAAGATTTTATTTTTTTAGCAACTGCTAATTTTGCCTCTGAGACTTTTTCAAAACCTAACTTACGAGCTAATTTTTCATATTCTTGCTTTTGTTCCTTATACCAAGATGCATTTTTAAAACTAGCATAAAATTTCCCGTATTGTCCAGTAAAATCTTCATGGTGGAGGTGTAGCCAATCATACATTGGGAGTAGATTTGTAAGTACTTCCTCATCATAAACTACCTCATAAGGAATTTCAGCATAAGTAAGCGCCATGGTAACAGCATCATCCCAAGGCTGCTTATTTTTTGGAGAATAGATAGCAATTTTGGGTGCTTTTTCTAATCGGACTACATCTTGATTTACCTCTGGACTAGCTATAGATTGTAGAATTTGAGTGGATTGCGCGTCAGCAATAATATTATATGAAACTCCTCTAATATTGCATTCATTTTCAATTTGTGTATGGTGTTTTATCATGAAACTTCCACCTACATAATTGAGTAGCCAATCAACTTTTACATCTCTTTCAATTGCGTAATATGCAATTCCGTAAGCCTTTAAATGATTGCTTTGGCTTTCATCCATAGGAATAAAAATGTAGGATGCGTTTGCATTAATTGCAAAACAACAAATTAAGAAAAATAGATTAATTTTCTTTAAGGGTCTAGAATGGAGCATCTCCATCTTTATCTTCATTCATACTTGATGACATTGAAATCATAGAAGAATTATTGCCATCTTCATTTTCATAATCTTCACCTTCAAAGTAGTCCAAATCAGAGAATTTTGCAAATTCTCCGGTAAATTTAAGTCTAACATTATTAAGAGAACCATTTCTGTGTTTTGCGATAATCAACTCTCCTTGTCCTCTGGAATCATCTCCATTATCCCATTCATAAATTTTGTAGTATTCAGGGCGATAAATAAATGTTACAATATCTGCATCTTGCTCAATTGCACCAGATTCTCTAAGGTCAGAAAGCATTGGCCTTTTACTTCCAACTCCAGTTCTACTTTCAACCCCTCTATTTACTTGTGAAAGTGCAATTACTGGTATTTTTAATTCTTTTGCAATTCCTTTTAAGGATCTGGAAATAGTAGAGATTTCTTGTTCTCTATTCCCTCCTTTTCCTCCTGCAGTCATTAGTTGTAAGTAATCAATCATGATAATTCTTACACCATGGTTTTTAACAAGCCTTCTTGCTTTTGCTCTAAGTTCAAAAATGGATAAACCAGGTGTGTCATCAATAAAAATAGGTGCTTCTGAAAGGTGTTTAATTTTTTCATGAAGTTGCACCATCTCATGATCAGCTAAATCTCCTTTTCTTAATTTTGATGCGCCAAGCTCAGCTTCTGATGCAATAAGTCTGTTTACCAATTGCTCTGATGACATCTCCAATGAGAAAAATCCGATAGGAGTATTATGGTCAACTGCAATATTTCTTGCCATTGTTAAGGCAAATGCAGTTTTACCCATTCCTGGTCTTGCTGCCACAATTACTAAGTCAGATTTTTGCCAACCAGAAGTTACTCTATCTACATTTGTAAATCCTGATGGAACACCACTTAATCCATCTTCTTTATTCCTAAGCGTTTCAATATTTTCAAGTGCTCCTTTAATTAAAGAGCTCATTTTATCATAACTCTTTCTAAGTGTTCCTTCTGTTACAGTAAAGAGATTCGCCTCTGCATCATTTAGTAAATCAAAAATATCAACTGAATCATCAAAAGCATCATTACTAATTTTTTTTGAGATATTAATAAGTGATCTTTTAATAAATTTTTCAGCTATAATTCTTGCATGAAACTCTGTATTGGATGAAGAAGAAACATTGTTTGTTAGTTCAGAAATGTAAGCTAAGCCACCGATTTCTTTAAACATTTCTATTCTTTTCAGCTCCTCTGAAACTGTAAGGATATCAACTGGCTGAGTGTTATTAAATAAATTAACAATTGCTTCAAAAATTTTCTGATGTTTTGGAGCGTAAAAATATTCAGCTTGTAGGGAATCAATAGCGTCAGATAATGATTCGTTATCAATCATTAAAGCACCAAGTACAGCTTTTTCAAGCTCAAGTGCTTGTGGTTGCAATTTTCCATCAATCTGACTTGTTGGTGTTGCTTTTAATGTTCTTTTTCCTACTTTTTTTATCATTTATTATTCGTTTACCACTCCCATATTTGAGAATTTTTCCATTCTATCATGAACTAAAGTTTCTTTTTTAGTATCAATAAATTCTTTTATTGCTTTGCTGATTGATTTCTTAACTATTTTAAAAGTTTCTTCAGGATAAGTATGCGCACCACCAAGGGGTTCTTTAATGATCTCATCAACCAATCCTATTTTTTTCATATCCTTAGCTGTAAGTTTTAAAGCAT
>CAJQLK010000070.1 GCA_905479165.1 uncultured Flavobacteriales bacterium | reverse complement strand
GAATACAAACAGGCCTGTGTAGATTATGGAAAAGAAGATATTGTTTTCACTACCAAAATTTCTGGAACACCTTGTACTGTTATCAATACTCCTTATGTGCAGACAACAGGAACTACTCAAAATTGGCTGGAAAAACTAATGAGCAAGAACAAAAAGATAAAAAAATGGGTGAAAATGATTACTTATTTCAAGGGAATGAAATCAGTAGAAAATGCTGCTTTTAGTAGTACCTACAAAACGGTTTGGTGTGCAGGGCCAAGTATTGAGCACACTAAAGAAATACTTCCAATAAAAGAAATAATTAAACGATTAACTACTTAACAGATTTGATTTTAGAAAAAGAAATTTTTAAGTTTTTCTCATATTCTCTAATTGTTCTAATATCATAGCCATTTGCTAAAACTAAAGAGGTTCCCTCTTTACCAGCACGAGCTGTTCTACCACTTCTGTGCGTGTAGTATTCGTCTTGATCAGGTAGTTGGAAGTGTACTACAAAGGTTAAATCAGCCACATCAATTCCTCTTGCAGCAATATCAGTAGCTACAATAATACTTAGGTTTTCATTCTTAAAAGCACGCATTACTTTATCTCTTTCTTTTTGTAATAAATCACCATGAATCGCATCAGCAACAACATTTTTAGCTATGAGTTGAGCGGCTACTTTTTTAGCAGTATTTCTGGTTCTACAAAAAACAATTCCTCTTTGGCCTTTTACAGATTTTAAGAATTGCAAGAGAATATGAAACTTTTCAGCATCTTCACAATGCACAAATTTATGTTCAATTTTTGCATTAACTACATTACTCCCACTAACAGTAATTCTGTGTGCATTATTGCTCATGTGTTCATTTACTATTTGCTTAATTCCTTGAGGCATAGTTGCTGAAAACAACCATTTACTTTGTACTTCAGCTAAAAAACCAAATATCTCATCCAATTCTTTTTTGAACCCCATGCTTAGCATTTCATCTGCTTCATCCAAAATAACTGTTTTTACTTTATTTAAATCGACTGCTTTTCTATTAACCAAATCAATCAATCGACCAGGAGTTGCTACTATTATATGTGTAGTCCTTTTTAAATTTGCTATTTGTCTATCAATTTTTTCACCACCATACACAGACTCAGTGAAAATTTTATCAGAATATTTAGTGTAACGAAAGAGTTGTTTGGCTACTTGTTGCCCCAGCTCACGTGTAGGACATAAGATTAAACCTTGTACATATTCTTTTTTATGATCAATTTTATGTAAAAGTGGTAAGCCGAAAGCAGCTGTTTTTCCTGTTCCTGTTTGGGCTTGCCCAACTAAATCAGTATTTCCATCTAATAATAAAGGGATAACTTGTTTTTGTATATCAGTAGGATTGATGATCCCTAATTCCTTTAAACCTTTATCAAAAACTGATTTGACTCCTAATGTTTTAAAATTTTCCATGCGGCAAAAGTAGGGATATTGAAATTGTGATTCCTATAATACATCAACTTTAATTCTACCCCATACTTTAGACAATAAAAAAGCCGAGATTAAAGCAATAAACATGAGGATTGCTCCTAATTGTAAGTTTCCATATATAAAATAACCTGTTGCAAAAAGCAAACTATAAATCATAGCTAAAGCCAAAAGCATTGCCAAAATTCCTGAAGGAACTGACCAACCTTCATTTTTAAATTGCTCATTTCCTACTATGGACTTCCAGCCTGGTCCTCCAGGAACAGTTTTTTTATAAAAACTCAGCAATACTTCTTTATTTTCGGCAGGAGTAACAAAAGTAACTACTAACCAAACTACAGTAGTAATCAGCACTACCATTGGAAATTTCATGTATTCTGGCATTAAGGCACTCTCGCCAAATAATACAGATGATATTACTTCCATATTGAATAATACCGAAACAATTCCTGATACCAAAATAGCTGAGATTTCACTCCAAGCATTTATTCTCCACCAAAACCACCTGAGGATAAAAATAAGTCCTGTTCCTGCACCAAACATCAGTATAAAATCAAATAATTGCAAAGCGTTAGTCAATAACAAAGCCAAAACTGCAGAGGCTAAAAACAAAATAACAGTAGCCAAACGCCCTACATTTACCTTTTGTTTTTCAGTAGCACTAGAATTAATTTGTTGTGTATAAAAATCATATACTATATAAGAGGCTCCCCAGTTAAGATGTGTAGAAATAGTAGACATATATGCTGCAATTAAAGAAGCCAAAACTAAGCCCAACAATCCTGATGGTAATTTAGTTAACATAGCCGAATAAGCTAAATCATGTCCTAACTTATCCTCACTCACGGCAGGAAAAGCTTCTTGAATACTTGCAATATCAGGGAAAACAACTAATGATGCCAAAGCTACCAAAATCCAAGGCCAAGGGCGTAAAGCATAATGCATAATATTGAAAAAGAAAGTTGCACCAATCGCATGGTTTTCATCTTTTGCTGCTAACATTCTTTGAGCAATATAGCCCCCCCCACCAGGTTCGGCACCTGGATACCAAGCAGACCACCACTGTACAGAAAGCGGAATAATTATGAGCATAATTAATTGTTCGGTATTGCTAAAATCAGGCAACATAGAAATTTTATCAGTAACATTAGGGTGGGTAATTAAATTCTGAATCCCTCCTATATCTGGCATAT
>CAJQLK010000069.1 GCA_905479165.1 uncultured Flavobacteriales bacterium | reverse complement strand
AAAAACTATTATTTTTAATCAATCAAAGTCAGAGAAAAAAAATTCAAATAATTACATTAAAATTAACTTTAACAATTTGACTGAAAATATTTTAAAAGAATTACATAAACAAAATATTCAGTCTATAATTATTGAAGGAGGAACAAAAACCTTACAATCCTTTATTGATAAAAAATTATGGGATGAAGCACGAATTTTCACGACAAACAAAACACTAAATGAAGGAGTAACACCTCCAGCAATAAAAGGAGAAGTAATCTCAGAAGATGAAACTGGAGGTGATAGATTTAAAATCTTATATGTCTAACATAGTTTACACCATTATCCTCTTCAATATTTTAATTATTGTTTTTAAAATGTTCGAAAAGTACAAAGTCAACAACCTACAAGGATTGATTTTTAATTATATTACTGCAGGAACTTGTGCCTACTTTTTTTTAGAACAAGATTTCTCACTAGAAAAAATCATTAATTCAGCTTGGATTTATCATGCAATTTTTATTGGTACACTTTTTATTATTGTATTTAATTTTTATGCATTTGGAACACAAAAAGTTGGAATTGCAATTACAACTGTAGCAAACAAAATGAGCCTAATTATTCCAGTATCTATAGCAATACTTTTATATGGAGACACATTTACTTATCATAAAGGAATTGCATTCTTTTTAGCTCTTGCAGGAATATATTTATCATCAACTAAAGGAGGAAAACTAAGTTTTAATAAAAAGTATTTATGGTTAATCATTCTAGTATTTGTCGGACAAGGAATTTCAGATTCCATCTTTAATGATTTTGCACAGAAATTCCCTGATGAAGGTGGATATTTATTCTTTATGGTATTGTTTTTTGTAGCATCAGTTAGCGGAATTATTATACACACAGGAAAATCTCTAAAAACAAAAATTCCTTTTCAATTTAAAAGTATTTTTTGGGGATTTGTATTTGGAGTTCCAAACTTCTTTTCTCTACTTTTCTTTTTAAAAGCTTTAGGAGATCCAGATCTTAATTCATCAATAGTTTTTCCTGTAGTAAGTATGGGGGTTGTTGTAAGTTCTAGTTTAATAGGAATGTTACTATTTAAAGAAAAATTAAGCAGAACTAACTGGATAGGGATTTTACTTTCTATTTGTGCAATTTATATCTTTTCTTATTAATGTTTTCGGACAAATACAAAGAAATTAAGTCTGCTACAACAGGCTTTTACAAAGAAAAGGGAAGTAAATTTATAGCTTTTGCCTTCCCTGTACATTCAGAAGACAATGTAAAAGAAAAATTAGAGAAAGTAAAAAAATTAGAACATTCCGCTAGACACCATTGTTACGCATACATCCTAAATCCTGATAAATCAGTACAAAGAGCAAATGATGACGGAGAACCCTCATCAACTGCAGGAAAACCAATTTTAGGACAGATTCTGTCCAATGACTTAACAAATACACTAATAGTAGTTGTTCGTTATTTTGGAGGAGTAAAATTGGGAGTTGCTGGATTAATTCGTTCATATAAAACTGCTGCATTAGATGCTGTAAGTAACTCTGAAATAATCACAAAAATAATAAAAGAACAATTTGCTGTAAGTTTTAAATACCCTCAAATGAATGATGTAATGAGGTTAGTAAAAGAATACAATTTAGAAGTAGTAAATACTGACTTTCAAATAGAATGTAAACTTATATTTGCAGTCGCAAAAAGTAAATCAGAAGAAGTAGTAGAAACTTTAAAAAAAAATCACGAGTTAACAATTAAATATCTAAAAACTATATAATGAAATTATTAAAAAAAATGTGCGAAATTCATGCTCCTGCAGGAGAAGAATTTGCAATGACAGAATTTTTATTACAATATATTGAGAAAAATCAAAACAACTGGAAGGTAAAACCAACTCTACATTATGGAAAAGGTTTTCAAGATAATTTAATTTTAGTTTTCGGAAAACCTACAACAGCAATTTTCGCACATTTAGATTCTATTGGGTTTACAGTAAAATACAATAATGAAATTGTGAAAATTGGAGGGCCTGTTACTAATGAAGGAATTATTTTGGTTGGAACTGATAGTGAAGGAAAAATAGAAGGAAAAATCATTAAAAAGGACGACAAACTATTTATTGATTTTGATAGAGATATTGAAAGAGGAACTTCACTTACTTTTAAGGTAGACTTTAGAAACTCTGAAGAATTTGTACAATCTTGCTATATGGATAATAGATTAGGGGTTTGGAATGCGTTAGAAGTAGCAAAAACTCTTGAAAATGGAATAATAGTATTTTCATCATGGGAGGAGCATGGTGGTGGTTCAGTTGGGTATTTAGGAAAGTTTATCCAAGAAAAATATGGAGTAATGCAAGCACTTATATCTGACATCACTTGGATAACTGAAGGAGTTAAACACGGAAAAGGCTGTGCCATTTCATTAAGAGACAGTGGACTTCCAAGAAAATCATATGTAAATAGAATTGTGGAGATTGCAAAACAAAGTAATATTCCTTTTCAATTAGAAGTAGAAGATGCGGGAGGAAGTGATGGAAATGGATTGCAAAAAAGTGATTATCCTTGGAACTGGTGTTTTGTTGGCGCACCAGAAGATAATGTTCATTCTCCTGATGAAAAAGTACATAAAAAGGATATTGAATCTATGGTTAAACTATATAGAGAACTATTGAAAAAACTTTAAGAAACCTTCTTTGTTACTTTTCATACCTTCTTCCTTTATTCTTTTAAATAGAAAATAAATATTCCATAGTAGAATTAAAGCAAAATAAACAATCTCAAATACTCCGTAAGATTTGAAAGGTAATAGTAATGAAAATGTCATTGTAAGTCCAATAAAAATAGACAAAACGCCAGCTCTAATATGTTTAAATGATCGGAATAAACCAAATGAAAAAACAAACAGATTATAAGTAAAAAAGAAAAGGAATGCAGGAATTTTGTGAAAGAGTTCATAATCCATTGGAATAGTAGCAGTAAAAAATAATGAAATAGAAGAAACAATCAAGAGTACTTTAAGAGGATAGCGGTACCTCCTTTTTTTAAAATAAAATCGTAATGTAGTATACGCGTTTAAGAAAATTCCAACAGCTAAAAATACCAAAGTTGAGTTCCATAATAACCAAGTTGGTTCTTGTATTCCAAAATCAGATAGCGGTTTTTCCATTGGATTAAATCCAGGTCGTAAATACCAACAATAAGCTGGAGCGAAAATGCCCATTATAATGCAGAAAATAATATAAACTCTTCTAAAAAGCTTAGCTTTTAAATATTTCACTAATAGAAATTAACATCTCTTACATTTCCATTAACTTCAATAGTATCTATAAATGAATTATTGTCTAAATTATATTTATAAATAGTAGTTGGACTATTAACTGCATCATTAAAAAATAGAACATCTCTATTATACCAGTACCATACAGAATCATTAGTAGAATAAACAGAATATCTATCATCTTGATAAGCAACAATATCAGAAATCAATGAAGACACTTTAGAGACACTATTTCCAGTTGAGCTCATTTTATAAACCCCATCTTCAGCAGTAAAGTAATACTCTGTATCATCTGGTTTTGAGATAAGATTTTGAGCATTATAAATTCCATTCAAAGTAGTACTTGCACTAATTAATAAATCCCAAGGATTTACAGTAATTAGAGTAGATTGTGTTTTAGTAGTTAAATCATTAGGATCATAAATTCCTTTACAAAGGATTTTTAAATTATTAATATTTACAGCAGAATTAGGATTATCACCTACATATAGACCTCCCATATTCTCAGCTAAAGAAACAAGTTCATCTCTATAATCAATTGCAACTATAGTAGAATCATTTAATGAGTCAGGTTCGGCACCACCATTCATAACAATTGAACGATACCATTTTGAAACAATAAATACAGGCTTAGTACTATCTCCTGTTTCAATAACTGAAGCTACTTCCATTCTATCCAAATCAACTTCTTTTACTTTTGAATCATCTTTATCTACTACAAATGCTCTATTATCAGGAGATAAAAAGGTTAAATCAACAGGATTTACAAAACCACTTGCTATTCCTTTATCTTCAAAAGTTTCAATATTTACTGAATACATATCTCCAGCTAAAATGAAAGCTTTTGTACCACTAAACTTTATTCTCTCAACTCCAGTTAATGTCTGGCCATTTACCTCTTTATAAATCTGATTTTTCACAACACCGTCTTTATAAAAACTAACACCAATATCAGTAGAAATATACATTCCATTTCCATAATCTTTTGAGAAAGTTGGAGCATCTTCTTCCTCTTTACATGAAGAAACAATTGTAAGGATGATAAATAAATAAGAATAAAATTTCATAGTATAATTTTTGGTAAAGATAAAAAAAGGGAGGCAAATGCCTCCCTTAACTTCTCTTAATCTTATTTACTCATGATTTATTCAACAATTAACTTCTTTGTAATAATTCCTGAAGTTGTATTTATTTCAATTAAATAGATTCCTCTATCTTCTTTTCTTAAGTCAATAACATCCGATAAACTTGACACAGAAACTGACTTAACAACTGCTCCTAAAATATTTCTTAACGTAATAGAATTAATCACTTCAGAAGAAGATATGAAGAATCGACCATTAGATGGATTAGGGTAAACAGTAACTGAAGCAGTACTTAAGTTTGAAACTCCTAAAACATCTTGACGGAAAGCAAAACTACCTGGAATAATTCCAACTTGGAATGAATCAACTACTGCACCTGTAGCTGCATAACGATAAACCCAACCTTGTTGTGTAAAATCAACAGCATCAGATCCATAAATTTCATTTGAAATAGGGTCATAACCTAAACCATAAAAACTTCTATCAATAATTGGAGTTGTAGATAAATTAACATCATTAATTCCAAATTCATAAACAGCTTTACTCCATGATCCATCAGAGTAATACAACTTATCTCCAGCTCCGTTAATAACTAAATCTTCTGGATGATTTCCTATTGGAAAAGTAAAAGAAATATCAATAGTATTGGTAGTAGTATTAATCATTGCTAATACACCTGGAGTTTCTGCAATAACATTCCAATTAGCATCATATTCAGTATAGCCTCCTGTTAAAATCCATACATTACCATTTACATCAACAACAGCTGAATTTGGTTTATCACCGATTGTCAAAGTAGTTTCAACAGCATCAGTATTCGTATTAATGACTGTAACAGTAGAATCAAGATCCCACCCACCGACATTACAAATATAAGCAAATCCATTAGAGATTGCTAACCCCTCAGGACCAGTACCGCAATTAATAGTTGAAGAAACTGCGTTGGTAGCTAAATCAATAACCTGTACTCCATTAACTCCCCAATCAGTTACATAAGCTTTTGTAGCATTTACTTGCTTTATATACCTTGGAGATACAACTGGAATTGTTGCTATGTAATTTGCATTCTGATCAATAACTTCAATTTTAGCAGAATTATTTACACAGATATATCCTTTGTCATCAAAATATTCCATTGACTGAACAACATCACCCAAAACAAAAGAATTAATAGTTGAAAAAACATCATTCGTTACTGCGTTTGATGAATTATCATACATTGTTAAAGAACCATTTCCTGTTCCAAAATTTCCTTCATTAGTTATATATACTGTTGAGTTTTGTGCAAAACCTATAAAAGGGAACAGCATTGCAATTTTAAATATCTTTTTTTTCATTTTTTTTTAGTTAATTGTATAATTTAGTGTTAGTAGTAATTTTCTTTTAAATATCTTTTTTTTAGTTAATTGTATAATTTAGTGTTAATAATAATTCTCTTCCTGGATTAGGGTAATTCTGATAAGTAGTATAGCTTTTATCCATTAGGTTTTTAACCTTACCCTCAATGCTAACAGGAACAAAGTCAGGAGAATAGTCAATAGCAATGTCGGTTAAGATAAAGTAAGGTAAAGTCTTGTTCTCCAAAGCACCATGAGAAGTAATAACTTCACCGGTATAATTTTTATTTACTATAAAGGAAAAGTCACCCTCATTTACTATAAAGGCAACACCCCCCTTGTGTAAAGGGACATACCTCAACTGTTTACCAACAGAAATATCCAAAGGATCTTGTGCTATTTCATTAGTAGATTTGGTATATGCATAATTACCAATAATGCTTATGTTTTTAGTTTGAATTTTTAAACTTGTTTCTAGCCCTCTACTAAATACTTGCTTAATATTATTGGGCATCCAACTGCCGCTATCCATTTGTTGCCATAGTATCATGTCAGATATATCCAAATTATAGGCAGTAGCTTTAAACTTGAAATAGGCAGTGTTAATATCAAAACCAAACTCTTTGTTCCATGCATCTTCAGTAGTTAAATCAGGATTTCCATTTGCCCCTACTCCTGCCCAAAATCTGTCATTAAAGGTAGGAGAGCGGAAATTCCTGTTATATTTAAAACGAATGCTAAGCTGTTTAGTAATGTCAGCATAGAATCCTAGACTGGCAATAAGCGGCACTTCAAAAGTAGTTTGCCACTGCTTACGCAATACTGTATTTACACTCATGAAATCATAATTGTACTGAACGGAAGAAAAAATAGCACTTTGCTTTTCCAGCTGCCTAGTATCCAAATAATTATTATTGATTACGGACTGTTTTGTAAAGTTCCCTCCCAAGTTATAAAGGAAAATACCTTTATTAATTTTAACATCCACATCCGTGATTTTGCTATTAGTTAAGTACTTGCTATCAATATTTTTTAGTTGCTCGGTATAGCGGAAATCTTCTTCAAGAAAAGCCCTTTTCAAAGTGATTACTCCATCTGTAAAAAAATGAGTAGCACTAAGCAGTAAGTTGTTTGTTTTGTCATACTGTATTGCATCCGAAAAAGGAGTTGTCATGTTTTGCGGCACTTCCCTATCATATACTGAACGCCAGTAAGCCACTGCAAATTTTGTTGTGTTATCGTGTTTGTAAGCAAGATTTAGTTTCCCTGATTTTGATTCTATTTTTCCATAGTCATTCACCACTGTTGGATGCCCCCTTTGTGTGGTATTTGTATAGGAGAAACTGTTTTCATCTGTAAGGGATGTAAGCGACAGACTAAAGGCCAATTTATCTGTACTGTGCTTTAGGCTTATCACTTGGCTTAGTAAACCATAACTACCTTGTTCATTCGTTAGTTTTATTTCCTTTTGATGCTTAAAATCAGGGATAGAGTTAAGGTGAATACTCCCACCCATAGCACCCGAACCAAACACGGAAGCATCTCCACCATGTACGATAGCTATCTTTTCGAAACCCTGTATAGGAGTAATGGAAAAATCCAACAGGCCATTAGCAATTGAGTTTAAAGGAATCCCATTCCAAAGTACTAAAGTGTGTGAGCTGGATGTGCCCCTAAAAGTTGGAGTAGCAAGCGCCCCATACTGCTTTATATAAACGGAGGAGTGATTAGCTAGGCAATCGGACAGTTTGTGGCTTGAGGATTCTCCTATAATTTCAGTAGTAAGTACTACTAGGTGTGTATAAATGGAATGCGTTTGCAAACGGTTATGTTCTAGCTTTACCTCAGGTAATCTAATAGTATCCATAGCCATTTGAGCTAAGCTGTTAACGCTTAACCCACAAAAGAGTAATATGTGTGCTAAAGTCTGTTTCATCTGCCTGTCGTTTTAGCCAGAAACGATTCGGTTTTGTTTTGCTTAGCAGGTCTTCTGACTTGGTCCTTTTTGAATGGCCTTCCCATTAATTAAAACAGTGGCAATGTAGTTTCCAAAAATTTACGGACTTTACAGCTTCTGGTAAAGTTGAGGATTCACACCTCATTCCCTTTTACACTAAAATAGTGTACTAAACTTGTGGATAAAAATAGAAAAATAAATGAAAATAGGTTTGTAATTACTTTTTTTTTAAATTTATAAATAAATACTAGCCGAAAAGATTACTTATTAGCGATTGTATACTTTTGTGCAGCCCATTATTATCGCGTAAGACCCCTGTACAACATAATCCTGCCATGAATGCTTAGAAGTTCTTATATTATTTGGAAAACGAAATACTCTTAATATATCATTATAACTTAATATCTTTATAAAATAGGAAGGCACCAAGGCCCCAGTTTCTAATAGCAAGCTGTTGGCGTCAAACTCCAACACTATCTTTACCTGTACAGTATACTTTTCGGATAACTTCCTTTCGTATTTCTCTAAGTTTTTCCAAGGACCTCTATTGAGCTTTCGTGTTGTAAGGCACAATTCAGAAAATTGAAAGTTTGCCTTAATTTTTAAAAGCTACAGTTAAAATCAGCAGCTGCGCTAGGTGGCCTTTGTGCCATAAATTTTTGTAATAATCTGCATTATCAGAAGTAACACCAGTAAAGGAAACATCCTTTTTAAAGTTTAGGCCTTTACAGCTGAACCCTCCTGAATGACACTCCACTTCATAGCTTAGCCAAAGGGGTTGTTGCTTTTTGGTGGAATAGCAAACCTCAAATATATCCGTTGGTACTAGCTGTTGTGCCGATAGTAGCTATACAGAAAAAAGGAAGATGAGGGTTTGTTTCATTTTATTTAAAAACGGTTCTACTCAAAGCCAAACTATTTTCAAGTTCTAACTTATTCAATCCTAAATCCTCAGTAAAATAAGTGATTAGTTTTTCAGTTGGCATATTCCCTACCAAATCATCCTTTGCCATAGGGCATCCGCCATAACCTTTTAGGGCAGTATCAAATCTTCTGCAACCATTCTGGTAGGCCGACTCTACTTTTTCCTCCCATTTATCAGCAATAGTATGGAAATGTGCTCCAAATTCAATAGTTGGATATTCTTGTATTAATGTACTAAAAAGTGGTGCAATATTTGTAGGACTGGAAACTCCAATCGTATCTGATAGTGCCACTATTCCTATTTCTAGTTGATGTAGTTTTTCAGTAAGTTCCGCAACTATATTAGGGTGATAATTTTCTGCATATGGGTTCCCAAATGCCATTGACAAATACACGACCAATTCCTTGTTATTCTTAATAGCTAAACTCTGGATTTCTTCTAATGTATTAAGTGCCTGAACAATGCTTTTTTTAGTATTCCTTTGCTGAAACTGTTCAGAAACCGAAAGTGGGAAACCTAAATAATTGATTTCTTCAAATTTGCAAGCATCAGTTGCACCCCTAGTATTTGCTATAATAGAAAGTAATTTACTGCTAGTGTTTTCCAAATCCAACTTTGCCAAAACCTGTGCCGTGTCCTTTAATTGAGGAATAGCCTTAGGCGAAACGAATGAACCAAAATCAATCGTATCAAAACCTACCTTAAGCAATTGATTGATGTATGCTCCCTTAATATCAGTAGGAATAAACTCACTAATAGCCTGCATTGCATCTCTTGGACATTCTATTATTTTCATCTTTTAAGAATCGCTTTATTAATTCTTTTCACTAGTAATGGACCCTCATAAATGAAGCCCGTATAAACTTGCAATAATGTTGCTCCTGCATCTAGTTTTTCTAGTGCATCTTCAGCACTATGTATACCACCTACCCCAATAATTGGGAATGCTCTGTTTGACTTGTCCGACAAGTACTTAATCACGGCAGTAGATCTTGCTCTAACAGGCTTACCACTCAAGCCACCATTACCGATAGCATCAACCTTTTTTTTATCCGTTTTAAGCCCACTTCTGTCAATTGTTGTGTTAGTTGCGACCACTCCATCAATTTTGGTGTCTGCTACAATTTCTATAATATCATCCAATTGCTCATTCGTTAAATCAGGGGCTATCTTAAGTACGATTGGCTTTCTTCTCTCATTAACATTGTTCAATTCCTGCAATCTGTTAAGCAAAGCAGTAAGGGGTGCTTTCTCCTGCAAATCCCTCAAACCTGGGGTATTTGGCGAACTTACATTCACCACAAAATAATCAACATAAGGAAACAATTTCTCAAAACAGATTTCATAATCGACTACTGCCTTTTCGTTTGGTGTAACTTTATTTTTCCCAATATTCCCACCAATAATAATGTTTGATTTTCTTCTTCTTAAGCTAGCCACTACTGCTTCTATCCCTTGGTTATTAAAACCCATTCTGTTGATAAGGCCACCGTCATCCTTTACACGAAACAACCTTGGTTTAGGATTTCCCTCTTGTGGCAAAGGAGTAACCGTACCAATTTCAATAAAGCCAAAACCAAAGGATGCTAATTCATCAAACAGTTTTGCATCTTTATCAAAGCCTGCTGCCAAGCCTATAGGGTTGTCAAATTTTAATCCGAATACTTCACGCTCCAATCTAGCATCCTTTACTTTAAAAAACAAACGAAAAGTCCATAATTTACCAGGAATCATTCCTGCAATTTTTATCATCTTAAAGGTGATATGGTGTATCGCTTCAGGGTTAAAAAGGAATAAGAAAAAACGGACGATTCTGTACATAGATATATTTTTCACAAATGTAAAAAATATAGATACAAGATATGAGATAATAGATATTAGATTACAAACAGGAAACTAACAACTACTCACCTACTTCTTCAAAGGAATTATCATCATAAAACACAACTACTTTCCCTATTTTCTTGGAAACAAGCACCTCTTTTTGCTCCATATTGTCCTGCATATAACCAATTCCGGTAATTAACCAGTTGGCATTTATGTTAGGATAAGCATTCACCAACTTTTCTAAAAAGTCGATACTTGGCTTATTTCGGCCAGAAAGTATATGGGAAATAGTAGCACGATTCACACCAATACTATCCGCCAAAGCTGAGGATTTTAAGCCTTTTATTCCCATCCAATTTTTGAGTCTTGCGTGCATTTACTTTACTATTTACAATTGTTAACAGCAAAACTACAAATTTGTTTTTACATTTTAAAATTATTGTTCTGAATTCTTTATCAAAGAACAAAACAAACATTACATATAGAGTCAGTAAGTTACTGAAAACAAATAGAATACATTTAATTTAATAAAAATTCTGTAAATTACAAAACACTCACCTTAAATTATTCCTAATTTTGTTTACAAAAGTTAATTTACACATAAAAAAGCCACTTATTAAGTGGCTTTTAAATTTATATTTAAGTAACTAATTAAAGAGATTTTAGCACTAATCCAAAGTAGACTGTTATTGGTAAATTAGGACCGTAAACAAAGTTACTATCTCTGTCTTTTAAAGTATCAAGATTTTGCTGATAATCATTAGTTAAATTCTTAACCCCAAAACTGTATGCTAATTTAGCTCCTACTCTACTCAATTTCTGTATATAAGTTGCTTTTAGTCCAATTACATTAAATGTAGGTGATTTTATGAATTCATCCTCAGTTTGCTCAGGAGCGCCAGCTAAATGCAATATATCCATAACGCCTGTAAAAATTAAATTAGCAGAAAAACTTAATTTCCTAGACGGATTATAAGAAAGAGTTGCGTACCCATAATGATTTGGAGTTCTTAAAAATTCTTTTCTACTCTCAAGCTCATCAGAATAACTTACCGCCACATCATAAAATGACTTTTGCATAGTTAAACCAGATTCTATCTGCAGTTTTTGCTCTAAATTTGCTCTAAACTCAAAAGTAAGACCTTTTACAGTAGCTATAGCTCCATTTCTTTTTGTAAAAATCTCTCCAAATTCATCTTCTCCAGATGGATCTTGATAAAATGCATCATTTAAATGCGTGTAAAAACCCTCAAAAGTAAAACCATAAACATAATGCTCAGTTGCTTTATCATAATTAACAGATGCGCTTAAACTTTTTGAACGCTCTTCTTTCAAATCATCAGCCAAAATAATACGAGAAATTCCACCCCCAGCAAATGCCATATGCAAATCAGTATCAAAAGCTTGTGGTGCCCTGAACCCTGTACTGTATGACATTCTAAATTGAGTTTCTTTCCTTAATTTATAAAGCAATGACAACCTAGGACTAACCACCATATTATCTAATAACGAATGCTTATCAAATCTTGCCCCACTAAGTAGATTGAAGTTTTCTGTCAAATCCCAGTCGGACTGAACAAAAGTACCAAGAGTTATTACTTTTTGATCAATTAAATAATTATAAGCTGAGATTTCATCCATTACATCATCAGAAACATACTCAGAACCAATTGTAAATACATTTGACCCAAACAACTTATTTATCTTATGATTCAACTGAAAACCACCTTGCTTAGTTGTATTTAATGAAGTTCCATAAGGAGGATTAGCCAAATGTTCTTCATCAGCACCAGCCTCTGGCCTGATACCAGTATAATGCTCACGCTTAGTTTGTTGTGCCGCTAAATAAGTAATAAGAGATGAGTTGCCATCATTAAAATTAAGCTGATAATCTAAATTCCCTAGCAAAATATCATGCACTCTTTCTTCTGATTGCATCGCAAAATGTGGCGCACCTGTAATCATTTCTCCACCAAAACGATACTCATGCAAACTACCCATATTTACTTCTATTTTTTGATTTTTAGATGGTAAGAAAAAGAAATTAGCTCCAAAAGTATTGTCTTTTAAAACAGGTAATTCTGAGTAATTATCTCCATTATGATCGTACCACATTCTATCACGATTATTTACAAATAATGTAGCTCCTGAATTTTTATTGTCAGATACAACAGTTGCATTTCCATGAAAAACCTTATCATCAGCCGAGCTATTGATTCTACTATAATCATATCCAAAACTAAAATTATTAGTAGTAGGTAATTTAGTTATTACATTTACTATCCCTCCAATTGCTGATGAGCCGTAAAGCGAACTACCTCCTCCTCTTACAATTTCAATCCTATCAATCATATTAGTAGGGATTTGCTCCATCCCATACAACCCTATTAAAGGACTAAAAATTGGCCTTCCGTTTATAAGGATTTGAGAATAACCACCAGCCAATCCATTCATTCGCAATTGGGTATAATTACAAGTTTGACAATCAGTCTCTACCCTTAATCCTGGCTGAAAATTAAGACCTTCTGCCAAATTACAGGCTTGAACACTCTCTAATTGTCTGCTATCCATCACATTTACAATTACAGGGGATTGCGTTCTTCTCTTAAATGTTTTAGTTCCTGTAACTACCACTTGATCCAAATTATATACAGATGCTACTAACTCAATATTAATAGTATTTGTTCCATTATTAACTACATTATGAGACTTCTTAGTTATAATTCCAACTGCTGATGCAATAATATGATGATGACCTAATGGTGCATTTTTAATAACATAATTTCCATTTTCATCAGCCGAAACACCCAATTTTGTTCCCTCAATAATGATGTTTGCAAAAGGTATAACTTCATTTTTTGATGTTATTTTTCCCTTTTACTGTTTGCGAATTTTCTGTTAAAGAAATCATGAAAAATACAATTATTACTAGGTTAATTATTCTATTCATTTTTTGGTTTTTTTGATTTTAGTTTAGCTGGGCAAATATCTAAATTTTTAGACATGTCTAAACTTTTTTTTATATTAATTTAATTATTACTTTTGCCAAATGATTA
>CAJQLK010000068.1 GCA_905479165.1 uncultured Flavobacteriales bacterium | reverse complement strand
TTATATTTTTGACAAAAATTTACATTCTTTGAAACTAATTATTGACATAGGAAATACAACATCAAAAATTGCAGTGTTTGATGGAAAGGAATTAGTTAAGAATGCTACTTTCACTGGTTTAGATCTTAGTAAAGTGAAGTTATTTAGCAAAAATTATAAAATAACTTCATCAATTCTTTCCTCAGTAAAAGAGATTAATGCTGAAATATCAGATATTGTTGAGGTGTATTCTGCTGAAGTGTTGTCGGAAAAAACCCCACTTCCAATCATAAATAGTTACAAAACCCCACTTACTTTAGGTAAAGATAGGTTAGCTGCTGTTGTAGGTGCATCTGTATTGTATCCTGGAAAAGATGTTTTAGTTTTTGATGCAGGAACTTGCTTAACTATTGATTTTATAAATTCGAATAATGAATATATAGGTGGTAGAATATCTCCTGGAATTGAAATGAGATATAATGCTTTACATACTTTTACAGATAAGTTGCCGTTAATTAAAAGTGAAAAAAGTACATTAGTTATTGGATATGATACTAAAACATCAATAATTAGTGGTATACAGCAAGGAATTTTAGGTGAAGTAAAAACAATAGTATCAGAGTATAAAAGCCAAAATACTGATACTGTTTTTGTTTTTACAGGTGGAGATAGTTTTTACTTTGAAAAGGATTTAAAAAATAGCATATTTGCAAATCCTAATTTAGTGTTAATTGGGTTGAATGAAATTTTAGATTATAATGAATAAAATATTTAGTTTAGTTGTGATAATTAGTGGTTTAGCATTGCAAACTTCTGCACAAATTTCTACTAGTTCTCCTTACTCCCGTTTTGGTTTAGGTGATTTACATGAAAATATTCTTCCTGAATTTTTAGCTTTTGGAGGAGCTTCAACTGCATTTAGTAGTAGTTCAACTGTAAACCCGAATAACCCTGCCTCTTTTACTTCTTTTAAGCCAAATTCTTTTCTATTTTCAACTGGCGGTTGGCACAAGACTACCAGAATGCAAAATAAAACTGAAAAACATACGGTAAACAATAATGCTTTTAGCCATCTTATTGTAGGTTTTCCTTTATCAGAAAAATGGGGAGCTAGCATGGGAATGTTGCCATATAGTAGTGTGGGTTATGAAATAAATACTAGAGATGATGACTATAATGCTGATATGAATTACTTTGGTGATGGAGGAATTAGTAAAATATATTTTGGAGGTGCGTATGAACCTATTGAGAATATCTCTATAGGCTTAAAAGCTTCTTATCTTTTTGGAGGACTAAATAGGAGAAAACAACTTATTTTTGATGATGAGTCATTTATGAACAGTAGAGCAAATAGCAGTATAAACCTAAAAGGGTATTATTATGAGTTAGGATTATTATATACACATAATATTTCAGAGGAACAACAAATTTCTTTTGGATTTACTACTAACAATGATTCTAAAATTAGATCTAAGAGAACTGAGTTAGTAGAGTCATTTGAGTATTCTGGACTTTTTGAAACGCCTAAAGATACTTTTGTTAATAAGATAGAATGGGGTGATATTAACTTGCCTAAATATGCTTGTGGTGGTTTATCCTACAGGAACGGGAAAAAATGGCTTTTTGTTGCTGATTATAGTATCCAAAATTGGTCTGATTATAGTTTGCTGGATGAATCAGATGACTTAGCAAATAGCATGAAAATTACTGGTGGAATGCAATTTACGCCTGATTATAATTCAATTACTAAATATTATAAAAGGATAGATTATCGGATGGGAGCTTCTTATAGTAATACGCCTTTATTGTTGGAAGGTAATCAATTAAAGGAAATGAGTGTTAGTTTTGGTTTTGGTATTCCTGTTAAAAAATCAAGAACAAAATATGATTTTTCTTGTACTATAGGAGAAAGAGGTACTACTGATGATAATTTAATAAAAGAACAATTTGTTCGATTAGGGTTAAGTGTTTCTTATGACGGAATTTGGTTTGTAAAAAGAAAATATGATTAATAAAATGATGAAAAAATTTATAATTTTAGTTGTTGCTATTTTAGCAGTTTTTAGTGTAGGTGCTCAAAGTAAATATGGTGCAGATGAGCAAAAATGTAAAGAGAATCTTTCAATGTTTAGAGAGTACTATAAGCAAAAGAACTATGATGATGCTTATAATCCTTGGAGATGGGCTTATAAGAACTGCCCTCAGTCAAGTGGTAATATATTTAAGAATGCACCTAAGATTTTAAAAGCTAAAATGAAAGCTGATAAAGTAAATAAATCGGAATATGTGGATACTCTAATGATGGTTTTTGATGATAGAATTAAATATTTTGGAAAAGATGGATATGTTCTTGGAATTAAAGGGTATGAGTTAATTGGTATTGATAAAAGTAGAAGTGAGGAGGCATTAGGTTATTTGAAACGTTCAATTGAATTGGAAGGTAACAACGCTAGCGTACAAGCAGTTTTTGGCTATATGAAAGCAATTGTAAATCTTGAGAAATCAGGTGTTAAAGCAAAGTCTGATGTAATTGAGGCTTATTCAGTTGTTTCGGAAGTGATTGATTACAATATTGTTAACGAAACAAAAATGGCTGTTCACTTTGTTAAATATTCAGAGAAAGTTGAGAAATTATTTACTCCTTATGCTAATTGTGATGATTTGATTGCATTATTCTCAGTAAAATTTGATCCAATTACTGAAGATGTTAATTTACTTAAAAGAATTACTAAAGTATTAGATAATAAAAAATGTACAGATTCTGATTTGTTTTTCAATGCTTCAAGTAGATTGCATGAGTTAGAACCTTCAGCAGCCTCAGCTGATCAAATGTCAAAAATGAGTATCGCTAAAGGAAAATCATCAAATGCAATTACTTTTTCAAAACAAGCAATTGAGTCTGAAGAAGATGTAAATAAAAAAGCTATTTACTACTTAGGTTTGGCAGATGCTTATCGTAATAGTGGTTCATACGCTTCAGCAAGAAATGCAGTATATAGTGCGTTGGAGCTTAGAGATGGATGGGGAGAAGCATATATGAATTTAGGAAATATCTATGTTGCTGGTGCTAAAAACTGTGGTAGTGATTTTGATAAATCAACTGTTTATTGGGTAGCTGTTGATGCATTTAGAAAAGCTCGCTTAGATGAAGAAACTGGTGATAGAGCAAGTAAAAGTATTAATACTTATTCTAAGTATTTCCCTACAAAAGAAAATTGTTTCTTTAATGGAGTTGAGGCTGGTAAACCACATACTGTAGCTTGCTGGATCAATAAAACTACTACAGCTCGTACTAGTGATTAAATCATAAAAATGCATTTTTTATTTTTTCTTGTTCTTATTTTTGTTTCGTGTTCTAACGATCCTAAATTGGTGCAGGAATTTGTTTTCTCTGAAGTTTTGCCAATTGAAAAGATTGAAGGAGCTGAAATGTTACATACTGAGAATGGAAAACTAAAAGTAAAGATTGTTGCAACTACCATAGAACGATTCAATAACCAAGAACCTCAACTCGTTTTCTCTAATCATTTAGTAGTTTATTTTTATAATGATTCTGCTTTGGTTCAGTCTACTTTACAAGCAGAATATGCTGAAATCAATGACGAAAAAAAGTTAATGATAGCAAAAGAAAATGTTATTTTAACAAATATAGCAGGAAAAAAGTTGGAGTCAGAGGAATTGATTTGGGACGAAAAGAATAATAAGATTTATACTGATAAAAAAGTGAAAATTACTACATTAAAAGAGGTGATAGAAGGTGAAGGTTTTGTTTCTAACTCTGACTTTTCTGAATATTCAATTTCTAAAATACATGGAACTTTCAATTTTGAAACTCCAAACAAATAATCTTTAGTATTTTTACAATATGCTAATTACAGTTGCTATTATTTCTTTACTTTTTTCTGCTTTTTTTTCAGGAGTTGAAATTGCTTTTATTTCAGCTAATAAATTGCAATTAGAATTAGATAAAAATACTGGTAAATTTCCATCTAAAATAATTACGTATTTCACTAAGAATGAATCTGATTTCATTACTACTATGTTAGTAGGTAATAATATCGCTTTGGTAGTTTACGGTATTGTTATGACTCAAATTCTTACGCCACAATTTTCTAATTATTTTAATTCAGCATTAATACTGCTACTAGTACAAACTTTCGTTACAACTATGATTGTTTTAATTACTGCAGAATTCTTACCGAAAGCAATTTTCAGAATTTTTCCTAATCAGATACTTAAGTTGTTTTCGTTACCAATTTGGTTGTTTTTTGTAATGTTTAGACCTTTAGCATTGTTAATGTTAAATTTAGCTAATTTAATTTTGAAATATGTTTTAAATCAAAAAATATCTAATGATAAACAAGTTTTTGGAAAAACGGATTTAGATGATTTTTTAAGTAATGTAAAGTCAGCAGAAGGAGTAGAGGACACAAGAGTAGAGGTTGAAATGTTACAAAATGCACTAGATTTAACTGATAAAAAAGTAAGGGAATGTATGGTCCCAAGAACTGATATTATAGCGATGGATTTTTTATCTACTATTGATGATGTAAAAGAGAAATTTATTAACACAAAGTTGTCAAAATTACTAATTTATAAAGGAACTATTGATAGAGTGATTGGCTATGTCCATTCGTCTGATTTATTTAAAAATCCTAAAAATGTGAAGTCTGTTTTGCTTCCTATTTCTTTTGTCCCAGAAAGCATGTTAGCTATGGATATGCTTAATCAGTTTATTGAAAATAATAAAGGTGTTTCCTTAGTTGTTGATGAATTTGGAGGAACTTCAGGAATGATTACTATAGAAGATGTTACTGAGGAGATTGTAGGGGAAATAGTTGATGAACATGATATTGAAGAATTGACTCATGAAAAGCTGTCTGAAAATAGTTATAGATTACTTGGTAAAATTGATGTTGAGATGGTTAATAAGAAATACAATTTAGAACTCCCAGAGTCAGATGAGTACGAAACAATAGCTGGTTTGCTATTACATCATTTTGAAGAAATCCCTATAATTAATGATGTGATTGAGCTTGAGGAATACCAATTTACCATCATAAAAGTAAATGAAACTACTATACAGCAAGTGCAATTAGAACTTATTGCTAGATAAGAATTTCAAATTAATGAAATTTTAATATCTTAAATAACAATTGTATATTCGCAACCTTTAAATAAATCAAAACAAAAGAATGGCAACACTAGGAAGAATTAGAAATAGATCAGGATTATTATTAGCAGTAATTGGTATTGCAATGCTATCCTTTATTTTAGGAGATTTCTTAAAATCAACAAACTCAGGAGGAGGACAAGGACTTTATGTAGGTAATGTTTTAGGAGAAGATGTTTTAAGACAAAATTTTGAAATTAAAGTTGAAGAGGGAATTGAGAATTGGAAAAGTCAAAATCAACAAGCGGTTTTAAATCAAACTACAATTGGGCAGATTAGAGCACAAATCTGGGATCAATATGTTAGGGAGTTGATTATGAATAATGAGTATGAGAAATTGGGAATTGATGTTTCTGATGATGAGTTTTTTGAGCTTTTACAAGGATCAAATGTGCATCCTGAAATAGCAAAGGTCCCTACTTTTCAAGATCCTGCAACAGGACAGTTTGATAGAACTAAAGTTCTTGGGTATTTAAAGCAAATTGATCAAGATCAAACAGGTGATGCTCGTACAAGATGGATTGGATTCCAAAAATATCTTATTAATTTGATAAAAACTTCAAAGTATAATGCATTAGTAAATAAGGCAATGTATGTAACTGATGAAGAAGCAAGAATTGATTTTAACTCGAATAGCCAAAATGTAACTTTCAATTATGTTGCAATTCCATATACTACAGTCGATGATTCAGATGTTGAGCCAACAGAAAGTGAGCTTAATACTTATTATAATAATCATAAAGAAGATTATACTCAAGATGCATCAAAAGATGTTGATTTTGTAGTATATTCTGTTGTTCCATCACTAGATGATGATGCAACTACTAAAGCTGAAATTACTGATTTAGTTGCTGATTTTGAAATTTTTGAAGATTACGAGATGATGGCTAGAAGAAATTCTGACAATACAAATTCAAGATTCATTTTTACTAATGAAGATGGATTGCAAGATCAAAATTGGAAAGAACTTTTTAATGCAAAGGAAGGTACTGTTTACGGTCCTTATCAATCTAGCCAAGGTGTTTATAGAATTGCAAAATTAGCTGCTGTTCAAAACAGAGCAGATTCTGTTGAAGCAAGACATATCTTAATTAAGCCAACTCAAACTATGAGTATGGATTCAGTAAATAAAAAGATAGATGCATTAAAATTAGCTATTGAAGGGGGAGCAGATTTTGCTGATTTAGCTCAAAAGAATTCAGAAGACAAAGGTTCAGCTATTAAAGGTGGTGATTTAGGTTGGTTTTCAGAAGGAGCAATGGTAGATGAATTTAATGAAGCATGTTTTACATCTAATAGAGGTGATC
Organism: uncultured Flavobacteriales bacterium; assembly: GCA_905479165.1. Lineage (GTDB taxonomy): Bacteria > Bacteroidota > Bacteroidia > Flavobacteriales > BACL11 > UWMA-0277. The sequence continues at coordinate 7,698 of CAJQLK010000068.1, read as the reverse complement.
TATCTGTAGTAACTTCTCAATTTGGTATGCATTTAATTGAAGTAACAAAAACAAGTAGAAAAGTAAAGAAAGTTAAAATTGCTTATATTGATAGAGTAGTTGAGCCAAGTACAGAAACTTTTAACACTTACTATTCTCAAGCAGCTCAATTTGCTGGCAAAATTTTAAATGAAGGTGTTGCTTTTGATTCCTTAGTTACTGAAAATAATTTAGTTAAAAGAAGCGATAGTAAAGTAACTTCTGATAAACAAGCAATTGTTGGTTTGCCAAATTCAAGAGAAATGGTAAGATGGATGAATACTAATGAGGCTGGAAGTGTTTCTGAAGTATTTCAATTTGAAAACTCTTATGTAGTAGCTTATTTAACTAAAGAATATGAAGAAGGAACTACAGAATTAGAAGATATTAAAGAGCAGATTTCTGCTTTAGTTATAAAAGAAAAGAAAGCTAATAAAATTACTGAAAGTATTACTGCAACTAATGATTTAGCATCAATTGCATCTAGTAATTCAACTACTGTAGTTAGTGCTCAAAAAGCTACTATGGCTAATTTGAGTGTACAAGGAATTGGGTATGAGCCAGAGTTAGTTGGTAGTATTTTTGGAACTGATGTGAATTCAATTTCAACTCCAATTACTGGTAAGAATGCAGTATATGTTGTTGAAGTAACTGCTATTGATGATGAGAAATTAGAAGGTAATTTCTCTCAACAAAAAACTAATATTGTAAATCAAGCAAGTTCTGCTGCTAATGGACAATCTTATAATGCATTAAAGGAAAGAGCTAATGTTCAAGATAACAGATCAGACTTCTACTAAAATTTAAACGAAAAGTAATGAGTGCCTATCAGAAATGATGGGCATTTTTTTATCTTAAAATCTGTAAGCGGTAGGAATCAAGATTTAAGAAAATGAAAAGTAGGATAGTAAAACCTACAAGTGAAGACCCCCCATAACTAATAAAAGGAAGAGGAATCCCAATTACTGGTACTAAACCAATTGTCATCCCTATGTTTATTAAAAAGTGCATAAATAGGATAGTAGCAACACTATATCCATAGATTCTGCTAAAGTTTGATCTTTGCCTTTCAGCTAAAAAAAGTATTCGTAATAAAAGTCCTATAAATACCGATACAAAAAACAGACTCCCAATAAAACCCCATTCTTCACCTATTGTACAAAAGATAAAGTCAGTACTTTGTTCAGGTACAAAATCAAATCGAGTTTGAGTTCCGTTTAAAAATCCTTTACCAGACAATCCTCCACTTCCAATAGCAATTTTGGATTGTATTAAGTTGTAACCAGCACCATGAGCATCAATTTTATTTCCTAACAATATGTTAATTCTTACCTTGTGATGAGGGGCCAGGAAGTTATCAAACATATAATTCACACTTAAAACAAATGCCATTGAAGCTATTAAAATTCCACCAAGTGCAATTATTTCTTTCTTTCTTTTTCTTGAAATTAGGAAAATAATAAAAGCAATTCCGCTTAAAATACTCACGAGTAGAATTTGATCTAATAGTAAAGAAAGAACAAATAAAATACCAACAATTAATCCAAAGATAAGTATGTTCCCTGACAATCCTTCTCTATATAATACTAATACAAAAGAAGCATAAACTAATGCAGTTCCTAAATCATTTTGTAAAATAATCAGTAAAAATGGAAGTAAAATTATTCCATAAGTTTTCAATTTATCCTGCAAGGAAATGTACTTGCTATGAATGTTATTGTAATACTTTGCTACCGCTAATGCTGTGGCAAATTTTGCAAATTCAGAAGGTTGAAATTTAAAAGGCCCTAATTCAAACCAAGATGTTGCCCCACCTGTCATTGCGCCCCGAAAAAGCACCCCTATCAGCAGTAGAATTACAACTGCATAAAGCAAATAAGTTAAAGAATAGAAAAATTTCCAATCAATTATCACTATTAAAAAAGCAATGAATGCGGCAACTCCAGTAAATAGAATTTGTTTTCCGTACCTACTTGAAAGGTCAAAAGCAAATGAAGTATCAGCATTATATTGTGAAGCGTAAATATTAACAATACCAAGAAACACTAGGATTCCATAAAGTAAGATGCTTACATTATCAATATTGTCAAATATATTTTTTGCGCTTCTCATTTAATCTTCCGCAATTAGATTTCCGTCTAGTATAAACTTCTCTTGATAGCTGTTTGAAATATTCTTATTGATATATTTATCAATCATCAATGATGCGATTGGAGCTGCCCAAGTTGAGCCCCAACCTCCATTTTCAACATAAACTGCAATAGCTATCTTAGGGTTATCTTTTGGAGCAAAAGCAATAAAAATTGAATGATCTTCTCCATGTGGATTTTGAGCTGTTCCTGTTTTCCCACATATGTCAAGGTTTGTAATTTGACTATTTTGAGCCGTACCATCTTCCCCTACTGTAACTTTTAGCATCCCATCAATTATAGGTTCAAAATATTTTGCTTCTATGCTGCAATATTTCTTTTTTGTAAAGTTAGTATCAATATTTTCCTGCTCAGATATTTCTTTTATAATGTGAGGCGTATAGTAAAATCCTCTATTAGCGATAATAGCCGTCATGTTTGCCATTTGTATTGGTGTAAGTAATAATTCCCCTTGCCCAATTGCCATTGATATCACAGTATTTGCATTCCAACTTCCTCTATAAAGTTTTTCAAAATAGGATGATTTTGGCAACTTTCCAGGAGACCCAGAAATAAAATCATTATTCATATAATTCCCAATACCGAAACTAGAAACATGGGAGTGCCAATTGTTATAAGCCTCAACAGTAGAATTAAATTTACTAAAATATTTATCATAAGCTCCACAGAAATAAGCATTACAAGATATCTCAATCCCCTTTTTTAAACTTAAGGGTGTTGTATGAGGATGACAACCTACAAACCTTCCTTTTATTCCAAAAGTATAACCCATATCTCCTGCGCAATTGAAATTAGTGTTAATAGTAATTCCCTTTTCTTGCAAAGCAATTAACCCATTAATCAATTTAAAAGTTGAGCCTGGAGGGTAAGTTCCTTGTAATGCTCGATTAAAAAGAGGTTTATTTTCATCTTCTGATAGAAACTTGTAGTTCTCTGATCTTTTCCTTCCAATAAGTAAATTAGGGTTATAAGTAGGAGCTGATATTAAAGATAAAATTTCACCAGTTGACGGTTCAATTGCAACTATTGCTCCAATTTTATTTTGCATGAGCTTCTCTCCATATTTTTGCAGTTCAATATCTATAGTTGATTTTAGTGTGTTTCCTGCAATTGGTAGTGTATCAAACTTACCATCCTGAAATTTACCTTGATCTCTATTATGAACATCCACTAACTTTATTGCCATTCCTTTCTCTCCTCTCAATTCCTCTTCATAAGCTGCTTCAATTCCACTTACTCCATTCAAATCACCTTTGGTGTAAAAAGGATCGGTTTTAGCTTTAGTTCTATTTACCTCCCCTAGGTATCCAACCAGGTGGGTAGCTGAGTTGGTGGGATACTCACGCATAGTCAGTTTTCTTAAGTAAAACCCATGAAATTCATAAAGACTCTCCCCAACTGTGCTTGAGTTTTCTTTACTTATGTGTTTGATAAAAACACTTTCTTTGTATTTTGAGTAATCAGCAGCTTTATTGTATTTTTCTAAAAACTCTTCTTTAGTGACATCAACCAAAGCACAGAATTTTAAAGTGTCAATAGTTCTGTCATCAAGATCTTTTGGTACAATCATTAAATCATAAGCAGGTACATTTGCTACAATTAAAACACTGTCTCTATCATAAATAAGCCCTCTTACAGCATTTTGAACATCATACCGCAAAACATTATTATTAGCTGAGAATTTGTAATTATCATTAATGACTTGAATGTAAAAAAGTTTGGATAAAAAGATAAAAGCAATCAGCATAATAATTCCTGCAACTACTTTATGCCTACCTTTATGCTTTCTCATTTCTTCTTATTCTTAAACAATTCCATTATTAAAATAAGAACAAGTGTAAGGATGCTACTTGAAACAATTTTTGCAAATATGGAGAAGCTAAAACTTAAATGTTCTAAGCAAAATAATACTGTATTATGTATTATAATAAGGAGAAAAGCGTAAGTGATAAATGATTTGCTCCCAATTTTAGTCATAGATATTTTGTCATAATCCCCAAGGATATTATGAGGAATACTTATCCTGGAAATGGCAGGTTTTACAAAAGCTAAAAGAACAGTTGCAGTAGAATGAAACCCTAAACTTCCTGAAAATAAATCAATAAAAAAACCTAAGAAAAAAGCATATACAAGTAAAAACCACTTTGGTGTTTTTAGAGGTAAACTAAGTATTAAAGCCAAATATAAATAAGGGTTGATATAACTGAAAAATAAAACTTCATTCAATACTAATACTTGTAATAAAACAAATAAAGGCAGTAAGCTAAGATATTTTATATAGTGCTTATTCATGTTTCATTAATTGTTCAAGTTTAAGCTGTTCTTCTGATAGTATAGAATTAACAACATACACATATTTGAGGTTGTTAAAATCTTCAAAAAGGCTAATATTTATGGTGTAAAAGCCATCATCTGAATTCTTTGTGAAATTAGCTATTGTACCAATATTTACTCCTTCAGGATAAATATTGCTGTAACTATTTGTAATAATTGTATCCCCTTTGTTTAATAGAATATGAACTGGTAAATCATTTATTACTGCAGTTCTGTAATCAAAACCTTGCCATTTTAGTATTCCTGTATGCATATTCTTTTTAAGAAAAATTCCTGTTGCAGCTTTTTTATGCAAAAGAGAAAGTACTAAGGAATAATTTTTACTTACAGAATGCACTACACCAATTACACCCTCATTTGTAATAACTCCCATCCCATTTTTTATTCCACTTTTACTTCCTTTATTTAGGGTGATAAAATTATTCCTTTTATTTACTGAATTGTTTATTACTTTTGTTGGAATGTAATTGTAGTTTTTATTTTGAATTAATAAAGAATCAGTAAAATACTCAGTGTTATTTGCAATAGAATGCAGCTTTGCATTTTCACCAATAAGATAATCATTAGTTTCTTTAAGTTTTAAATAGTCAGAAAAACTTGATGATGAATTGTAGAAAGCACTAGTATATTGAGTGCTGAACTCAACAGTTTTAGCCGCTTGAAAACTATTGTTTTGTAAAAGTAAGGTAATTGAAAACCCTTCTATTAATATAAATAATAATAAAAATTGATTGAGTTTGATAAACCGTAATAGGTTATGCATTTGCTCTTATCGGTTATTGAATTAGGAAAGTATAATTATCGGTATTTTTAAGTGCAATTCCAGTTCCTCTAGCTACTGCTCTTAAAGGATCTTCTGCTACATATACAGGTAATTTTGTTTTCTTTGAAATTCTTTTATCCAAACCTCTTAGCATTGAACCACCTCCTGTTAAGTATAGTCCTTCATTGTAAATATCAGCAGAAAGTGCTGGTGGAGTATTGAAAAGAGCACTCATTACAGCCTCTTCAATTTGTTCAATTGAATTATTTAGGGCTCCTGCAATTTCCTTGTAAGTTACAATTACTTCTTTAGGTATTCCACTCATTAAATCTCTACCATGTACAGGATAGTTAGCAGGCGGTTCTTCTAATTCAGTTAATGCAGAGCCTACATTGATTTTTATTTGCTCGGCCATAATATCACCTACAGCAATATTGTGCCTAGTTTTCATATAGTTTTTTATGTTGTCAGTAAATTCATCTCCAGCAACTCTAATGGATTTATCACAAACAATTCCTCCTAATGATATGACAGCAATTTCAGTTGTACCACCACCAATATCAATAACCATATTGCCTTTTGGTTCAAGTACATCAATACCGATACCAATAGCGGCTGCCATAGGTTCGTGTATTAGCCAAACATCTTTTGCTCCTGCATGCTCGGCTGAGTCAATTACGGCTCTTTTCTCCACTTCAGTTACTCCTGAAGGAATACAAATTACCATTTTTAAAGCAGGAGAAAAGATTGATCTTTTCTTCTGAATCATATCAATAAACCCTCTTATCATTTGCTCTGAGGATTGGAAATCAGCAATTACACCATCTTTTAACGGACGCAAGGTTTCTATCTCTTTGTGTGTTTTTCCGTGCATTTGTTGGGCTCTTTTTCCGATAGCAACTATCTCTCCTGTCCTAATGTTTTTAGCAACAATTGAGGGTTCGTCCACAACAACTTTGTCGTTATGAATTATTAGTGTATTTGCAGTTCCTAAATCAATAGCAATTGCTTCTTGCATAAAGTCGAAAAATCCCATAGTCCTTTATTTTTTAATGTTTAAAATGTCTTGTTCCTGTTAGTACCATTGCCATATTATTAGCGTTACAATAATCAATTGATAATTGATCTTTTATTGATCCTCCTGGCTGTATTACAGCTTTTATTCCTGCATTATCTGCTAATTCTACACAATCAGGGAAAGGGAAAAATGCATCAGATGCCATTACAGAGCCGTTTAAATCAAAGCCGAAATTTTTGGCTTTTTCTACTGCTTGTTTTAGAGCATCTACTCTTGATGTTTGTCCAACCCCACTTGCAAATAATTGTTTTCCTTTTACGAATACAATCGTGTTGGATTTTGTGTGTTTACATACTTTTGAAGCAAATACTAAATCAGTCAATTGCTCCTTTGTAGGAGCTAGTTTAGTAGCGGTTAGCATGTCGGCAATTGCATCACTCTTCAAATCTTTATCTTGATGTAATACACCATTTAGTGCGGTACGGAATTGCACTTTAGGTAAAGCAACTTCATTCTGCTGTAAAAGTACTCTGTTCTTTTTTTCTTTTAATAATTCTAGAGCATCATTAGCAAATGAAGGTGCGATAAGCACTTCATAGAATAATTTATTTATTTCTTCAGCAGTTGCTAAATCTACTTCTTTGTTGGTAATAAGTACTCCTCCAAAAGCAGAAGTAGGATCTCCAGCTAAGGCATCATTCCAAGCATCAACTAAATTTTCTCTACTTGCTAGTCCGCAAGCATTGTTGTGTTTTAAAACGATAAATGTTGTTTCATCAAACTCTGAAATTAAGTTTACTGCAGCATCAACATCTAAAAGGTTGTTGTACGAAAGTTCTTTTCCGTTTAGCTTAGTGAACATAGTATCTAAGTCACCATAGAAAGTTCCTTTTTGATGAGGATTTTCTCCATACCTTAAAGTATTCCCTTCACGGATACTTTCCTTGAATGCAGGTGTGTTCTCTATGTTAAAGTAATTGAAAATGGCAGTATCATAGTGAGAGGAAACATTGAAAGCAGTTTTTGCAAAGTTTCTTCTTTCATCCATATTGGTGCTAGCACCACTGTTGTTTAGTATTTCTAAAGTCTCAGTATATTGTTCCATTTCTGAAACAATAAGTACATCTTTAAAGTTTTTTGCAGCAGCCCGTATTAATGAAATTCCACCAATATCAATTTTTTCAATAATGTCTTGTTCTTCTGCTCCTGAAGCAACTGTTTTTTCAAAAGGATAAAGGTCAACAATTACTAAGTCAAACTCAGGAATATTGTATTGTTCCAATTGTTCTTTATCGCGTGCTAATTCTCTTCTTGATAAAATACCACCAAACACATTTGGGTGTAAAGTTTTTACTCTTCCTCCCAGAATGGATGGATAACTTGTTAGGTCTTCTACACGATTTACGACTATTCCC
>CAJQLK010000067.1 GCA_905479165.1 uncultured Flavobacteriales bacterium | reverse complement strand
TAATTTCTGCTCCTAGTCCAGGCGTTTCAGATTTATGATCAAATACTGCACCAAAGACCTTATTTAAATCATCTTCCAATGAGATAAAACCCCATATTGGACCCCAAAGCCCCTTACCCCTTAAGGGTATTATATATTGCTTTTTCCCATCTACTTCACTAATAAATAAAGGTAATGATTGTAATTTTATATCTTTTTTTAATTCTTTTTGTAGATCAACATCAAAGGCAACACCATCAATTTCTTCACCTTTATAATTAAGTACTAATTCCTCTTTAACAAAAATAGGATACTGAATATCAGCTTCTTCTCTATCAATATTAATTCCGACAGAACTTAAGATATTTTGCTTTTTTTCTAAAAGTATATTTCTTGACTGAAAAGGTTTTAAAGAAATAGCTGCAACAGATAAAAGAGCTGCTACAACAACTACCATTACTGCAGCAAAACTGAAAGTATACGAATTTTTATTTACATCCATTTTTTATAATATTGAGATTAGACAATTCATCTATTATCTTTTAATTTATTCTTTTTAATCTTTTTTTAATATTAGTATCTACTATATAGTGATCAATTAAAGGTGCAAATACATTCATTAATAAAATTGCTAACATCATTCCTTCAGGATATGCCGGATTAAATACTCTTATAACAATTGCAAAGAAACCAATTAACAAACCATAAATAATCTTACCCTTATTTGTCTGCGATCCAGTTACTGGATCAGTTGACATAAACACAGCACCAAAAGCAAAACCTCCAATTAACAAATGAATATGAGCAGGAGTACTCATAAGGAAATTTACTCCCCATAAATTGAACAATAATGCAGTTAAATATCCTCCTAAGAAAGTTGAAAGTATAATTCTCCAGCTACCAATTCCTGAAAAAATCAAAATCAATGCACCTAAAATAATGGCTATAAAGGATGTCTCACCAACAGATCCTGGGATATAACCTATTAAAGCATCATTCAAGTTCCATTGCAAATTATCCCATGATGATGTATTTGATGCCAAAGCACCTAAAATTGTTTCACCAGAGTAACCATCTACAGTTGCTCCATGAACCCAGACCTTATCACCAGACATGTATGATGGATACGCAAAAAACAAGAACGCTCTGGCAGTTAAAGCAGGATTTAAAATATTCATTCCTGTTCCTCCAAAGACTTCCTTACCAATTACTACTGCAAAAACTACTGAAACTGCAAGCATCCATAAAGGAACATCAACAGGCATAATTAAAGGAATTAACATACCTGTAACTAAGTAACCTTCATTAACTGAATGTCCTCTTGATATCGCAAATGCAAATTCAACAGATAAACCCACTGCATAAGAGACAATTAAAAGTGGTAAAAATTTCCAAAATCCAAAAATTAAATTATTTAGAAAATTTGTTTCTACAGAAATTGCATTAAAGTATTGATCACCAATATTCCACATTCCAAAAATAATACAAGGAATTAGAGATAATACAACAAAAGCCATTGATCTTTTCAAATCTACTGCATCTCTAATATGTGATCCAGATTTAGTAGTATGATCAGGAACAAATAAAAATGTTTCGAAAGCATCATATGCTGGATACATCTTTTCAAGCTTACCTCCTTCTTCAAAATGAGGTTTTACTGACTCTAAGATATTTTTAAATAATTTCATATTAACTATTTTCTTTTCTTACTAAATCTAAACCATGACGAATAATAGATTGCACCTCAATTTTTGAAGTACAAACAAATTCACACAATGCTAAATCTTCAGGAGATACTTCATAAATTCCTAAGTTTTCCATCAATTCAACATCCTCAATCATACATGCTTTTATCAACTGAGTTGGGTAAATATCCATAGGCAATACTTTTTCGTATTCACCCGTCATTACATATGCACGTTCTTCACCATGCATATTTGCATTTAAAGTGTATTTTTTTGAAGGAGTTAACCAAGACAAGAATGTTTTTGAAGCAGAGAACTTATGAATTCCCGGCAATATCCATCCTAGAAATTCTTGTTCTTTTCCTTCTTCAATTACAGTGATAGTAGTGTTATAAAAACCTAATGCTCCATTTTCATCAATTTGCTGACCTGTTAAAACATCACCAGAAATAATTCTATTATCTCCTTCTTTCAAATTATCCGCGAGTAAATTAGCAATAGATGCGCCCGAAATTATTCTGTAATACCGTGGCTTTGCAACTTGCGCACCACCCAATGCTATAATTCTTGATATGTCATATTTCCCTACTGTAAACAATCTTGCAATTGCAATCACATCTTGTGGTTCTAAATACCAAACTACTTCACCTTTGTTAATAGGATCAATATGGTGAATTTGTACCCCAACATTTCCTGCAGGATGTGCTCCACTTATTTTATTTATTTCAACTCCTTTTGCCTCAGTAAATACTTTAGACGGATTAGTATTTCCATCAATATTCAAATGTGTTTTTCCAGAAGTTAGCTTAACAATATAATCTAATCCTTTTTGAAACAATTCATCCATTCCATAAAGTGCAAAGTCATTATCAATCGTTAAAGGAGCTGTATTGAAAGTTGAAATAAAGATAGATTTAGGCATATCAATAGGATTGGCAATGATATCATAAGGTTTTTGTCTTATAAATGGCCAAACTCCCGCCATTAGCATGCTATCAATAATTTGATCTCTTGATAGACTATCAGAAGTTGCAATAGCAAAATTCTCATAAGCAATCTCAGTATCTGCTTTAATCGCTACTTCAAGTATTTTTCTTTTTGCACCTCTAACAATAGCAGCAACTTCACCACTTACAGGTGATGAAAAGTTTACTTTATCATTATATTTATCAAAAAACAATGTAGTTCCTGCTTTTACTCTATCACCAACCTTTACAGCTAGCTTTGGTGTTAACCCATGAAAGTCAGTAGGTTTTACTACATAAATATCAGTAAATTTTGCTGATGCGTATACTTTGTCGGCCTCACCAAGTAAATTGATGTTCAAACCTTTTTTTAATCTTATTTCTTTAGACATCCTTTTTAAATTAGATTTTTCGGCTGCAAAAGTATAAATTTGCGATAACAATTAAACTATTTAAATCATAATTTTTAATGAGATTCAACAACTTTCTAACACTACTAATCATTTCTATAGTTTTAACGAGTGCTTGCCAGAGCACAAAAGAAATAATAAGTATCCAAAATACACTAGTGGATAGCACAATTACTAAAGATATAGCAAGGCCCGAATTTGAAAAAATTTATAAAAATGAAACTTATAATAAACAAATAAAAAGCCTGCTTTGTCATAAAATACAGGATGAACTTTCACTCCCTTTGCTTAATATAAATGATGAATACCAACTTTTAGTAAGTTTTGATGATTTGGATGCTGACATTAAGGACTATTACTACACCATTATACATTGTAATTCTGACTGGACAGCAAGCGATTTAATGCAAAGTGAGTTCATCAGTGGATTTACGGATGAACCTATAACAGATTATGAGTTTTCATTTAATACCCTACAGCAATATACGCACTATAGTTTTAGTTTTCCAACTAAAGAAATGAAAGCTCTCTTATCTGGTAATTATGTATTTAAGATTTTTGAAGAAGGTGGGAAAACAGTTGCTTATAAACGCTTTATGATATTGGAAAACAAGGTTACAATTGAAGCAAAAGTGAGGCGAGCAACTTTGGCTGAGAATAGAAATACTAAGCATGAAATTGACTTTACAATTAAGCATCCATACTTAGTGGTTGCCGATCCGTTTGCTGATATTAAAGTGCATATAAAACAAAACAACCGTGAGGATAATGCTATTACAAACCTCACTCCCTTATTTGTAAAAAATGACGAGCTAATTTATGATTTTGATGATAACAATAACTTTTGGGCAAACAATGAATTTCGTCATTTTGATTTTAAGAGTTTAAGGTATCAATCCGAGCGCATAAAAAACATTGATTTTGACAGTACTAACTATCATGTATACCTTTTTAATGATAAGATACGACCATTTAACCGCTATTCAATTGAACCAGATATTAATGGAAAGTTCCTCATCAAATCACAAGAAGGGTGGAAATCATCCATTGAGGCGGACTATGCTTTTGTGCATTTCACTTTACCTGTTGACCACATCAGTTATGGTGACTTATATATATTAGGAGAGTTTTCAGATTGGGAATTAAAGGAAGGTTTCAAACTAGAATACAATGATGAACAAAAGCAATATGAAGGAAACATTTATCTAAAACAAGGTTATTACAACTATCATTATGCATTAAATGATAGTTTTACAGACAGAGTAGATGTTTCCTTTATTGAAGGAACGCATTACCAAACACGTAACGATTACTATATATACGTATACTACCGTGCTGTAGGAGATAGATACGATAGGTTTGTAGGCTTTTTAAAAACTTCATCAAAAGAACTTTTTTAGTAATAGCAAAATAGTAAATTTGCAAATAGAATTTTATAAATAAAAATTAAAAAATGTCAAACGGATTTTACAATGTACCCAAAGCGGTAAACGAGCCAGTAAAAGAATATGCTCCAGGAAGCTCTGAGCGTACTGAATTACTAGCAGAATACAAAAGAATGTACAATACTACAGTTGATGTGCCAATGTATATTGGCAACAAACGAGTATTTACTGATAATAAAAGAAATTTAACACCACCTCATGAGCATGGACATGTAATCGGAACTTCCAATTATGGAGGAGAACAAGAAGTTCATGATGCAATTGATGCTGCTATGGCTGCTCGTGAAAAGTGGGCAAATATGAGTTGGGAACACAGAGCTTCTATATTTTTAAAAGCTGCTGATTTATTAGCAGGACCTTTCCGTGCAAAACTAAACGCAGCTACCATGCTAGCACAAAGTAAAAATGTAATGCAAGCTGAAATTGATGCTGCATGTGAACTGATTGATTTCTTCAAATTCAATGTACAATATATGAGTCAGCTTTATAAAGAGCAGCCAGAATCATTACCAGGAATGTGGAACCGGTTAGAGCATAGACCTTTGGAAGGATTCGTATTTGCATTGACACCATTTAACTTTACATCTATCTGTGCTAACCTTTGTGCAGCACCAGCCATGCTAGGAAATGTAGTAGTTTGGAAACCAGCAGAAACACAAATTTATTCTGCACAAGTAATCATGGAATTATTCCAAGCAGCAGGTTTGCCTGATGGGGTAATCAATATGGTAACGGTTAGTGGTAGAGAAATTTCAAAAGTAGTATTTGAAGATAAAAACTTTGCAGGATTACACTTTACAGGTAGTACTGATGTATTCCGTACGCTTTGGAAAGGAATAGGAAATAACATTGAAAAATACAAATCATACCCAAGAATAGTTGGTGAAACAGGAGGAAAAGATTTCATTATTGCACATAAATCGGCAGTAGCTGTTGAAGTGGCAACAGCTATTTCAAGAGGTGCTTTTGAATTCCAAGGACAAAAATGTTCAGCTGCCTCTCGTGCTTATGTACCTTCTAATTTATGGGAAGATGTGAAAACTAAAATTGTTGCTGATACTAACAGCTTTAAGATGGGTGCTCCTGATGATACTTCAAACTTTATTAATGCAGTAATTTCTGAAAAAGCTTTTAATAGTATTTCATCTTATATTGATTATGCAAAAACAGCTGAGAATGCCGAGATTATTACAGGAGGAAGTTATGATAAATCAGTAGGTTACTTTATTGAACCAACTATTATTGTAACAACTGACCCTAAATTCAAAACTATGGTTGAGGAAGTATTTGGTCCTGTTATGACTATTTATGTATATGATGCTGATAAGTGGGAAGAAACTCTAAAACTTGTTGATAGCACTTCAGAGTATGCACTCACAGGAGCTGTTTTATCAGTAGATAGATTTGCTGCTGAATATGCAACTAAAGCCTTAGAAAATGCTGCAGGAAACTTTTATATAAATGATAAGCCAACTGGAGCTGTTGTTGGACAACAACCATTTGGTGGCGCAAGAGGATCAGGAACTAATGATAAAGCTGGTTCTATCCTAAATCTTTTAAGATGGGTTTCTCCTAGATTAATTAAAGAAACATTTGTTCCTGCTACTGATTATAAATACCCTTTCTTAGGATAAAAAATAGTTATTATAACTAGGAACTATGAAATGTAACACCAAACTAGTCGCTTTTCACTAATTACTTCAAA
>CAJQLK010000066.1 GCA_905479165.1 uncultured Flavobacteriales bacterium | reverse complement strand
CCCGCAATATCTACTATCTCTACAGTAGTAGGTATTACTCTTTCAGGCTTTACAATGTTTGACAAAGCCTCTAATCTATCATCAGGGACTGAAATAATACCAACATTAGGTTCAATAGTACAAAAAGGGAAATTAGCTGATTGTGCCTTAGCTTTAGATAAACAGTTAAAAAGAGTTGACTTCCCTACATTAGGTAACCCTACAATACCACACTTTAATGCCATAATATAATTTTTTTTGGGTTGGCAAAGATATCATTTTAGATAATAGATAAGATACATTAGAAATGAGATTCTGCATATATTATTTTTGTCAACAATCCGTTAATAAATACATATATATAAAAGTAATAAATTTATCAATCAGTAATGGCTATTCTTAAATTTGCAATAAATCAAACAAGCTATAAAAATGCCAAACATTACAAAATTAAATAATTTAGTTAAACAAATAAGGAGGGATATAGTAAGAATGGTACATGCCAATAGCTCAGGCCACCCAGGAGGATCATTAGGATGTACTGAGTATTTAACGGCTCTCTATTTTGATGTAATGAATCATAACACCGATTTTATTATGGATGCAAAAGGTGAAGATGTATTCTTTTTATCTAATGGACATATATCTCCTGTCTTCTATTCAGTTTTAGCAAGATGTGGTTATTTTGATGTAGCTGAATTGGCAACTTTCCGTAAGCTTGACAGCAGATTGCAAGGACATCCAACTACTCATGAAGGCTTAGAAGGAATTCGTATGGCATCAGGTTCATTAGGGCAAGGATTATCCAATGCTATTGGTGCGGCACTTACCAAAAAACTAAATAATGATGATTCAATTGTCTATACTTTACATGGTGATGGCGAATTGCAAGAAGGTCAATGTTGGGAAGCGTTTATGTACGCAAGTGGTAAAAATGTCGATAACCTTATAGCTACTATTGATTACAACAAAAAACAAATTGATGGATCATTGGACGATGTATTGCCATTGGGAAATCTTACAGCTAAACTTGAAGCTTTTGATTGGTTAGTACTTGAAGAAAAAGAAGGAAATAATTTAGAAGCAATAATCAAAACCTTAAATAAAGCAAAAGAGCTTAGTGGGCAAGGGAAACCTGTTGCTATCATTTTACACACAGAAATGGGTAATGGAGTTGATTATATGATGGGAACACACAAATGGCATGGCTCTGCTCCTAATGATGAACAATTATTAAATGCACTTTCACAAAACCCTGAAACTTTAGGTGATTACTAAAAACATTAAAATATTATTAATGGCTACTATCTTGATTATGGAGAGTTTTTCTGCGATGGCTCAAAAAGAGAAAGATCCAGTTAATCGTATCTTATTTATATTTGATGCATCACAATCAATGTTAGGTAGATGGCAAAGTGGTAGAAAAATTGATATTGCGAAAAAGCTACTAAGTAATATGGTTGATTCTTTACAAAATATTGAAAACCTAGAAATTGGGCTAAGAGTTTACGGCCATAAAAGCGGTTATCCTCCACAAGATTGTGATGATACTCATTTAGAAGTAAATTTCTTAAAAGCAGAATTTGCTGTAGATATAATAAAAAAGAAATTAAAAGTAATTAGAGCTAGAGGAACAACCCCAATAGCTCGATCATTAGAAGAGGGAGCAAAAGATTTTCCTAATGGTGATGCAAGAAATATAGTAATACTTATTACTGATGGAAAAGAAGAATGCGGCATGGATCCTTGTGCAGTTTCTCGACTTTATCAAAGAAAAGGGATTATTTTAAAACCATTCGTTATTGGTGTTGGGCTTGATGAAAGTTGGAAAAAATCATTTGATTGTGTTGGTAGATTTTTTGATGCAAGTAAAGAAGCTGATTTCACAAATATTTTAAATATAGTAATCTCACATGTTATTGACAATACAACAGCTCAAGTAAACTTGTTAGATGAAAATGGAGAGGCAACTGAAACTAATGTAAACCTTACTTTTTACAATGATTTTACAGGAACTTCAAAATACAATTACATTCATACAATGAATGCTTTTGGCAATCCAGATACTATGGTAATTGATCCTGTTTTGTCTTATAAAGTTGTGGCACATACAATTCCTCCTGTAAGTGTTAGTGACATTACTCTTACGCCAGCAAAACACACTATAATTCCGCTAATCACCCCTCAGGGTGAATTAGAAATTAAAATGAATTCTAAGATTAAATACCAATATATTGTTCGTCCATCTGGAGTTGACACTACTTTAAATGTTCAAGAAATTAATGAAATTGAGAAATACTTAATTGGAAGATACGATATTGAACTTTTAACTTTACCAAGAAAAAAGTTTTATGATGTAGAAGTAAATCAAAGCACTATAACTACCTATTCAATTGCTGCTCCTGGTTTGGCTAATATCATACTACCATCAAAAGGATATGGAGGTTTGTATATTACCAATGGTGATGAAATGGAGCAGATATATCATTTTAAAGGAGAAAAAACACAACACAGATTAACGTTATTACCTGGAAATTATAAAGTTGTTTTTAGGGCAATATCAGCTAAAAATCATATTTACACAACAGAAGAAAGTTTTAAACTTCGATCAGGACAATCAGAACTTATTAAAATCTATTAACAATGGAAATGAAAGATACACGCTCAGGATTTGGAGCAGGATTAACAGAATTAGGAAGAAAAAACCCAGATGTAGTTGCACTTTGTGCTGATCTTACAGGATCATTAAAAATGAATGATTTTCAAGATGAAAATCCTGAACGATTTTTCCAGATTGGTATTGCCGAGGCAAATATGATTGGTATTGCTGCTGGTATGACAATTGGAGGTAAAATACCTTTTACAGGAACTTTTGCTAACTTTTCTACTTCTCGTGTTTACGATCAAATTCGTCAGTCAGTAGCATATTCTGGTAAAAATGTAAAAATTTGCGCTTCACATGCTGGGATTACTTTAGGTGAAGATGGGGCTACTCATCAAGTGCTGGAAGATATTGGCATGATGAAAATGCTACCTCACATGGTTGTTATTAATACTTGTGATTATAACCAAACCAAAGCAGCAACTATTGCTATTGCTGATTATATAGGCCCAGTTTATTTAAGATTTGGAAGACCAAAAGTTCCTAATTTCACATCATCTGATCAAAAATTTGAAATAGGAAAAGCATTACATTTAAAAGAAGGAAATGATGTAACTATATTTGCTACTGGGCATTTAGTATGGGAAGCTTTAGAAGCTGCAAAGACTTTAGAATCAGAAGGAATTTCTGCAGAAGTAATTAACTTACATACCATTAAACCTTTGGACAATGATGCAATCTTAAAAGCTGTAGCAAACACAAAATGTGTTGTTACTGCTGAGGAACACATGCTTAATGGCGGACTTGGAGACAGTATTGCTCAACTTCTATCAAGAAAAAACCCTACTCCTATTGAAATGGTAGGAATGGATGATTGCTTTGGAGAAAGCGGACCTCCAATGAAATTGATGGAAAAATACGGTATTGATAGAAATGCTATTGTTGATTCTGCTAAAAAAGTGATTACTAGAAAATAAAATGGATGTGCCGAAAAACATTTTTAAAAAACACCAAGCTCAAACCTTCCCTTTTCCATCTTGTATAGAAATTGAAAGTGCAAATGGTAGTTATATTACAGATATTAATGGGAAACAATATTTAGATTTTGTAGCAGGAGTTTCTGCCTGTACTTTAGGGCACTCCAACTCCATTATTATTGATGCTGTAAAAGAACAACTAGATAAATATACTCATGTAATGGTGTATGGAGAATATATACAACCTCCACAATACAAACTAGCACAGCTTTTAGCAGATAATTTGCCTGGAAATTTAAGTACAACATACTTTGTAAACTCTGGAGCAGAAGCTATTGAAGGTGCTATGAAATTAGCCAAAAGAGCTACAGGTTGCTCTGAAATTATTTCTTGTAGAGACTCTTACCATGGTTCTACACAAGGGGCACTTTCTATAATGGGAAATGAAGAACATAAAGCAAAATACCGTCCTTTATTACCTAATTGTAATCAGATAATATATAATGATGTTGAATCATTATTAAATATAACAAAACAAACTGCTGCTGTTGTAATTGAACCCATACAAGGAGGGACAGGTTTTGTTTCACCAAAAAATAATTTTTTACAGAAAGTAAGAGAAAAATGTAATGAAACTCAAACCTTATTAATCTTTGATGAAATACAAACTTGCTTTGGAAGGTTAGGAACACTTTTTGGTTTTGAAAAATATAATGTTATACCTGATATATTGTGCATAGCCAAGGGAATGGGTGGAGGAATGCCGATTGGAGCTTTTATATCATCTTGGGAATTAATGAACTTATTAACTTTTGAACCCAAATTAGGTCACATAACAACCTTTGGTGGTCATCCTGTTAACTGTGCTGCATCTCTTGCAACTTTAGAATATTTGCTATCTGCTAATACAATGAAAGAAGTAGAACAAAAAGAACAACTATTCAGAACGCATTTGCACCACCAAAAAATCAAAGAGATTAGAGGAAGCGGTTTGATGCTTTGCATTGAATTTGAAAATGAAGAATTAGCTAAAGAAGTAGTTGAAGAATCATTAGAAAAAGGATTGATTCTTTTTTACTTCTTATTTACCAAAACTGCTATTCGAATAACTCCCCCATTAATTATTTCTGAAAAAGAAATAATTGAAGGCTGCAATATTATAAAAGGAATATTAGAAGCATAAAAAAAGGAACCAATTGGTTCCTTTTTTATTATTGTCACTTCTTCTAATTCCAGAAATCACTTCTGCAATCAGCACCATCATCTTCTATAGCTTCTATGTAATCCTTGAAATCTTTTTTTGATTCAAAGTTATCACTACATACCTCCCTAATTTGATCACCATGAGTATCTATATTTCCATTTGTATCATAAGTTGTCCATTGATCAGTTGTACCTCCATATTCGAAAGTACATTCCTTGCATTTATTACAGGCAGCAAACATAAAAGCTACTGCCATTAATAATAATAATTTTTTCATAGTTTATTTATTTAAATTTAATTTTTCAACTAATTTCTTATTTACTGCATTTTCAAGATCCCTTTCCATTGGATCTACTTGCTTAAAGTTTTTATAAACACCTCCATAACCACTTACGTCAGCATCAACAATTGTCATAAGGCCAAGTAAATAAGTTGTTTTTTTAATAGTATAACTTGGTTTTGCAATAAAATCTGCTTTAGCTGAGTTAAGAGCTTTGTATTGAGCAGCTTTTTTAGGCCCTGCAGTTTTTGAAAATGGAACATCAAAACCTCCTCCACTAATATCAGCATAGTGATTGTCACCTGAAAGTTTAAAGAATAAGAAGTAAGTAGCAGTTGCACGACCTGAGATTTTTTCTGTTTCATCTATTTCCATGTCAGCATGTAACTCATCAGTGTCAATCTGAGCGTTAGAAATTGATTTTTCATGGTATTTCCCACTATTCTTAACTATACCACAGCTAGATAAAAATATAGTTGCAATAAAAATGGGTAATAATTTGTACATTTTTTTCATAATAATTTTTTTTAGTTAGTTATTTAAAGTTATTTTTTTTCAATATCTTTTTTTGAATCAGTTGATTTTCCACCAAAAGCATATGATAATCCGAATTGCATTCCATTAAAATCGTAATCACCACTCTTAATCATGTTGTAATTAAATCCTAAAGAGATAGACGAAGTAACTTGATAGCTTAAACCAAGGTTAATTCCGAATTCATTAGTTGAAGCTTCCTCCCCATCAACACCTATAGCATTTGCATCATATGTCTCATTATCAATCATATAAAGACCTATTCCTAAATTAGTAGAAAGTTTATTTGTAATTCCATAATTCAAATCTGCTTTCATAGGAACAACACCAAAACCCATTCCATAACCAACAGAACCTACTAAGTTCATCTTTTCAGATAAATTGTGAGTATAGTTAACTGCAAGAATTGTTGATCCTGAAGTTTCAGAATTTTCAATCATTGTACCATTCCACATTGCATAATCTAAACTTGCTCCTAAACCTTGTCCAAACATTGTTGTAGTGCCTAAAATAGCGACTACCAGCATACTGTAAATCTTTTTCATATTTTTTATAGTTAATTAATAATAGTTGCAAAAATACAAAAAAACTATTATTAAAAAATATATAAACAAACATAAACAAGTTAAATCTTCATAAAAAATCCTAATAATCACAAAATCAGATACTTATATACATAAAATTATTATTATATGTTTATTTTTTTTATTATTATTTTGTATGAAAATTGTTTTTATTAATCAATTTAATAACACATTATTTAATAATTATTTTTTATAATTATCATCAAGTTTTATTTACTAAGATTATCTATTATTGCAGGAAATTAATAATTAAAAATAAACAATGGCTGAATCTTATCAAAACCAACTAAACAATTGGCTAAACAAAGAAAAATCAGGTGTTAACCTACTGAATTCTGTAGGAACTTTAATGTACGATAAAGGAATTGAATTGATTATTTTTAGAAATCAACTTTTAGAAATTGGTGTTTCTGAGTTAATGAACAATATCTCTTACGCTAATAAAGTTGTAGGTAGAGAAAACAATGTTGAAGTTGCTGCTCTTTTAGCAAGTGAAATGCTTAATATGGATTTAGCTCCATCTAAAATTGATATAGGATTATTAACTGCAGAGTACATTGAAAATAATGCATCAGATGCAAAAACTTTTTTAACAGATAAATTAAGCCATATAATTGGGAAATCAGCTTCAGCAAACAAAGCAAAAGATGTTATCCTTTATGGTTTTGGAAGAATAGGAAGATTAGCAGCAAGAGAGCTAAT
>CAJQLK010000065.1 GCA_905479165.1 uncultured Flavobacteriales bacterium | reverse complement strand
GATGGCCACATTTTACTGAATTAAAGGCAGTAAAAGACCTAACAGAAAACCAACAGGGATTATTAATGCAAAAGGCTATTTTAAAATACCTTGCTTAGTTACTAACTTCTACAACTTGAATTGTAATCTCTCCTTCTTTAATATTAATAATGTTTGCTCCCATGCGCTCAATATTATTATCAACTTGCCATAAAACAGAAACATTCAGTATCATTGCTAGTGGTAAAGTAAATTCTGCTCTGCCATTGTCATCAGTCCAATCAGCAATAAAAATATCTGAAATTTGACCTTGCGGGCTATAAACCGTATCTAAATTAGACTTAATCATATAGTCAAAAGTCTCGTAATTATCAGGATTAAATGTATAAAGTGAGTTTTTTAAAGGCATAGCATGTAACACAACTCTGGCATATGAAATTGGAAGACCTGCATCATTTTTAACAACAATTGCTGCTATAGTTTCTTTTTCTTTTTTACAAGAACTAAAGTTTGTTACAATCACTAGTGCAAAAACCCCTAATAATACTGACTTTAAAATTTTATTTAGCATAATTATTGTTTCTTTGTGTTCAGATAAGCAAAGATATACAATTTATTACAATGTTAGAAACAGTTAAAGATTTAATACAAGAGGTTGATAGTTTTACTCCAAAATCTAAAAAGGAAGTAGAAGATTTTCGTCTGAAATTTTTAGGAAAAAAAGGAAAAATGAATGAGCTTTTTGCTGTTTTTAAAAACCTTCCTAATGAAAGTAAGAAAGAATTAGGACAAGCAATAAATACGCTTAAACAAAATGCTCAAGCGAAAGTTGATATCTATAAAGGATCTTTTGAAACAGAAAGCAATAGTGGTGAAGTTGACCTTACAAGACCTGTAAGTTTAGACGATTTAGGTAGCAGACATCCTATTTCAATGGTGAGAAAAGAGATGGTTGATATTTTTAGCCGTATTGGATTTACTGTAAGTGAGGGGCCAGAAATAGAAGATGATTGGCATAATTTTTCTGCTTTAAATTTACCAGAAGAACATCCTGCAAGAGACATGCAGGACACCTTTTTTATACAAACTAATCCTGATGTTTTACTTAGGACACATACCTCATCCGTACAAGTAAGGTATATGGAAAATAATAAACCTCCAATCCGAACACTTTCTCCTGGGAGAGTCTATAGAAATGAGGCTATTTCTGCAAGGGCTCATTGTATATTCCACCAAGTTGAAGGATTATACATTGACGAAAATGTAAGTTTTGCGGACTTAAAACAAGTGCTATTGTATTTTGCAAAAGAGATGTTTGGAGAAAATACAAAAATAAGATTAAGACCCTCTTATTTCCCGTTTACTGAACCAAGTGCTGAGGTAGATGTAAGTTGTAATATATGCAACAGCAAAGGGTGTAATGTTTGTAAATACACAGGTTATTTGGAGATTTTAGGATGCGGTATGGTGGACCCTAATGTATTGGAAAGCTGTGGAATTGACTCTAAAAAATATACGGGCTATGCTTTTGGAATGGGAATTGAAAGAATTGCAATGCTAAAATATGGAGTAAAAGATTTACGCCTTTTTTTTGAAAACGATGTGCGTTTCTTAAGGCAATTTAATAAAAGTATTTAAACTTTAAATGGAAATTCTTTTAATCTGCTTAGCTGCATTTTTTGCATCACTACTTATTTCTTTTCATGCTTTGGTTTAGAAACTATCCTAATACCTTTACTTGCACTTTTCTTTCCTTTGGAAATGGTAATTGCTATTTGGCTTAGGGTTATCAAAAAATAAAAAATAGCTTTTCAACTGGTTTTCTTTTATATATTTTTCTCTACCTAAAACTCCAATCGTAAGTATGTAAGTTTTCTACCGAGTAGCGCAACAAATCTATTGCTCCTCTAACATCCTTTTTGTGTACCATTTCAATAGATTGATGTATGTGTCTTGTTGGGATAGAAACCGCCCCCGCAATACATCCTCCTGGATTCATTCTTTGTATTCCTGCTGTATCTGTTCCTCCTGCGGGTAATATTTCTAATTGTGTTTTTAACTTCTTCTTTTTCGATAACTCTCTCATGTATTTTACCATTCTATAGTCGCAAACAGTAGCGGAATCCATCACCTTAATACAGGCTCCATCACCTAAAGCAGAAACTTGTTCTTGCTTTGTACTACCTGGAGTATCCCAGGCGATAGTAGTGTCTAAACCAAATCCAAAGTCAGGATTTATATCCATAGAAGATACATTCGCACCTCTAATTCCAATTTCCTCTTGTACAGTAAATACGCCATATACATCATAAGGTGGTATTTTTTTCATTTCTCGGAACATCTCAATAAGTATAAATACAGAAACTCTATTATCTAACGATTTACAGTTGACACAATCTCCCATTTCAATCAACTCACTGCTTCTAGTGATAGTGTCTCCAACTGAAATTATTTTTTCTAATTCTTTTTTAGGTCTTCCAGTATCAATAAAATAATCTTTAATAGTAGGTACTTTTGCTCTATCAGCAGCATTCATCAAATGAATTGGCTTACCTCCCATTACACCAATCACATCTTCTGTTCCATGAATAATAACTCTTTGTGCGGTTAGTGTTTTCGGGTCAAAACCACCTAAAGTGTGAAAGTACACAAATCCTTTATCATCAATATGAGTAACAATAAACCCAATCTCATCCATATGAGCACCAATCATTACTTTTTTACTTTCTTTTCCTTTTTTAATTACCACAACATTTCCCATGTTGTCAATTCTTATTTCATCTACTAAACCCTCAACCTCTCTTAGAACAATTTCTCTTACTCTTTGTTCATGCCCTGGTGCTCCCGCAGCCTTACAAATTTCTGCTAATAATACTGTGTTAATCATTTGATATCTTATTTAATTTTACTGATTTTCATCATGTTGGTCATGCCCATTTCTTTAGCTGGCATACTAGCTAAATTTACAACTAAATCTCCTTTTTTAAGGTGTTTTTCTTGTTTTAGTATTGCTTTTGTTTCGCTAATGGTTTGATCAGTTGTTGTTCCTCTATCATAATAGAATCCCTGAACCCCCCAGACCAAACTAAGTGTATTTAAAATCGTATGATTATTGGTGAAAGCATAAATAAAAGCTTGGGGCCTAAAACTTGAGGTTTTTATGCTATTAAAACCAGAATATGTAACTGTGATTATTGCTTTAGCGTTTGTGTTTTCCGCAATATCACAAGCATGAGAACAGATGGCGTTACTCAACAATCTGTTGTTTTGTATCAATGGCCTAATTACTTTATTCTGAGAAATATTATGCTCACTAGCTTCAATATCCCTAATAATTTTCCTCATAGTATCTACAGCTTTTAATGGATGTTTACCTACAGATGTTTCTCCTGAAAGCATTACTGCATCAGCCCCATCAATTACTGAGTTCGCTACATCATTCACTTCTGCTCTTGTGGCTGTTGGGTTTTCGAGCATGCTTTCGAGCATTTGTGTTGCAATAACAACTGGCCTAGCATGAATAATACATTTGTTTACTATCATCTTTTGATATACAGGAACTTTCTGAGGAGGAACTTCAACACCCAAATCACCTCTAGCAACCATTATTGCATCAGTTACATCAATAATTTCATCTATGTTTTTTATTGCTTCAGGTTTTTCAATCTTTGCAATTACCTTATGGTGTAAATTTCTTTTTGAAATTATCTCCTTAAGAATACGAACATCATCAGCCTTTCTTACAAATGAAAGTCCAATCCATTCAATTTTTTCTGACAACACAAACTCTAAATCTTTTTTGTCTTTTTTAGTAAGACAATGTAGGGAGATTGGTGTGTTAGGTAAGTTTACCCCTTTTCTTGATTGCAAAAGCCCTCCAAAAATCACTTTTAAAACTACCTTATCTTTTTTATTTGTACTAACTACCTTAAGTGCTAATTTTCCATCATCTAACAATACTTTATCTTTTATATTAACATCTTTTGCAAAATTCTGGTAGTTGATGTAAATGCAGTCTTTTTTATCTTTAGTGCTAAAAATCACTTCATTCCCTTTTACAAGCTTTATTGGATTTTTAAATTCTCCAACTCTTATTTTTGGTCCTTGTAGATCTGCTAATATCGCAGTATGAATATGCAATTCTTGGTTAATTTCTTTAATATTTGAAATTATCTTTTTTGCATCATCGTGAGTTAAATGAGAAAAATTTAACCTACAAACATTCACCCCTTTACTAACAATCTTCTTCAGCATTTCTTTTGAAGATGTAGCTGGGCCAATTGTTGCTATTATTTTAGTTTTTCTTATCATATATTATAAATCTGTCACTATTTTTAGTTTTTTCTAAGTCTAGTTCAAAAACCAAAAGTATGTCATTTATTGCTCTTAATTTACTTAAAAATGATTCTTTTGCATCACACCAACACTCATCTTTAATAACTAAAAAGTAATTTACACTTTTTTGTGATGGAATTAAGTAACCCTTCTTGGTTCTGTTGGCGAGAAGGTTAATCTGTGCCCCACTTTCAGTTTTAGTTTTATATCTTGTAAATAACAATTCATCTGAAATCGAATGCTCATCAGTCATTTCAAAATTTAGTAAAAGTGTGTTATTTAAATTCCAACACAATTTATATGCTTTGCTGTGGCTGTTTATTGCTAAAACAACAAATTCATATTCTTTGTCGCACTCTAAAGTGTAATGCATTTTCATTTGGGCTAAAATACAGTTTTATATGCTTTTTTGGCTGCTTTTTGTTCGGCTTCTTTTTTTGATGATGCCCTTGCTTCTGCAATTTTATTATAATTAAAATAAATTGCAATCAAAAATTCCTTCTTGTGATCAGGCCCTTCTTGTTTTTCCACTTTATACTCAATATTTACATTCTCCTTTTGAGAATATTTTAAAAGTTTACTCTTAAAATCTGTGTCTGATAATTCATTTAAAAACTCTGAAGTATAAATATACTTTTGAACAAATAAGTTTGTTTTACCAAAACCCTTATCTATATAGATTGCTCCTAAAATTGCCTCCAAAGTATTTCCATAAACACTAAGAGGTATTTTATTCAATTTACTTTTAATCTCTTTAGTTGGAATTATCTTTTTACCAACTAGGTTCAAGTGTTTTCTACCTACAATTATTGCTCTTTTTTGAGACAAGAAACCCTCTTTTTCATTGGGGTAATCATTAAATAATGATTCCGAAACTATAGAGGATAGAATCGCATCGCCTAAGTATTCTAATCTCTCGTTATGACTATTCTTATTGAAAGATTTATGAATAAATGCTTTTTTATAAATTTCATTTTCAGAATGATACCCTAATAATTGAAATAAAAAAAACTCCCCCTTTTTCTTAAAAGTGAGTTTTGATTTTATTGTTTTAAAAAAACTTATGATTCGTATTTTTTAAATAACACAGAGGCGTTATGTCCTCCAAATCCAAATGTATTAGTAAGTGCATAATTAACTTTCCTTTTTTGTGCTGTATTAAGGGTTAAATTCAACTTGTTATCAATATTTGGATCATCTGTTTTATGATTTATTGTAGGGGGAATAATGTCATTTCTTACCGCCATTATACAAGCAATAGACTCAATTACTCCAGCAGCACCTAAAAGATGCCCTGTCATTGATTTAGTTGAGCTAATATTTAAATTATACGCATGCTTACTAAACAAATCCTTAATTGCCTTTGTTTCTGCAATATCTCCAAGAGGTGTAGATGTTCCGTGAACATTTACATAATCAATATCTGTAATATCAACACCAGCGTCTTCAATAGCTAGTTTCATTACATTTCTTGCGCCTAATCCTTCAGGGTGTGGAGCTGTAATATGATGTGCATCTGCTGTTAATCCTCCCCCAACAACCTCTGCATAAATTGTTGCTCCCCTTTTTATTGCGTGCTCATATTCCTCCAACACAATTGCTCCAGCCCCTTCTCCCATCACAAATCCATCCCTATCTTTGTCGAATGGACGAGATGCTGATTGTGGGTCATCATTACGAGTAGATAACGCCATCATTGCGTTAAAGCCTCCCATTCCTGTTTCAAAAATACAAGCCTCAGAGCCTCCAGCAATAAAAATATCTGCCTTATTCCATTTAATATAGTTAAACGCGTCAATTAATGCATTTGTCGATGAAGCGCAAGCTGAAACTGTAGTAAAGTTTGGGCCTCTAAAACCATATTTTATTGAAATATGACCAGCAGGAATATCAGAAATTAACTTTGGAATAAAAAATGGACTATATCTAGGTGTTCCGCTACCTGTTGCAAAATCAGAAGTTTCCTGTTGAAATGTTTTCATTCCTCCAATTCCAGAACCCCAAATAACTCCAGCTCTATCTAAATCTATGTTTTCAATATTTAAAAGCGAATTATTTATTGCCTCTTCCGCCGCAACCATAGCGTATTGGCAAAAAGGATCCATTTTTCTTGCTACTTTTTTGTGTAAAAAACCTGTAACCTCAAAGTCTTTTAATTCGCAAGCAAATTGTGTTTTAAAATTTGAAGCATCAAAATTAGTGATTGGTGCGGCGCCACTTACTCCATCGACTAAGGCTTTCCAGTAATCCTGTACATTGTTACCTATAGGGGTTAGGGCTCCTATTCCTGTAACAACTACTCTTCTGCTTTTCATTTTTAGTTAGGCTTTAGCTTCTTCAATAAAAGAAACAGCGTCACCAACCGTTGCAATAGCTTCAGCTTTATCGTCTGGAATTTGAATGTCAAATTCTTTTTCGAATTCCATAATAAGCTCTACTGTATCTAAAGAATCTGCTCCTAAATCATTTGTAAAACTTGCTGCAGCCGTTACCTCACTAGCATCAACCCCTAGGTTATCAATAATAATTGCTTTTACTTTTTCTGCTATATCTGACATGTTAAAATTTTTTTAGTTAATAAGGTGCAAATAAAACTATAATAAAAAGAATTTGCAAACTTTCTTATTTTCTATTTTAACATCTGTTTGTTTATACTATTTTTGATAAAAATTTTAAGAAGTGAAAAGGTTAGCAATTTTTGGTTCGGGTGCAGGAAGTAATGCTGAGAATATTTGTGTTTATTTCAATAACTCATCTGATATTAAGGTGGTTATTATGTGTACAAATAGAAAAGATGCTTTAATTGTAGAAAGGGCTAAAAAATTGAAGGTTCCAATGGTGTTTACATCAAATTCTGATCTAAAAAAATTTGATGATTTAGAGAAAATACTGGTAAAACATAAGGTTGATTATATTATTTTAGCTGGATTTTTATTAAAAATACCTTCAAAAATGATTAATCAATACCCTAATAAGATTATTAATATTCACCCCTCTTTGTTGCCTAAATATGGTGGGAAAGGAATGTATGGTGAAAATGTTTATAGGGCAGTTTTGGAAAACAAAGAAACTGAAAGTGGAATTAGCGTCCATTTTGTAAATCAAAATTATGATGAGGGAAAAATTATTTTCCAAGAAAGTTTTAGTCTTTCTCCTGATGAAAATTTAGAAAGTTTAACTGCTAAGATTCATGAATTAGAACAGTCTTTATTTCCTAAAATTATTGAAAAAACATTATTTTCCTTATGAGTATAATTATTTATACTGATGGCTCTGCTAAAGGAAATCCTGGAAATGGAGGTTATGGAATTGTAATGATGAGTAGTGGTTATCGTAAAGAATTATGGCAAGGGTTTAAATTGACTACAAACAATAGAATGGAGTTATTGGCTGTAATTATTGCTCTTGAAAGTGTAAAAAAAGAAAATTCTGAAATTACAATTTACTCTGACTCAAAATATGTTATTGATTCAGTAGAAAAAAAATGGGTGTTTGGTTGGGAGAAAAAAAATTTTAATAGAAAGAAAAACCCTGATTTATGGATTAGGTTTCTTAAAATTTATAGAGTGCAAAAAGTTTCTTTTATTTGGGTAAAGGGTCATGCTAATAATAAGGAAAATGAAAGGTGTGATTTTTTAGCAGTTGAAGCTGCTGACAGCCAAAACCTATTAACCGATCTGTGGTATGAAAACAATGTGGTTAATAAGGGTGGTTCTTTATTTTAAAGAAATATCAAACTTAACCAAATTCACAAACTCATTAATTCTTGCGTCAACATCGTCTTGGTTGATTTCAGTTAACTTCTCTGTTCCAAATTTCTCCACACAAAATGATGCCATTGCAGAGCCGTTAATTACTGCTCTCTTCATGTTTTCAAACGAAACATCATTTGTTTTAGCCAAATAACCTATAAAACCTCCAGCAAAGGAATCGCCAGCCCCAGTTGGATCAAACACTTCTTCTAGAGGAATTGCAGGAGCAAAAAATACTTCTTCATTATTAAATAAAAGAGCACCATGTTCTCCTTTTTTAATTATTAGATATTTAGGCCCCATTGCTAAAATAACTTTTGCAGCCTTTACTAATGAATACTCTCCAGACAATTGCCTTGCTTCCTCATCATTTATTGTTAAAACATCTACCTCTTTAAGTGCTTCTTTTAAATCATCCATAAAGAGATCCATCCAAAAATTCATTGTATCTAAAACAATTAGTTTTGGTCTTTTTATCATTTGATCTAAAACTTTTTTCTGAACACTCGGCATTAAATTCCCTAACATTAAAAATTCTGAATCTTTAAACTCTTTAGGCACAATTGGATCAAAATTTTCTAAAACATTAAGTTGGGTATCAATAGTATCTCTAGTGTTCATGTCATTATGATATTTCCCTGACCAGAAAAATGTTTTTTCACCTTCTTTTATTTGCAACCCTTTGGTGTTTACATTTTTATTTTTTAACATTTGAATTGCTTTAGAAGGAAAATCGTCACCAACAACTGAAACTAAGTTTAATTTGTTTGCAAAAAATGAAGACGATAGGCAAATATAAGTTGCAGCACCTCCAACTATTTTATCTGTTTTTCCAAAAGGCGTTTCTATTGCGTCAAAAGCTACTGTTCCAACAACTAAAATACTCATAAATTTTTTTTTGCAAATATATTGTATTATTTAATCCATTCTTATATTTTTGCTGGCGTTTTTAACAAACACTCCTCCTTAGCTCAGCTGGTTAGAGCATCTGACTGTTAATCAGAGGGTCCTAGGTTCGAGTCCTAGAGGGGGAGCAAACAAAAAAACCAACTATAACTAGTTGGTTTTTTTGCGTATTAACCAAAAAATGTGTTTCATTCTTTGATTTGTTTATTTGGTTAAAATAACGCTATTTTGCGCACTAATATTGTTCTTAAACTCCACACCATCAATATTATATACAATTACATCTTTTAGGGTACACACCCATTTGTTATCAAAATCGTCGATAAATAATGAGGTTAACAGCGCTTTTTTGTGGCTTATTCTATGTTTTTTCCAATCTTCTCCATCAAAAGAAACAACTCCTTTGTCGGTTCCTACCCAAATTTGATCATAATCATCATAAACTAAAGATTTAATTGTGTTTGTTTTAAGTGGGGTATTTTTTTTATTGTACAAAACCCATTGATCGTCTAGTATAGTAATTATACCTCTTTTTGTTGCTATCCATTTTTTTCCCTCTCCGTCTATTACTATATCCCAAATATTATTATTAGGTAACTCTGAGTTTTTTGTGTTATAAATTCTCCATATATTATTTGAAAAACTATATAATCCGCTATTTGTTCCAAGCCAAACAACATTATTATGATCTACATTCATTGATATAAAATCATCATCAATTATTCCATTTTTATCACTTGACAAAATCACTTCAAAATCATTACTATATTTTACCAACCCTTTAGATGTTGCTACTAAAATATTATCTTTTATTTTTATAATTTGCCTAATTTTATCAGATGGGAGATTGCTGTTTTTGGAAGTATAAACATCCCAAGTGTTATTATCAATTACCAGCAACCCTTCAGTGGTACCAATGTATTTTATATTACCAACTATTTTTATTGATAAAACTTTATTAGAGGGTAGTTTGCTGTTTTTAGATGTGATTGTATGCCACATTTTTCCATTGTAACAAATTAAACCCTCAAGTGTTCCTATCCAATTTAATCCAGTATTATCAGTTGCAATTGCTGTTATGTTTTGATCGGGAATAGGAGAGTTTGAGAAACTAAATATTTTTTTTTCCTCTGCTTGTGCAGAAAGTAAAAATGGTAAAATAATAATTGTAAGTAAAAATTGTTTCATAGTCGTTTCCTATTGCTTTGATTAACGACTATATTTTAGTAAAGGTTACATTGTACTATTTTTTCTTTTTAAAAAGTCTACTTTTTCCTTTTTTAGTTTTTCCTCCAACCTTGTCTCCATCTTTATAAAGCACTAAACTCCATTTTGTTTTTTTCTTTTGTTTTGTTTTGGTAGAAGACCCATCATAATCAGTACATTTTAGAGTTGAAGTACCGTTAAACGTTTTCTTTTTCGTTCTGCATGACGATAAAATCAAAACACTTAACAACAAGATAATGATATGTTTACTTTTAATTAGCACTTGATGGTAAAATTACCATTATTTTTACCACTATAATATGAAGAAAAAGAAAAAATCTAAGAAAAATAGAAAAGGGGGGTTTTCAAACACTCGTCTATATGATTTGTTATTAGTGATTTTTAGAGAAAATTCTAAAAAGAAGCTAAATTATAAACAGGTTGGTAAAATTTTAAAAGTTAAAGAAATGGGTGTGAAAATCCAGATAATTGATGTGATGAAAGATATGGTTTTATCTGGTGTTTTAGAAGAAACCAAAAGAGGTGCGTTTAGGTTGGTGGAAAAAACATCAAAAATTATTACCACTATAAAAAACAATAATCAAAGAGGTGTTTATGCAAATATTGATGATGAAAATGAGGTTTTCATCCCAAAAGAATACAGTCAATTTGCCTTAGCTGGTGATGAAGTAGAGGTGTTGCTTTTCCTAAAAAGAAAAAATAAGCAGGAGGGTGAAGTTATAAAGGTTATAAAAAGAAGAAAAGATGAGTTTGTTGGAGTTATAGATAACTCTTCTTCAAATTATTTTTTAAATACAGATGATAAAAAGGTTTCATTTGATGTCTTTATCCCACCTAAAACAATAAAAAGGGAATATCTAAATAAAAAAGTATTGGTAAAGGTTGATGGTTGGGATTCACAATATAAAAACCCTATTGGAAAAGTGGTTGAAGTTATTGGTGAAATTAATGATCATGATACTGAGATAAATTCAATTTTATATGACTATGGTTTTTCTCCAAAATTTCCAGATAAGGTAGAGAAAGTGGTAAATAAAATTTTAGAAAAAATTTCTAAAGAAGAAATTAATAAGCGGCTTGACATAAGAAATACAACCACCTTTACAATTGATCCTAAGGACGCTAAAGATTTTGATGACGCTCTTTCTGTTAAAAAGCTAAATAACGGAAATTGGGAAGTTGGTGTTCACATTGCAGATGTTTCTCATTATGTTAAAGAAGGGGGTATTATTGATAAAGAGGCGGCCGAAAGAGCTACCTCAGTTTATTTAGTTGACAGAGTAATACCTATGCTACCTGAAGTGCTTTCAAATAATATTTGCTCTTTGAGGCCTAATGTTGATCGACTAGCATACTCTATTCTTTTTGAAATGGATGAATCGGCTAACGTAATAGATTATATAATTAAAAAAACTGTTATTCATTCAGATGTACGCTTTACCTACAAAACCGCTCAGGATACTATTGATAATAAAAAAGGTAAGTTGGCGAAAGAAATTTTACTACTTGATAGATTATCCAAAATATTAAGAAAGAAAAGACAAAAAAAAGGTTCTATAAACTTTGAAAGTACAGAAGTTAAATTTATTTTAGATGATGATAACAATCCAATTAATGTATACTTTAAAGAGAGTTTATCTTCCAATCATTTAATCGAAGAGTTTATGCTGCTTGCTAATAAAACCGTTGCCAAACACATTAACTCTTCATCAAAAAAAGCTAATACTTTTGTTTACCGAATACATGATAAGCCCGATGGAGAAAGGATTTCAACTTTAAATAATATTGTTAAAAAGCTAGGGTATTCTATTAATAATGAAAATTCTAATAAACTATCTCATTCATTAAATAAGTTACTTGAAAATATAAAGGGTAAGGGAGAGCAGCAAATGATAGAAACCTTAACCATACGCTCAATGGCAAAAGCTATATATACTACTAATAATATAGGTCATTATGGTTTAGCTTTTAAACACTATTCTCACTTTACCTCTCCGATAAGACGTTATCCAGACTTAATTGTTCACAGATTACTAGATAAATATTTGTGTGGTGGAGAATCTGTTAATAAAAATTTAGTTGAGAAGATATGTGAGCATTGTTCAGAAATGGAAAAAGTTTCTTCAAGAGCAGAGCGTGATTCTATAAAATTTATGCAGGTTAAGTTTTTAAAAAATAAAATTGGTTTTATTTATGATGGTGTTATTTCAGGAGTTACAGAGTGGGGACTATATATTGAAATTACCCAAAATAAATGTGAAGGTTTGGTAAAAGTAAGTAGTATTAAGGATGATCATTATATTTTTGATGAAAAAAAATATGCCCTAATTGGATACCGAACAAAGTCCAGTTACCAAATAGGGCAAAAAGTAAAAATTAAAATTCAAAGAGCCGACTTAGAAAAAAAGCAAATGGATTTTATTTTAGTTTAATTAATTTTTAATTAATTTTCTTGTTTCATTCAGTTTTTTTCCTTCAAACTTAATTTGGTATACTCCTTTTGCAAGGCTTGAAATATCTAAATATTCTTTATTTGAAATTCTATTTTCCAATACTATACATCCTTTAATATCATATATTTTTATAGAAGTATTTTCTTCTGTTAAGTTTGAAATGTAAATTTTATTATTAGCTGGATTGGGATAAATATTTACTATATCCGGACCATTTAATTCCGTTCCAATACTAATTGTTGCGCAAGAAGTATTTAATCCTGTGCTAACTGAATTTATAATATTTGTTGATGATGCATTATCAATTCCATTGTTATCATTAATAAACATTCCTACTATATGAATTTGTGATTGATCCCAAGAAGGATCTAAAGTAAATTCAAAACAAATAGTTTCACTATCTCCCGTAATATATGAATTTGAGGTTAATGGTTCTCCCATAAATCCTGGAGCAATACTTCTAGCTACATGGCGATAAATCATTTGCGAAGCAGGTACATTTGATGGCATATTAGCCCAATCTGTTCCATCCACATCTACTAAAGAACCAGAAGCTCCTCCACTGTATGAATTTGATTGATAGTAAGAAGTAGCGGTTCCTGTAACAGAATCTTCAACCAATACACATGCTAATTTATAATTACCATTTATGTTATTTTGAATATCAACAGTTAGAGAAACTTTTAAAGTATTTCCATTTAATTCTGCTCCGTTTGTAATAATTCCATTTGGTTCAATAATAATTCTTTGTAAAAACTCATCTTTAAAGCTTGTTGGGGTTCCTACTCCCATAGGGTCAGTTTCTTGTCCCCTATCTACCATTCCACTTGGGTATCCTCCAATATAAGAAGCTATTCCATTATCATAATCTGGGTCAGTCATAGGATCTCCATTATGTACTGCTATTCCTTGCCAATATCCTTCATAATCTTTATCCATCCAATTTAATGCTACAGCACCTCTTGGACACCAACCACACCATGTACCTGTTGCTTCCTCTCCTATAACTAATTTACCCTCTACTGGAACTATAGCATCTATTTGAATTGACATAATATCATCTGAACTATCATCATCAGGTCCTAAATTATTAACATTATAAACAGTTGCGGTTCCTATATTAAAACCACCTACTAATGTTATTGAATTACTCATATTTACTGTGTAAATATCTTGAGTTGACATATTTAATCCGGTTATATTTTCTGTTATTGTAGTACCATTATATTCAAAATCAACATCAAAAGATGTAATATTAGATATACCTAAATTTCTAACATCAACAGATGGATTTCTATCCTGTCCTTGCAATCCAGTTATTGGGTTAACTAATATAACTTGAGCATTCAAATCTTCTAAATTTGGTTCTATATATGACCAACAAACATCATCTACATAAAATTGGTGACCTATAATAGGATATAAATCTAAGGAAGCAATCTTATTTACATTATTAGTAAAATTTCCTTGACTTTGATTATCTATAAATAATTCCCAATTATTATTAGTTAAATCACAAACTAGTTTTAACTCAAACCAAATATCTTCTGGATATGTAGTAGTTAAATAATTAAAACCATTTCCTGTGTTTTCTAAAATTAAAGAACCTAAATCCATTTTACAATCTAAAGACCATACATTTCCAGGAATATTCTCTGCTTGAAAATTAAAATATGCTCCTGTTCCTGCATTAATATAAAACATTGAAGAAAATTCAAAAACACCTAATTCATATGGTGCTGCAGTTCCAAAAGGTAATACTATATCTTGAGTTCCTTGAGTAGCACCTGAAAATAAATATAAAGAATTTGAACCACTATAACTTAAATTACTATTTATATTAGCATCATCTGCAAAAGGTGCAGTTGTTCCACTCATTAATTCCCCCCAAGTATTCCAATTAGATAAAGTTTGAGCAACTGGATCTCCATTTTGATATGAATCAAAATTTTCACATATACTTGTTTGAGGTGGAGTAGAAGAACAAGGTCCAGATGTCCATGAAGTTACTCCTCCAAAATTTTCAGCTACACAATCATTACTATATTCTACACCATTGCATCCACAAACTGGGTCATATATCATAGTACATATAGCATTAGGATCGATTAAGCTACTATCGACACATGTTGTTTGAGAATTTGAATTGAAAAAAAAGAATATTCCAATTACTAAAGTAAATATTTTTTTCATAGTTTTAAATTTATTAGTGAGTTGTAAAAGTACAATAATTTTATAAAAATTAAAAATTGATTTTAGTTTTAGATTATATTATATATATAGGTTATTTTAAAAATAAAAAAGAAAGATAATTTATATATATAAATGTTAACTCAGTTAATAAATTTAGTTGTAATTTTTAGTTTATATTATCTATTAAAACAAACTCACATATTTTTTTAATAATTGTTAATTTTTAAATTATAATAATCAACTACTTAAACATTATATTAACATTTATTAATAGTTGTTAATAAGCTAAACCAACAGCTTTATTTTAATAAATAAAACTATTTTTACAATTAAATAAAGTTAATAAATGAGTTTAAAAGTAAAATATAAAAAACAATAATTTTACTTGACTTTAAAAATTTATAAAAGCTTAGTTTTTATAATTATAAATAAAAGAGAAGTTGTTTTATTTGGTTACTTATTTATTAACATATTTTTAAAATAAATATTAATAAGTAAAATAAACCTACTAGCTTAAATTTTAAAATTACTAACACACTGTTAAAATAATAAATTATGAAAATAGGGGTAGCTTGTGACCATGCAGGGTTTGAATATAAAGAAAAACTAAAAAAACTTTTATCTAGTAAAGGTAATGAAATAAACGATTATGGATGTTATTCTTTAGAAAGTGTGGATTACCCAGATTTTGCACATAAATTGGCAGAAAGCATTGAAAATAAGGATAATGAATTAGGTATACAATTTTGTGGAACGGGTAATGGAATTAATATGTCTGCTAATAAACACCAACGAATTCGGGCTGCACTTTGTTGGAATATTCACATTGCAGAACAAGCTAGATTACATAATAATGCTAATATCCTTACTATGCCTGCTAGACATTTAGAATGGCAAGAAGTAGAAAAAATTGTAGAAATATTTTTAAATACAGATTTTGAAGGAGGAAGACATGAAACTAGAGTAAATAAAATATCTTGTTGTTAATATGAAAAAAATAATAGTTATACTTTTTATAGGAATATCAATTTCTTCTTTTTCTCAAGATAATATAAAATATTCAGAAACAATTATTGTTTCAGATTTAGAAAAACACCTTATAATACTTGCATCTGATTCTTTAGAAGGTAGAGAAACAGGAAAGCCAGGACAAAAAATGGCTGCTGATTATATCATGAATCATTTTAAAAACATAGGTATACCTCCTTATATAAAAAAATCATACTATCAAAAATTCAAAGTAAAATCAGGAAGACATCTTTGTAAATGTGATGATTGTGATCAGAATTTAGTAAAAAAAATATTTGGAAATAAAAATAAAATAAAAGGGGAAAATGTATTGGGTTATATTGAAGGAACTGACCTAAAAGATGAACTTATTATTGTTACCGCTCACTATGATCATCTAGGAAAACACGACAGCTTAATTTTTAATGGGGCTGATGATGATGCAAGCGGAACGGTTGCAGCAATAGAAATAGCAGAAGCCTTTATGATTGCTAAAAAAGAAGGACAAGGACCAAGAAGATCTCTTTTAGTGATGGCAGTTTCAGGAGAAGAAAAAGGATTATTAGGAAGTAAATATTATACAGATCATCCAATTTATCCTCTAGAAAATACGGTAGCAAACCTAAATATAGATATGATTGGTAGGATAGGTGATTTTAAAGACAATCCTAATTATGTATACCTTATAGGGGCAGACAGGTTAAGCCAAGAACTACACAATATAAGCGAACAAATAAACAAAGAGTATATTGGTTTAGAATTAGACTATACTTTTAATGAAGAGGATGATCCCAACAGATATTATTACCGATCCGATCATTATAATTTTGCTAAAAATAATATTCCAGTAATTTTCTATTTTAATGGTATCCATGAAGACTATCACAAAGTAACCGATACTGTAGAAAAAATTGATTTTGATAAAATTCAAAAAATAACAAGATTGATATTTTTAACTGCATGGGAACTTGCAAATAGAGATGAGAGAATTAAGCTGAATAAAAAAGAAAACTAATTTTTAATTAGTTTAATTTTCTGATTTCTATATTCTAAAAAATAAATCCCTTTTTTTAAAAAAGAAACATCAATTTTAGTGGTTTTTAAGATTTCACTCTTTAATACCTTACCATCAATACTTATAATTTGATAAAGATTGTTTTTAACTAACACCCCTTTTAAAGTAATTGTACTGCTTACTGGATTAGGATAAATAATTAAATCATTTATATAATCAACAATACCACTAGCAATGGAGCAATCTATATTGGTTTCATAGTCAGAGGCTGTAGTTGGTATATCTAACAATAAAGGGCAGTAGCAACTATCATTAACTAGGTATTTTTTTAACCAAGACAAACCCATTCTTCCTACATCACCAAACCCACCTAAAGGAGTGTTTGCGATTGTGTGTCCACCACCAAACACTTCATATTTAAGTTTTTTTGTAGAACTTGGGGTGTAGTTATACTGTATGTCAGCATGAGCTCCTGGTGGAGCCACAACATCAATTTGTCCGCTAAAAATGAGAATTGGAGAATTGTGGTTTAACAAAGTAGGAGAAACAACTGATGGATCGATCCAAGGACAGAAAGCAAGGACAGCTTTTATATTAGGATCTTCAACTGCAACTAATTGAGCGCCTCCACCACCCATTGACCAACCACCAAGGGCAATAAGGTTAGTGTCTAACTTATTAAATAAAGAAGAGTTTGTTCGGTTATTTTCAGCCTTCAAACTAATTAAAGCGTCTTGGAGAGCTATTTTTCTCTCTATTACCTCATCCCAAATACTATTAGTGCCAATAGTCATACAAACAATACCATGAGAAGCTAAAAAAGACCCCCAAGCCTGAACACTTAATTCTGGGTTAGCATAACCCGGAATAATAATAATACTTGGCAATAAACCACTTGTGTTTTCTGGATAATATATTGTCGATCCATAATAATCATTACCATCTCTTACCCCATTACTTTCTAAATAAGAGCTTACAGTATAACCACCATTAACGGTTGCTGATGATATAGTCACATCACTGCAATCTGAATTAGTTTGACAAAAAGAAATAAAAGGAAGTAGTAGTAAAAAATAAATTAGTAAGGCTTTAAATCTTTTCATTTTCCAAAAATACAAAAAATAAAACCCCACTCAAAAAGAGTAGGATTTTTAATTATTTGAAAGCAACCAACAATTGTGTTACAAATCAAACTTGATTCCTTGTGCTAAAGGTAATTCAGCAGTATAATTAATTGTGTTTGTTTGTCTTCTCATGTAAATTTTCCAAGCATCAGAGCCACTTTCTCTTCCTCCACCAGTTTCTTTTTCTCCACCAAAAGCACCACCAATTTCAGCGCCAGAAGTACCAATATTTACATTTGCAATACCACAATCAGAACCCGCAACTGATAAGAATTTTTCAGCTTCACGCAAGTTGGTTGTCATAATAGCAGAAGACAATCCTTGTTTTACACCATTTTGCATTTCAACAGCCTCTTCCAAGTCCGTATATTTCATAATGTACAGGATAGGAGCAAAAGTTTCATCTTGTACAATTTGGAAATGATTTTCAGCTTCAATAATTACTGGTTTTACATAACAACCACTTTCATAACCTTCACCATCTAACACACCACCCTCAACTAACACATTTCCACCCTCTTTTTTTGCTTTTTCAATAGCATTTAAATACATATTTACAGCATCTTTATCAATAAGCGGTCCAACATGATTACTTTCATCTAATGGATTACCAATAGATAACTGAGTGTAAGCTTTCGCTAATTTATTCTTAACCTCTTCATAAACTGATTCATGAATAATCAGTCTTCTTGTAGAAGTGCATCTTTGTCCGCAAGTACCAACAGCACCAAATAATGCACCAATAATTGTAATTTCTAAATCAGCATTTGGAGTTATTATAATTGCATTATTTCCTCCTAATTCTAATAATGATGTTCCGAATCTTTTAGCAACCTCAGCACCCACAATTCTACCCATTCTTGTTGATCCAGTAGCAGAAATTAAAGGTAATCTATCGTCAGAAGTCATCATTTCCCCCACCTTATAGTTTCCATTTATGATACAAGAAATCCCTTCTGGTAAATTATTTTCTTTAGCTACTTCATTCCAGATGTTTTGACAAGCAACTGCACATAAAGGTGCTTTTTCTGACGCCTTCCAAACACAAGTATCTCCTGAAATCCATGCTAATGCTGTATTCCAATTCCAAACAGCAACTGGGAAGTTAAACGCAGAAATAATTCCAACCACACCAAGAGGATGATATTGCTCGTACATTCTATGTCCTGGACGTTCAGAGTGCATAGTTAAACCATGTAGCTGACGAGAAAGACCAACTGCAAAATCACAGATATCAATCATTTCTTGCACTTCACCTAAGCCTTCTTGTAAAGATTTACCCATTTCATAAGAAACAAGCTCTCCCAACTCTTGTTTATAAGCTCTTAATTTTTCCCCATACTGACGAACAATCTCCCCTCTTAGTGGAGCGGGTTTTAGTCTCCAATCTTTGAATGCAGCTGTTGCAGCCTGCATTACTTTTTCATATTCTTCTGGAGTAGTTACAGTAAC
The DNA here is from genome assembly GCA_905479165.1 of uncultured Flavobacteriales bacterium. Classification (GTDB taxonomy): domain Bacteria; phylum Bacteroidota; class Bacteroidia; order Flavobacteriales; family BACL11; genus UWMA-0277. Next base: position 30,018 of record CAJQLK010000065.1, on the reverse strand, counting down.
TTTTCCAATCAAACCTCCATCTACCGGAGAATAAGATTCAACTTCAGCACCACCACCAAAAGAATTAGCTCCTGTTGAAGTACCATTATTAGACGCTTTAATTCCTAAAACACCTAGTGTTTTTTTAATATCAATCATTGTAATTTATTTTTATAAAATGAGAGTGCAAAAGTAGAAAAAAAGATGAGCTATAGTTTGATATACCTTGTTATTCCTTGGCTACACTTTCTTTCTCCTCAACTTCTTTTTCATCCAACAGTTCCTCATCTTCATATTCCCCAATTTGAGCGAGTTTTTTTTTATAGGAAATTAACGAGTATGTCATTACAAGGCAACTTACCAAAATCACAAATAATAGCACTCCTTGAAACTCAGGCCCAATTGACAACTCTTCAGGAATGGCAAAAAACAGGAGTATGGTTATCAACCCTCTTGGAGCTAAAAAAAGTTGAGTAACAATATTTTTTCCGTTAAAAATAAATAGTGTTATAGCCCTAACTAAATAGATTACAAACAAAATAACCAAGCCAATTACAACAACCTTAAAACTTAAAAGGGAGCCCAAATATACCGACCAACCAAAGATGATAAAAAAGAAAGTTCTTACCACAAAAGCAGTTTCGGCAGTTACCACCTTCATATCATCCAGGACACCCTCTACTTTTTCCTCATTCAATAACCTCATTAAACCTCCCCTGAAAAACACCTTGTAGTTGTTTAGTATCATGCCAAAAATAAGAATGATAATTAAAGAAGATAAGTGGAACATTTTACCAACAGCATAAAGCAGAAGCAAGATTGCAATTAGTAAAAACAACTTTACATGACCCTTTATGTTTTGAAACACATATATAAGTATGTAAGAAATAATAATTGAGAAAACCACAGTTAAAGCTAAGTTGCCAAAAACCTCACCATACACATTTTCGTTAGAACCAGACCCCACCATAGTCAATACGCTATAAAAACCAATTATCCCAACAATATCCGAAAAAGTACTTTCATAAATCATGAATTCACGCTTATCTTCATCCAAATCATCAATGCTAGGCAAAATAATTGCAGAGCTTAAAATTGATAAAGGAATGGTGTACAAAAGAGCGAGTAACACTTCAACCTCCATGATATAGTTAAGCGCTAAAGCAGCTAAATAAGCAGTCCCCGCTAAACCGATAAGAGCAACTAAAAATGATTTAATTATGAGTCCCAATTTTTCCTTTAAAAGCTGTAAATCTAAAGCAGCCTCTAACACAATTAAGATTAATCCAACCACACCTAAAACCTCTAAAATAGGAAGTAAATCTGGTTTTGGAAAGCCAGAAAAACGCAAAACATAATTTATTCCAATTCCCAATCCTATTAGCAGTAAAACAGCAGGTATTCCTGATTTTTTAGCATATAAATTAAAGAAATATGAAATAATAATCGTTACCGAAAAAATGATTATTAAATGATATGTAGTTAGCGCCTCAAACAATTTAAAAGAGTCTTAAAATATCATTACCATTTGCAAAAACAAGTAAACTTAACAGCATTATCATTCCAACCACTTGAGCGTATTCCATTACTTTTTCAGGAGCGGGCTTACCCATTATAATCTCGTAAACTAAGAACACAACATGCCCACCATCTAAGGCTGGAATAGGTAATACATTCATAAATGCTAACATTAAAGATAAGAAAGCCGTTAAATTCCAAAACACCTCCCAATTCCATGTTGCTGGAAACATAGAGCCAATCGCCCCAAAACCACCCATTCCCTTATAAGCCCCTGTACTAGGCGATAAAATCAACATAAACTGATCGATATATGAACTTAGTTTTTTTATTGCTTTATTATAGCCCGCAGGAAAAGAAGCGGCAAATCCATATTTATGAGAAGCAAGATTATAAAGCTCTAAATCCTCAAGTTGTTTTAGCGAAAGGTTGGCGGGGGAAAAACCAAGAGTTCCTTCATTAGAAACAGGTGCAGAAATAATTAATTCTTTATTATTTCTATTAACAAGAAGATCAATATTCTTACCCCTGTGTTTCGATAATTCTGATTTAAACTCGTCAAAATATTGAATTAAAAGCCCATTGATTCCTAAAAGTATATCCTTTTTCATTAAACCTGCTTTTTCAGCATTCGAACCTTCAGGAAAACCACTGATAATAGTTGGGATTCTTGGGTAAAACAATTGCTTATTTTCATTATTTAAAAATTTATCAACCACATCAATAGGCATGCTAATATCGGTTTTGAACCCACTTCTTTCAACCGTTATTGTTTTGGAAATAATCACTTTCTCTACAACATCAGAGAAACGCTCTATTTTTTCCCCATCAGCAGCCATAAATTTATCTCCATTTTCAAAACCAAGTTCGGTTGCCATATCACTTACCACCCAAACCCCATCAACTAAATTTTCGTTTGGCAAATACTTGTCTCCGTAAACAAATAAAGTCATAGAATAAATAAAAATACCTAACAATAAATTTACAGTAACCCCGCCCAGCATAATAACTAGCCTTTGCCAAGCTGGTTTTGCTCTAAACTCCCAAGGTTCAGCAGGCCTGCCCATCTGCTCCTTGTCCATGCTTTCATCAATCATTCCTGAAATTTTTACATATCCACCAAGAGGGAGCCAACCAATTCCATATTCAGTATCGCCAATTTTCTTTTTCACCAATGAAAACCAAGGGTCGAAAAACAAGTAGAATTTCTCTACTTTTGTTTTGAATAATTTTGCGGGTATAAAATGTCCTAGCTCGTGTAGTACCACTAGTATTGATAAACTCGTTAAGAGTTGAACTGCTTTAATTAAAAATTCCATCTATAATAGTTCGTTAGCTAATTTTCTTGTCGTTTCATCAGAATCGATATAATCTTCCAAAGTCGGATTGGAAACAAAAGTAATTTTTTCCATACAATCTGCAATTAAATCAGACATATTTAAAAAACCAATTTTATCTTGCAAAAATGCTGCTACTGCAATTTCGTTTGCTGCATTCAAAATACACGGCATATTTCCTCCCTTTTGCAAAGCATCATAAGCTAATTGAAGGTTTTTGAAAGTTTTGACATCTGGTTTTTCAAAAGTTAAATTTGGGTAATCCATAAAATTGAAACGCTTAAAAGTATTTTTCAACCTTTCAGGAAATCCAAGCGCATATTGTATTGGTAGTTTCATGTCGGGAATTCCTAATTGTGCTTTTATTGAACCATCCTCAAATTGAACAGCCGAATGAATAATTGATTGCGGGTGAACCACAACTTCAATTTGCTCTGGTTTTAAATCAAACAACCATTTTGCCTCAATAACTTCTAAACCTTTATTCATTAAGGTTGCGCTATCAATTGTGATTTTTGCACCCATTTCCCAATTAGGATGCTTTAGTGCTTGCTCTTTTTTGATGTTTTGTAGTTTTTCTTTTATCCAACCCCTAAAAGGTCCACCAGAAGCTGTTAAATATATTTTTTCAATAGGATTATAAACCTCACCAACTAAACATTGAAATATTGCAGAATGTTCAGAGTCTACTGGATAAATTTGAACATTATACTCCTTGCATAGTTTCGTGATTAAATCTCCAGCAACAACCAAGGTCTCCTTGTTGGCTAAAGCAATATTCTTCTTAGCTTTTATCGCCCTAATGGTTGGTTTTAATCCGGAATAACCTACTAAGGCAGTAAGCACAATATCAATATTCTCTCCTTCAACAACCTCTTCTAACGATTGAGCGCCAGTAAAAACTTTTATCCCTAAATCAAAAAGAGCAACATCAACCTCTTTGTATTTATCTTCATTAGTAATTACTACAGTATTTGGTTTGAATTTTTTTGCTTGCTCTATTAATAAAGCACTATTGTTATTTGCGGTTAAAACATCCACTTCAAACAAATCCGAATGTTCGTTTATAACCTCTAAGACCTGCGTTCCTATTGAACCAGTTGAACCTAAAATTGCTATTTGTTTTTTCTTTTTTTTCATTAAAATACTATTAATTTATCCGCAATTTTTCTATCATTTGCTAGTCTAGGTACTTTGTTTTGTCCCCCAAGTTTTCCTATTGATTTCATATATTCTCTAAATCCATTTTTAGAAATAGGAGTTATTTTTAAAGGATTCAGAATTCCACCAGTAATTAAATCTTTGTAGTAAGAATTATATTTTTGAAGAGTTTTATCAATTTCAACACCAAACTTATTTAAATCTTCTGGCTCTTTTTCAAATTCAATCAACCACTCATGATAAGGCAAACCTTCTACTGGATTTACTTGAGGAGCAACATGAAATTCATTTACTTCTGATGTTAGTATTTCTATCGTTTCTTTTAATGATTTCTCAACCTCCTCAGCTATAACATGTTCTCCAAAAGCTGAGGTGAAATGCTTTATCCTGCCACTTACAATAATTCTATAAGGATTTATAGAAACAAACTTAATCGTGTCTCCAATATTATAACCCCAAAGCCCAGCATTTGTATTTAAAATAATTGCATAATTAACCCCAACCTCTACATCTTCTAAAGAGATCCTTGTAGGATTTTTATTAAAAAATTCTTCTGATGGTATAAATTCATAAAATATTCCATGATTTACACACAACAACATCCCTTCTTCTGTTTGTGAATCCTGATAAGCAATAAAACCTTCTGAAGCAGGATATAACTCTATACCATCAACTTGTTTTCCAATCAATTTCTCAAATGATTTTCGGTAGGGCTCGTAATTTACGCCACCATAAATAAAAAGGTCAAACTTTGGAAAAATAGATTTTATGAGTTTCCCTGTTTTTTTTTGTAATTTTTCAAAATACATTTGAACCCAAGGAGGAATTCCAGAAATTAAACTCATATTTTCAGCAAGGGTTTCATCAACTATTGCATCCACTTTCATCTCCCAGTCTTCAATACAATTAGTTTCAAAAGAAGGTAGACGGTTTTTTGTTAAATAAACAGGTATATGGTGCGCAACAATACCAGAAAGCCTGCCAGTTAAAATATCTCCCGTTTTTGTAAGTTTTGGGCTACCCTGTAGGAATATCATTTTCCCATTTACTATAGATGTATTTTTTGTTTCAGCAACATAACTCAGAATTGCATCACGAGCAGCTGTAATTTGGTTAGGCATACTTTCCTTAGAAATTGGAATGTATTTTTCCCCTGATGTAGTTCCTGATGTTTTGCAAAAATATAGAGGTTTTCCAGGCCAAAGAACGTCTTTTTCTCCGTCAATTATATGGCTTACATACCCTTTTAAGCTTTCATAATCTCTAATTGGGATTTGCATTTTAAAATTAGAATAATTTCTAATTTTCGAAAAATTATGCTCCCTCCCGAATTTTGTTTTTTTTGCCTGCTCAATTAATTTAAACATTAGTTTTTGCTGAACTTTTACAGCATTTTTTTTCCACCTACTGTTTTTGGTAACAATAAATTTAGCAAAAGGCAAACTTAATGACGCTTTAATACCCATATTAAAATGAAATGTAATTTTCAGGATTTACAGGAGTTCCCTTGTGCCAAAGCTCAAAATGTAAATGTGGCCCAGTTGAAAGCTCTCCAGAATTCCCAATTATTGCAATATGATCGCCAGAGTTTACAAAATCACCAACCTCTTTTAATAAAACCGAATTATGCTTATAAATAGAGATGAAATCATTTTTATGTTGCACTCCAATTACATAACCAGTTTCAGAAGTCCAGTGACTAACAATTATTGTCCCCTCTAACACTGAAGAAATTCTTGATTTTTCCTTGGCCACTAAATCGACACCAAAATGCCTCGTTTTCTTGTTAAATTTATCTGTTATTATTCCACCCAATGGAGGGTAGAACATTAAAAACTCATTATTTTTTTCTTTATTAAAAGTAATAGAGCTTTTGTCTTCAGCTTCTACCGTTACTCTTAAAAGAGAATCTTCAATTGATTTTTTAAAAAAAATCTCTTTTTCAGAATTTAAAATTTCTTCTGTATTTTCGGGTGTAATTAACTCATCTCCATTTATAATATTAGTTATGTTTTGCAGATAAACCTCCTTACTGATCAAAGCTCTTTCTAATGAATCGGTTTTAATGTTTAATTCAATTAAACTTTTTTGAACTTCAGTTGTAGATTTTCCTGGAACGTATTCTTTTAAAGGGGTATAAGCAATAAGAAATAATGTACTAGAAAAACAGATAAAAACAAAAACACTAGTAAAAGCAAATATATTTAATCTGTTTAATTTTACAGATAATTTCTCCTCAAAAGAATCATTTGTAATTATTACAAAACGATATTTATGTATTAGTTTTTTCCAGAAACTATTTAAACCCTCTTTATCTTGCATAAGTTTGCAAATATCATAAAAATATGAGCATATTTGCGTGAATTTTACAAATTGCCATAAAATAAATTTCAACAAAAGCAGTTTACAAGCAGAATGAAGCTAAGAACATATCATATAAAACTAGTAATTTTACTTTCAATTTTGCTTGTAATTTCCTCTTGCTCTACCAAGAAAAAATCTTGGGTTAACAGACAGTATCATAATACAACCGCTAAATTTAACGGATATTTTAATGGAAATGAAAGTGTGAGATTGGGTGTGAAAAAACTGCACGCAAAACATATTGACGATTTTACAGACATTCTTTCTGTTTATCCAACAGGAGATTTAAAAAAATCTAAAAAAACACATTCTTATATGGATAAGGCCATTAAAAAAGGATCAATTGTGATTCAAAGGCATTCCATGAAAATAAAAGGAAAGGAGTATTGCAAATGGATTGATGACAACTATTTTATGGTTGGGAAATCCTATTTTTATAAAGGTGAATTTGATGAAGCAATCAAAACATTTAGTTTTATAAATAATGAATATAAAAAGAATGAGATAATTTATAAATCATCCCTTTGGCTTATTCGTTCATATGTTGAAAAAGGTGATTTTTCTTCTGCTAAATCTGAGCTTGACGAACTCATGAATAATAAAAACTTTCCTGATAAGCTAGAAAAAAAGTTGGCAATTGTGGCTTCTGATTATTACACACAAAGAGGCGATTATTCACAAGCAGTTACTGAGCTAACTAAAGCTACTCAACTAATTAAACGAAAGCGTAAAAAATCAAGGTACTACTACATACTAGCTCAGATTTCTCAACAAGATAAAAACCACACACAAGCTCAAAAATATTACAAACTCGTATTAAAATCAAATCCTGAATATGTGATGACTTTTAATGCAAAAATGAACTTAGCAAGATCATTAGAAAGCGGAAATAAGGACAGTAAAAAGATGAAAGAAAAACTCCTTAAAATGACCAGAGATGATAAAAATAAAGAGTATCTTGATAAAATCTACTTTACTTTAGCAGAAATGGATATGAATAACAAAGACACAATTTCTGCAATTGAAAATTACAAATTATCTGCAGTAAATAGCATACAAAATAACCCTCAAAAAGCAATTTCATTTTTAAAGCTTGGTGTTATTGATTTTGAGAGATCGCTTTACAGGTCATCAAAAATATATTATGATAGCACCTTATTTTATATGGATTCTGATTTTAGAATGTATGAAGACGCTAGTGAAAAGCATAAGATACTTTCCAAGCTTATAACTAATTTAGATATTATTGAATTGCAAGACAGCTTGCAAATGATTGCTATGCTTCCAAAATTTGAGCAGAACCAAATAATAACTCAAATTATAAAGGCTGAAGTTGAAAAAGAACTAGAAGAGGCAGAAAACGAAAGGTTAAGACAGCAAATGTCTTATCAAAGCGGTATAAACGGAGGAAGAGAAGAGCAGTTTGGAAACAATACCTCTGGAGGAAAATGGTATTTTTACAACCCAGCAACATTAAGCTTTGGTATGTCAGAATTTAGAAAAAAATGGGGAAAAAGAAAGTTAGAAGATGATTGGAGAAGAAAAGATAAAAAAATAATTTCAGTTTTAGAGGTAGATTCATCAGCAATTGATTCATCAGCACTAGCAACAAAAAACAAAAAAGATCCAAAATTTTATTTAGACCAACTACCATCTTCAGATGAGGAATTTGAGCTTTCTAACACCCAAATTAAAGAAGCATTATTGCAAGTAGGAACAATTTATAAAGAAGATTTAGAAGAAATTACTAAAAGTACTGAGGTTTTTTCAGTCTTGTACGCTAGGTTTTCTGATGACGAACAGTACGCACCACTTTCTTGCTACAGTATTTATTTAAACTACACAGATATTGATAACAAATTAGAAGCTCAAAACTCAAAACAATTATTACTTAAAAGGTTTCCAAAAAGTATTTATGCTCAAATGCTTACAAATCCTGATTTTAAACTAGAAGCAACAAATAAATTAGCTAAAGAAGAACTGAACTACAGATCAGTTTTTACAAATTATACTTTGGAAGAATATCAACAGGTAATAGATAAAACAACTGTAATTTTACAAAACGAGTATCAATCAAAATATTTGTTTTTAAGAGCCTTATCATTTTTAAATAAAGATGAGTATGATAGAGGAACAGAAATATTAAACAAACTTATTTCTCTTGATGCAGATGAAAAAATAACAAAAGAAGCTCAACATATTTTGGACGCCCTTAATGATCCCTCTAAAATGGAAAAAGCTAATGAATTGGCTATTGCTGGCTTTCCTTATTTATACAGAAGCACCTCAACTCAAATGATAATCATTATAATACCAAAAGGATCCGTTGATATAACTTATTTAAAAACCCTTATTTCCGACTATCACTCACAGGACTTTGAAAATGAAGTGTTTGAAATAAGCTCATTACTTTTAGGATTGGATAAACATTTGCTAATGATAAAAACATTTGATAATACTTCTGATGTTATGGCTTATCATGAAATGTTTGTTTTGGAAGAAAGCATCTTAAAAGAGCTTAACAAATCAGAGCACAAGGTGATGGCCATTTCTTTTGATAATTTCCAAGAATTTTATAAAAATAAGGATGAGGATGGTTATCACAACTTCTTTAAAAAGAATTATTTAACTATTGAATAAAGAATAAAAAGAATTTATTAATTTTGCGATATTAAAATCTAGAAATATGTTTACAAACAAAAATGAAGCTATGAAAAATAAAGAAACAACTGCTGCAATAAATATGATTGGCGCAGGCACTGTAATTACAGGTGATATTCAATCAAAAGGCGATATTAGAGTTGATGGCACTTTAAAAGGGTCCGTTAACACTTCTGGCAAGGTTGTTTTAGGAAAAGATGGTGTTATTGAGGGTGATGTTGTTTGTGCTGATGCAGATGTTTCTGGAACAATTAAAGCAAAAATTTCAGTAACACAATTATTGTCTTTAAAATCTACCGCTAAATTAAATGGTGATATTATCACTAACAAACTATCAATTGAGCCAGGGGCTTCATTTACTGGATCTTGTAGTATGGGGGCGGTTATTAAAGACATTAAACATGCCGAAAAACAAGAAAAAAAGGAAAAAACGGCTTAACAAATACCTTGTTTTAACATCCGCTTCTTTTCAGATTGGAATTACAATTTATCTAGGATCTTGTCTAGGAAAATATTTGGACCTTAAATATACTCTAGAAAAAAACTGGTTTACTATAGCGTTTGTTTTATTAGCTCTAATAATTTCCATGTATAGTTTAATACAACAATTAAATAAGCTTAATAATGAATAAACAACTGATAAGTTTTCACTTTTATCTTTTTATTGTCTTAGGGGGATCATATTTTATTCACGATTATATTGTAAGTTTTGATCACTTAATGTTATTATACGCTCTCAATTTATCAGTTGCTTGTTTTGTTTATTGGCTGGTTTTTTTATTAAGAGATAAACAAAAAGAATATTTGGGATTCTATTTTTTAGCAGGCACCCTTATAAAATTCATTGTTTTTTTTAAAATTGTGTTACCAATTTTTAAAGAGAACAATATTGTTTCTAAAGCAGAGTTTCTATCTTTCTTCATCCCGTATTTACTGTCTTTATTTGTAGAAACAAAATCGTTAATTTCACTTTTAAATACACCTAAGAAATAAATTATTTGGAATAGAATAAAATTACTTTAAAAAAAACAGTTAGATTAACATAAATATCTATTTTTGCACCGATTTTTAAAAAGACAAATATAGTCCTGTAAGATGAACATAAAAACAATAATTTTCACCATAGTAATTTCGGTTTTTTCAAGCCTTAATGTTTTAGCTGAACAGCATATGAGTGATGGCGATAAAGACATCAAAACTGAGATAAAAGAAACAATTGCGCATCACTTAATGGATTCTCATGATTTTGTTTTAACACATGACCTTTCATTTCCACTACCTATAATTTTGTATACAGATGGTAATTTAGATATTTTTTCTTCTGCTAATTTTCATCATGGAACAACATCTCATACGGTAAACGGCAGAACCTATTCATTAGACCATGGGCATATTGTTGAGGCAAGCGGATTGCATCCTGTCGATTTTTCTATTACTAAGAATGTAACGTTCATTATGATTGTTTTTTTAATAATGTTAGTCATGTTTACAAGAATGGCAAAATCATACAAAAAGAATGCCTTGCCAAGCGGCATGGGCAGGCTGTTAGAGCCAATAGTCCTGTATATAAGAGACGATATTGCTATTCCTAATATTGGAGAGAAGCACTATAAAAAATATATGAGTTACTTGCTTACGGTATTTTTCTTTATTTGGATTATTAACTTATTTGGATTAACTCCATTGGGAGTAAATGTAACTAACAATATTGCGGTAACCTTTTCTTTGGCATTGATTACTTATGTGTTAACGACAGTTTCTGCTAACAAGAGTTACTGGGGGCATATCTTTTGGATGCCAGGAGTGCCAGTTCCAATGAAATTTATTTTAGCTCCTATCGAGTTATTAGGCACAATTATTAAGCCATTTTCTTTAATGATTCGTTTATATGCGAACATTACTGCTGGACATGTTGTGTTGATGAGTATTTTAGGAATGATATTTATTTTCAAAGGATGGGTTGGAAGTTCTTTGTCATTTGGATTGGCATTTGCATTATCATTATTAGAGCTGTTAGTAGCAGCCTTACAAGCATATATATTTACCATGTTATCTGCACTTTATTTTGGTGCAGCAGTAGAAGATTATCATCATGAATAAAAAATATAAAATATTAACTAGAGTGTTTAATTTAAATTAATTAATTATGGAAATTCCAGCAATTGTAGGTGGAGGTTTAGTTGTAATCGGAGCAGGTATTGGTATTGGTAGAATTGGTGGCTCGGCATTAGAAGCAATGGCGAGACAACCAGAACTTACTGGTAAAATACAAACTGTGATGCTTATTGCAGCCGCACTTATTGAGGGTATTGGTTTTGCGGCTTTATTTGCGCTGTAAAGCAAACCAATTAATCAAAACTACAAGGGTTGCTTGTAGTTTTGATTATATTTTAAAAATTAAACAGAAACAAAACAAAAATGGAGAAATTAATAAACGACTTTTCAGTAGGATTGTTTTTTTGGCAATCTTTACTTTTTATTGCATTAATTCTTTTGCTCAAGAAATTTGCATGGGGACCAATCTTAATGGCTGTTGAGGAAAGAGAAGAAGGAATAAGAAGCGCACTTGATTCTGCTGAAAAAGCAAAATCTGAATTAGAAAACCTAAATGCTGATAATGAAAGAATTTTAGCCGAAGCAAGAATTGAAAGAGATGCTTTATTAAAAGAAGCAAGAGAAATTAAAGACGCAATTGTTAATGATGCAAAAGAATTAGCAAATACTGAAGCTGATAAAATCTTAACTACCGCTAAGGATCAAATCAATAATGAAAAGTTAAAAGCAATTACTGAATTGAAAAACTCTGTTGCTGAGCTTTCAATTGACATAGCAGAAAAAGTATTAAGATCTGAATTAGCTGATAAAGCTAAGCAAGAAGCTTTAGTTTCTAATGCTTTAAAAGAATCAGAACTTAACTAATAAAACAATGAAGCAATCAAGAGTAACTATAAGATACGCAAAAGCTTTATTGCAATTGTCAATTGAGCAAAACTCATTGGACCAATCATATAATGACATGTTAATGATTGATGCAATTTGTGTTGAGAGTAAAGATTTAGCATTATTACTTAAAAGCCCTATCGTTAAAACTCACCATAAATTAAGAATTCTTGATGAGATTTTTGAGGGTAAATTAGGTAAATTAAGCATGATGTTTGTTAATATCATTACAACAAAAAAGAGAGAGTCACTTCTATCAGCAATTGCTAAGAGTTTTATAAGTTTATATAAAGCGCATAATAATATTGAATCGGCATCTGTTACTACTGCCGTTCCTTTAACAGAGAGCTTAAAGCTAGATGTTATTAAGTACATTAAAGAAGGTGGTGATAAAAGTGTAGAATTAACTGAAGTAGTTGACGAAAATATAATTGGAGGAGCAATCATCCGTATGGGAGACAAGCAATTAGATGCAAGTGTGTCTAGCGAACTCTCTGAATTAAGACAAATGTTTAACAAAAACCTGTATTTACAGGACTTCTAAAAAAAACAAAAAAATGGCAGAAGTAAAACCAGCTGAGGTATCAGCAATTTTAAGACAACAATTATCAGGATTTAAATCTGAGACAGAACTACAAGAAGTAGGTACTGTTTTACAAGTTGGAGATGGTATTGCTCGTATTTACGGGCTTTCAAATGTTCAATCTGGTGAATTAGTTGAATTTGACAATGGAATCCAAGCAATCGTTTTAAATCTTGAAGAAGATAATGTTGGGGCGGTATTATTAGGGCCTTCAAAAGGAATTAAAGAAGGAGATACTGTAAAAAGAACTAAGAAAATTGCTTCACTAAAGGTAGGTGAAGGAATGTTAGGTAGGGTTGTTGATGGTATGGGGAATCCTATTGATGGAAAAGGACCTATTACAGGAGAAACTTACGAAATGCCTATTGAAAGAAAAGCTCCAGGAGTAATTTATCGTCAACCTGTTGATGAGCCTTTACAAACAGGATTGAAGGCAGTTGATGCTATGATTCCCGTAGGAAGAGGGCAAAGAGAGTTAATAATTGGAGATAGACAAACTGGAAAAACTGCAGTAGCTGTTGATACTATTATCAATCAAAAAGAATTTTATGAAAAAGGTGAGCCTGTTTTTTGTATCTATGTAGCTATTGGGCAAAAAGCCTCTACTATTGCTGCTTTAGTTGATACTTTAGAAAAAGCCGGAGCATTGCCTTATACTGTTATTGTTTCTGCAAGTGCTGCTGATCCTGCTCCTATGCAAGTTTATGCTCCATTAGCAGGTGCTGCAATTGGTGAATTCTTTAGAGATACTGGTCGACCTGCACTTATTGTTTTTGATGATTTATCAAAACAAGCTGTTGCTTACCGTGAGGTATCTTTATTATTAAGAAGACCTCCAGGGCGTGAGGCTTACCCAGGAGACGTATTTTACTTACATTCCAGGCTGTTGGAGCGTGCTGCAAAAGTAATTAATGATGATACTATTGCTGCTCAAATGAATGATTTACCTGATTCTTTAAAAGGAATTGTAAAGGGTGGCGGTTCGTTAACAGCCTTACCAATTATTGAAACTCAAGCAGGTGATGTATCTGCTTATATTCCGACTAATGTAATATCTATTACTGACGGTCAGATTTTCTTAGAATCTAATCTTTTCTTATCAGGCGTTCGTCCTGCAATTAATGTTGGTATTTCGGTATCAAGAGTTGGGGGTGCTGCACAGATTAAGTCAATGAAAAAGATTTCAGGAACTTTAAAGTTGGATCAAGCACAGTATAGGGAGCTAGAGGCTTTTGCTAAGTTTGGTTCTGATTTAGATGCGGCAACTAATGCTGTTATTGAAAAAGGCAAGCGTAATGTTGAAATTTTAAAGCAAGGACAGTATTCTCCTTTAAGAGTTGAAGAGCAAGCTGCTATTATTTTCTGTGGTACAAATGGTTTATTAATGGATGTTCCTGTTAATAAAATTAAAGAATTTGAAACGGAGTATATTTCTTTCCTACATTCTAAACACCAAGACACTCTTGATGCTTTAGCTTCAGGAAAATTAACTGATGAAATAAAATCAACTTTAGAGTCTGTAGCTGCTGATTTATCATCAAAATACGTAAAATAAAAAATGGCTAACTTAAAAGAAATAAGGTCAAGAATTACATCTGTTGGGTCAACTATGCAGATTACTTCTGCTATGAAAATGGTATCTGCTGCTAAACTTAAAAGAGCTCAAGATGCTATTACTCAAATGAGACCTTACGCCAATAAGTTGACAGAATTACTAGAGAATTTAAGTGCAAGTTTAGATGCTGATGATGGAGGAACTTATTCAAAAGAAAGAGCTATAAAAAATGTCCTTTTAGTTACAATTACATCTAATAGAGGCCTTTGTGGAGGGTTCAATTCGTACATTATTAAAAGCGCAAAAGCTTTAATGAATGATGAGTTTGAAAATGTTAATGTTGAGATTTTATCTATTGGTAAGAAATCATCAGAGCATTTTACTAAAAATGATTTTAATGTTGCCTCTACTCATGATGCTTTGTTTAATGACTTAACATTTGAAAATGTGTCTAATGTTGCAGATGATATTATGCAGCAATTTGTTGATGGAAATTATGATAAAGTAGTACTGGTTTATAACCAGTTTAAAAATGCTGCAACTCAAATTATCATGAATGAAAATTATTTACCAATTAAAACCACCGCTAATCAAGGAGAGCAGATTGGAGATTATATATTCGAACCTGGTAAAAAAGAAATTGTTGAGGAATTGATTCCTAAATCGTTAAAAACTCAATTATTTAAAGCAATTTTAGATTCTCATGCTGCTGAACATGGAGCAAGAATGACTGCCATGCATAAAGCAACTGATAATGCTAGTGAATTAAAAAAAGACCTTACATTAACATATAATAAAGCACGTCAAGCAGCAATTACTGGAGAAATTCTGGAAATTGTAGGAGGAGCTGAGGCTTTAAACGGGTAAATAATAATTTAATATTATTGTTAAAAACCCTCTTTTTAGGAAGAGGGTTTTTTTGTTAAAGGTAGTCGGATTGTTCTATATTTGTAAAAAACAATTACAATGGATTATCAAAATATATTAAGTGAGCATAAGGATGGTATTTGTTACCTTACAATCAATCGCCCAAAACAACTTAATTCTTTAAATGCATCAACTATTTCTGAGCTGAATAAAGCGATTATTACTGCAGATACAGATAAAGAAGTTAGATGTATCATCTTAACTGGAGCGGGTAAAAAAGCTTTTGTGGCTGGCGCTGATATTAAAGAATTTGCTTCTTTCAATACTTCTGAAGGGGAGGCTTTAGCTAGAAAAGGCCAGGAATTATTGTTTGACTTATTAGAAAATATTGGAACACCTTCAATAGCAGCTATTAATGGATTTGCTTTAGGAGGAGGATTAGAACTTGCTATGTCATGCCATATGCGTATTGCATCAACAAATTCTAAAATGGGACTGCCAGAAGTTTCTTTAGGGGTAATTCCAGGTTATGGAGGAACTCAAAGGCTAGCCAGCCTTGTCGGAAAAGGAAAGGCAATGGAAATGATTACTACTGCAGGAATGTTATCTGCTGAAGATGCGAAACAATGGGGTTTGGTAAATCATATTTGTGAGCAGGAAGAGTTGATTTCCTTTACAGAAAAGATTGCTTCAAAAATTAAAAGAAATTCACCTAACGCAATCGCCAAGGCAATAAAGTCAGTTAATGCTGGTTTTATTTATGGAGCTAACGGTTTTGAAGTAGAGAAAATAGAATTTGGAAACTGTTTTGGGACTCCTGAGTTTATTGAAGGAACTACTGCATTTATGGAAAAAAGAAAAGCAAACTTTTAATTGAATCCACTTAAAAAATTAGCAAGTCAGACTGCTGTTTATGGTTTGAGCAGTGTAATAGGAAGGTTTTTAAATTACCTTTTAGTTCCCCTTTATACACGCTATTTTTTACCATCAGAATATGGAGTTGTTACCGAAATGTATGCTTATGTTGCCTTTTTGGTAATTGTACTTACTTATGGTTTTGAGACTGCTTTTTTTAGATTTTCTAAAAAGGAAAATGATGTAAAAGTTGTGTACAGTACCGCTTTAATATCCCTACTAATTTCTTCTACTCTTTTTGTTTTGTTAGTTTTTTTATCTTCTGATTCAATTTCTAATTTAATGGGCTATGGAATCGAAACCAAATACATTGAATGGTTTGCAATTATTGTTGCTTTGGATGCAATTTCCTCCATTTCATTTGCAAGTTTAAGGGAGCAAAATAAAGCATTAAGATTTGCCTCTATTCGCTTGCTTAACATTTTTGTAAATATTGGGTTTAACCTTTATTTTATTGTTTACAAAGAATTTGGAATTGAATATATTTTTATCTCAAATCTTATTTCATCAGCAGTAACTATTCTTTTACTACTTCCTGAGATGCTAAAGTCAGTCTGGGTGTTTGATAAAAAACTTTGGAATAAAATGAGGGTATATGCACTTCCTCTTTTAATTGCCGGATTAGCAGGAATTACAAACGAAACAATTGATAGAATACTATTAAAACATTTACTACCTAACCCTGAAATATCAGCAGCAGAATTGGGATTGTATGGTGCTTTTTATAAGCTTTCAATACTAATGACTTTGTTTATTCAGACTTTCAGATTTGCGGCAGAGCCATTCTTTTTTGCTCAAGCTAATAATACTAATAGCAAAACAGTATATGCTGATGTAATGAAATATTTTACCATCATTATGGCGGTTATATTTTTAGGTGTCACAATTTTTTATGATGTTGTAAAAGGGTTTTTAGGAAGTGAATATCATGATGAAAGAGGCTTTTTAGTCGTGTCAATTTTGTTATTAGCCAATCTGTTTTTAGGAATTTATTATAACCTTTCAATTTGGTATAAGCTTACTGAAAAAACAAAGTATGGGGCTTATCTCTCTCTTTTTGGGGCGATAATAACTCTTATTCTTAACTTTGTTTTAATTCCAAAAATTGGATTTGTTGGCTCTGCATGGGCAACCTTAATTTGTTATTTTAGTATGACTATTGCTTCTTATTATATTGGAAAGAAACATTTCCCTATTCCTTATCAAGTTGAGAGAATTGGCCTTTACCTCTTTAATATGTTAGGAATTTATTTCATTATCTATTTTGTGCCAGAAAACATTTTGTTTAATTCCTTATTATTACTTGGATTTATCATATTTGTATATCTTTTAGAAAAACCAAAAACTATTCAAAAATCATGAAAGTAAAAGTTTTAAATAAATCAAAACACTCCCTTCCTCATTACTCAACAATTGCATCAGCAGGAATGGATCTAAGAGCTAATATTGATGAGTCAATAGCTTTAAAACCACTAGAAAGAACAATTGTTAAAACAGGAATTTTTATGGAATTGCCTGTAGGGTTTGAAGCACAAGTTCGCCCAAGAAGTGGTTTGGCATTTAAAAAAGGAATTACTGTTTTAAATTCTCCTGGAACAGTTGATGCTGATTATAGAGGAGAAGTTGGAGTAATTCTAGTAAATTTATCAGCAGAAGAATTTTTAATTGAGGATGGTGAAAGAATTGCGCAAATGGTAATTGCAAAACATGAACAAGCTGATTGGTTTGAAGTGGAAACTTTAGATGAAACAGAAAGAGGGACTGGAGGGTTTGGAAGCACTGGAGTTAAGTAGATGAAAAATCTTTTTTTCATATTATTTTATTTGATTAGTGCGCCAACCTTTGCGCAATGGAAATCGTATTACCCTCAATCAAATGAAAGCAAAAAGGTAGTAAAAGAACAGAATCAGGAAAAAGATAACCTTCTTTTTAATCAATATTTGTTTAATGCTTTAAAAGCAAAATCATTAGAGAATTTTGAGGAGGCACTAAAGTTTTTTCAAAAATGTATAAAGTTAGATGATAGCCAAGCAGTTCCTTTTTATGAATCAGCAATTATCAATAAAGAGCACGGAAATTTTGATTTAGCAACTGAACAGATTAAAAAGGCAGTTGCAATTGAAAAAGATAACAGATGGTTTGTTATAGCTTATGCTGAGATTTTATTTTCAAACCAAGATTTTAAAAATGCCGCAATAAAATACAAGAAATTAATTGCTTTGGAGCCTGGCAATGAGGAGTTTTATTTTATGCTTTCAGATACCTATATTTACGCAAATGATTTTGAGAAAGCAATTGCTGTATACGATGAGCTAGAAAAACATAAGGGAGTTGATAAATTAATTTCTATGCAAAAACATAAATTGTATAGGAAACTTAACAATATGAAAGGAGCTATTAAGGAGTTGCAATCGATACTTAATGCTTTCCCTGATGATATTGAGGCAATGGAAATTTTATCTGAATTGTATTTACTTAATGATGAAAAAGAGAAGGCTTTTGAACTATTTAAGAAGATTGCAGTTTTAGTACCTGAAAACGGAAGAATCCACCTTACCCTAGCTGATTACTACAGGGAAAATGGAGAAAATGAAACTTCTTATAATGAGCTAAAACTTGCTTTCAAAAGTACAAAGTTAAATATTGATACCAAGGTTAGAATTTTGAGTTCTTATTATCAATTAATAGCACTCAATCCACAGATGAGCTTACAAGCTCATGAACTTTCTGAAATTATGATTTCTGCGCACCCTAATGATATAAAAGCAAGATCTGTTTATGCCGATATATTATATACTGATAATCAGTTTCAAGAAGCAAAAGAGCAATATTTATATATATTAGAAATAGATAAAAGTAAGTCACAGATATGGAGTCAAGTTTTATTTATTCAAGCAGAACAAAATGACTTTGAGGGATTGCTTAAAAGCAGTAAAGAGGCTCTAGAGTATTTTCCAACAGATCCACTTTTTTATTACTTTAATGGTGTTTCTAATAAGAGATTTAAAAATTATGATGAAGCTATTAATTCACTTGAAATGGGAGTTGAGTTTGTAATTGATAATCAAAATTTATTATTAGAATTTTACTCTTCATTAGCTGATGCTTATCATGCAACTAAAGCTCATAAATTGTCAGATGCGTTTTATGAAAAAGTATTAGCTATTGATTCTAATAATATATTGGTCTTAAATAATTACGCATATTATCTTTCTGTTAGAAAAGTAAACCTTGAAAGAGCAAAAGTAATGTCATTTAAGTGCAATGAATTAGAGCAAAATAACGGAACATATCAAGATACATACGCTTGGATTTTGTACGAGATGGGAGATTATTTAGATGCAAAAATATGGATGAAAAAATCGCTTACAAATGGCGGTGATAAAAATGCAGTTGTTGTTGAACATTATGGTGATATTCTTTACAAATTAGGTGAATTTAAGTTGGCAATTGAGCAATGGAAAAGAGCTAAGGAATTAGGTGATGGATCTAAAGAATTAGTTAAAAAAATTACAGAAGGAAAGCTCTATGAATAAGATTTACACTCTTTTAATTACTTCTTTACTGCTTCATTCTTGTGGGTTAAAAAAGGTTGATAAAGATAATTTTTCAGCTCCTCCTCAAAATGATAAAGAGTTAATAGCTAGAGTTAATGCAAAAAATAATTATCCTGAATGGCTGTACTTAAAAGGAAAAATTAATTTAAAAAATAAGGATCAAAATGTAACTCTTAATGTTTCTGTAAAAAACAGAAAAGACAGTATTATTTGGCTTAATATCAGCGCTCCTTTTGGTGTTGAAGTGTTCAGAGCACAACTTACTCCAGACTCTATTTATTTTATCAATCGAACTAATAAAACTTGGTTTATAAAATCATATTCACGCATAAAGGATTATTTAAAAACTGAAATTTATTTTGATGAAGTTCAGGAAATGATAACTGCAAATACTAGAATTGCAAAGGAAGAATATAGTTTTAGTAAAGATGAGAATTACACTTTAAACTCTCAATACTTTAACTATACTATTTCTACTTTTTATAGAATACTCAATGCTAGTTTAGTAGAAGATGAAAACAAGATAGATTATTCATTTACTGATTTTAATGAAAATAATTTTCCTAAAGAATTCAACTTAAAAATAAAATCAAAAGAAAGTTTTGAAGCAACTTTAAATTACTCTAAAATAGAATTTAATAGCCAGCAAATATTCCCATTTAAAATACCAGAGTCTTATGTTGAAATTAAATAATTTTTTATTATTTTCCTTTGGCTGTTTACTGAGTTTTGCTTCTTTTTCTCAAACTAAAGATGAGCTTAAAAATCAAAAGACAGAGCTTGAAAAAGAAATAAGCTACACTACTGATCTTTTAAGTAAAACAAAAAAGAATAAAACTAAATCCTTAAATTATTTAAAGGTTTTGGAGTCTCAGATTAAAAGTAAAGAACAATTATTAATTACTCTTCATATTGAGATTACGTTAATTAATAAACAGATAAAAAAGACAGAAAGATCAATAATTGATACTGAAGAGTCTATTTTAAAGCAAACGGAGAATTTACAAATCCTAAAAGATGAATATGCAAAAATGATTTATGCTGCTTTTAAACAAAAGGGTAGTAGAAATGATTTAATATTTATTATTTCTTCTGCTGATTTTAATCAAGCGTATAAGCGTATTATTTACTTAAAACAATATACAACGTTCCGTAAAAATCAATCTCAGAAAATTATTGAAAGCCAGGAAGAACTAACTATAAAGAAAGAAAAACTAGCACAACAAAAAGACAGATTAATTGAAGAGTCTGCAACTAAATCTTATTTAGTTTCTTCTAAAAAAGATGAGTTGGAAAGTGTTAGTTCTACCAAAGTTGAAAAAGAGCAGTTAGTAAAAAAATTAATTAAATCAGAAAGATTGTTTAAGAAGAAACTTCAAGATAAACAGAAAAAGTCAAAAGAGCTTGATGATAAATTAAAAAAGATTATTGAAGAGGAAATTAGAAAATCAAGAGAAGAAGCAAAAAAGAAAAATGGTAATGATGGTTTTGGGCTAACTCCTGAAGCATTGGCTCTTTCATCAGAGTTTAATAATAATAAAGGAATGTTACCTTGGCCTCTTGAAAAAGGAATAATTGTTGAGCGATACGGGAAGCAAAAGCACGCTGTTTTTTCGGCAGTCGAAACTTTTAATAATGGAATTGATATTGCAACAGATAAAAATTCAGTTGTTCGTGTAGTTTTTGATGGAAGTGTTTCCAGAATATTTTTTATAAAAGGTGAGGGAAAAGCTATTTTAGTAAATCATGGTGAGTATTTTACAGTATATTCTGGCTTGACAGAAGTAACGGTTAAGGTCGGTGATAAAGTGCTTTCTAAGGAGAAATTAGGTGTTGTTTTAACTCAAGAAGTTGAGAATAAAACAGAATTACATTTCGAAATTTGGAAGGGTTATGATAAAAATGACCCTTCTAAATGGTTATATAATGCCTATTAAATCAAAATACCTAAATTTGCAGAGAATTAAAATTTAAAATTATGGAAACGATATTATTAGCAATTCCTGGAGGAGCATCCTTAGCATTAATTGCTGTTGCAATCTTATTATTATTTGGAGGTAAAAAAATACCTGAGTTAATGAAGGGTTTAGGTCAGGGGATTAGTGAGTTTAAAAAAGGAAAAAAAGAAGTTGAAAATGAGCTAGAGGATAAAGATAAATAAGCATTTGACAACCTACCAATCTTTCAATGAAGTGCAAAATGCTCTAAATAATGATACAACTAATGTTGTAGACATTACTAAAACGTACCTGCAGAATATTGCTGAAAACCAGCATTTAAATGCTTTTAATGAAGTGTATTCTGATGAAGCTTTAGAACAAGCAAGGCTTGTTGATGAAAAGTTAGCTAATTGTAGTGCTGGAAAGTTAGCAGGAATGGTTGTTGGAATTAAAGACAACCTTTGTTATAAAAACCATAAAGTATCTGCATCATCAAAAATTTTAGATGGATTTGAATCATTATTTACAGCAACTTCAGTTCAAAGGTTAATAGATGAAGATGCGGTAATTATTGGTCGTTTAAATTGTGATGAATTTGCAATGGGTTCTGCTAACGAAAACACTATTTATGGCACTGTAAAAAACCCATTAGATAATTCAAAAGTTGCTGGTGGTTCATCTGGCGGTTCAGCTGCAGCTGTTTCAGCTGGACTTTGTTTAGTAGCTTTAGGAAGTGATACGGGAGGATCAATAAGACAACCAGCTGCATTTTGTGGTATTGTCGGGATTAAACCAACTTACTCAAGAGTATCCAGATATGGGTTGATTGCTTACGCATCTTCTTTTGATCAAATAGGACCTCTTACAAATAATGTAAGTGATGCCGCTTTAATACTCGAAGTAATAGCCGGTAAAGATGATTTTGACAGTACAGTTTCTAAAAAGGATGTCGATAATTATTCGGCAGCAAAATTTGATAATAAACCAAAGAAGATAGCTTATATTTCGGAGTGTTTAAATCGAAAAGGGTTAGACTCTGAAGTGAAAGAATTTATTGAAAATAAAATTGCTAAATTAAAAAGTGATGGTCATATTGTTGAGCCAATTTCTTTTCCATATTTAGATTTATTAGTACCAACTTATTACGTATTAACTACCGCTGAAGCTTCTTCAAATTTAGCTCGCTTTGATGGAGTTCATTATGGTTATAGAAGTGAAAACATTACTGATTTAGAAAGCACTTATATCAATAGCAGGACTGAAGGTTTTGGTGAGGAGGTGAAAAGAAGAATTATGCTTGGAACTTTTGTTTTGAGTGCTGGTTATTATGATGCCTATTTTACTAAAGCTCAAAAAATTAGAAGGTTAATTAAGGATAAAACAAATAAGATGTTTGATGAATATGATTTTGTTGTTTCACCAACTACTCCTCACACTCCATTCGAAATTGGAAAGAAACAAACTGATCCTACAGTAATGTATTTGGAAGATATTTTCACAGTTCAAGCTAATTTAGCTGGAAACCCTGCAATATCTTTACCTTTAGGAAAACATTCTAATGGCCTGCCAATTGGTTTGCATTTAATGGCAGATAACTTTAAAGAAGCCGATCTATTTGCATTTTCGAAATACCTCAGCAGCTAAGAAATCAGTATATTTGTGAAATGTTTAAAAGATTAGTTTTAATTTTTCTCTTTATCCCATTTTTAGCATTTCCTCAAAAAGAAATTCCATATCAAGTTGGTGAATATTCAGCTTTTGATGTTTCTTTTGGATCAATACTAGTTGGCCATGCCGAGCTAGAAATAATTGAAGAAAAATTAATTAATAGCACATCTTCTTTTCACATAGTTGGTAAAGGAAAAACAACATATTTTTTTGATTGGTTTTTTAAAGTTAGAGATGTTTATGAAACCTTTTTAGATACTTCAAAACTATTGCCAATAAAATTTATAAGGGATATTAACGAAGGTCCTTACAGCAAAAAACAAAACTATTTTTTTCAACACTCTGACAGTATTGTAACACATAACAATACTACTTATAAAATCCCTTACAATTCTCAAGACATGCTTTCGGCATTGTTTTACGCACGAACTTTTAATAAGGAAGAGATAAAGAAAAAAAACTCCTTTTTTGTTCCCATTTTTATGGATGAGGAGAATTACTTTTTAGAAGTTTCATATTTGAATAATGAAATGATAGAGACAGAATTTGGCAAGGTTGACTGTATGGTATTCAAGCCAAAAATGCAAGAAGGAAGAGTTTTTGAAGATGGAGAAGAAATGAAAATTTGGATTTCGAATGATAAAAATCATTTATTGATGAAGGTAGAAACTAAAATTTGGGCTGGGACGATAAAAGCTGTTTTAGTTGACTATAAAGAATTGAAGTTTCCATTGTCTATAATTCATTAAAAGATATTAAAAACTTATCTTAGAAAAAATTAAATTAGCAAAATGAAAAAGTGGACTGGAATTTTATTAATGGGCGTTGCTTTGTTTTTTATATTATCAACTCTTGACATTACACATAAAGAAGAAATAACGGATAGTGTAGTGACAGAAATTGTTGAACCCCAGTATGAATACGGAATTTTACTAGATTCTTTTATTGTTATAAACAGAATTGTAAAGCAAGGCCAAACTCTTGGAGAGATACTTTACGAAAACCATATTACCCACCCTGAGATTGCAGCAATTGTACGTAAATCAAAAGATATTTTTGACGTTAGAAGAGTTAATACTGGAAAAGAATACACTGTTATTTGTGTTGATGACACTACTGAAAAAGCAGTTTATTTTATTTATCAGGAAAATCCTATAGATTATGTTGTTATGGATTTAACTAAAGGGATAGATGTCTATAGAGGAAAGAAAAAAGTTACTACAAAATTAAAAGTATCTTCTGGTGAAATAAGCTCATCTCTTTCTGAGACTGTTGACGCATTAGGGGTAAGCCCAAGGGTCTCCATTAAGCTTTCTGAAATTTACGCTTGGACAATAGACTTCTTTAAAATTCAAAAAGGGGATGCGTTCAAAGTATATTATGAGAATAAATATATTGATGATGAATATATAGGTATTGGAAGAATATTAGCTTCTGAGTTTACACATAAAAATCATAAGTTTTATGCGTTCTATCATCAGGAAAACGAAAATTTTGGCGAACATTTTGATGAAAAAGGAAGAACGCTTAGAAAAGCGTTTTTGAAAGCTCCATTAGATTTCTACAGAATAAGTTCTAGATACAGCACAAACAGAAAGCATCCGGTTACAGGAAGATGGAAGGGACATTTTGGTACAGATTATGCTGCACCAAAAGGAACTCCTATTATGACTACAGCTAACGGAACTATTATTGCGGCATCCTATACAAAAAACAATGGTAACTTTGTAAAGGTAAGGCACAATGCAACTTATACAACTCAGTACCTTCATATGTCTAAAATAAAACCAGGTATTAGAAAAGGAGTATATGTAAAGCAAGGAGATGAAATTGGTTATGTTGGAAGTACCGGACTAGCAACTGGACCTCATGTTTGTTATAGGTTTTGGAAAAACGGCAAACAAGTTGATCCTTATCAACAAGATCTTCCTCCAGGAGATCCAATTAAAAAAGAAAATGAAGCAGACTATATGATACTAAAAGATAGTTTGATGCAAATACTTTTAAGTAAATACGAATAAATAATGAAATATATAAGCAAAATATTAAGGCAGTACATTGTGTTACTGCTTTGTTTTTTTGCGATTATATCTTCTGCTCAAAATCCATTTATTCAAAATAAAGGGCAGTTTCCAAAACAAGTAAAAGCAAAAGTTAATTTACCTTCAGGTGCGTTATTTATTGAAGGTGGAAAACTTACTTATTCCTTTTATTCAGGTGAACAGCTAGCTCAAATTCATGATTTAGAACGAGAAGAAAAATCTGTTGATGCTCATGCTTATTCTGTTGAGTTTCTTGGTAAATCAAAGCCAATTTTGGTAGAACTTAATGAGGAAAGTAAATATTTTGAAAATTATTTTTTAGGTGATAAATTAACTTGGGCAACAAATGTTAAATCTTTTAAATCATTGTGTCAGAGAAATGTATATAATGGCATAAATCTGAATTTCTATGTTAAAAACGATCAATTGAAATATGATATTGTTGTTGAAAAAAATGCGAATCCAGAAAAGATAAAACTACTATATAAGGGAGTGGATAAAATTAGGCTTGTAAAAGGAAACGTTTACATTATATCATCAGTAAATACAATTATTGAATACAGCCCTTATGCTTATCAAATTATAAATAATCAGGAGGTTGAGGTAGTTTGTAATTATAAGCTTAAAAAAGATGTATTATCATTTGAATTTCCATTTGGATTTAATAAAAATTATGAGTTAATTATTGATCCGGTTTTAGAGTTCTCAACTTATTCTGGCTCTACAACTGATAATTTTGGGTACACTGCAACTTATGATAATTATGGTTTTTTATATGCTGGAAGCACTTCTTTTGGAACTGGTTATCCCACTACAGTTGGTGCTTATCAGATAAATTATGCCAATTCTTCTGGAGGCACTGATGTTGCAATTACAAAATATGATTCTACAGGAACTAGTCGAATTTATTCCACTTATTTAGGTGGCTCAAAAGATGAATTACCACACAGTATGATTGTGAATAGTTTGGATGAATTATTTATTTTTGGAACAACTGGTTCTAATGATTTTCCAACAACATCAAACTCTTTTCAGCCCAGTTTTAGTGGAGGAAGTTCGTTTGCACCATCAGGTATAGGTGTTAGTTTTCCTAATGGATCTGACTTATTTGCAAGTAGATTGAGTGCGAATGGAGGAATCCTTTTATCATCAACCTATATTGGAGGGACAGGCAATGATGGTTTAAATACCGCTACATCCTTAAAATATAATTATGCAGATGAGGTGAGGGGTGAAATTGATATTGATAAAAATAACAATATCTATATTGCTACCTGTACACAATCTACTGATTTTCCAACTTACAGAAGTTTTCAAAACAGCTCAAATGGAGGGCAAGAGGGTATAATTATTAAAATGGATAACCAACTTTCTTCTATTATTTGGAGCTCATACATTGGGGGAAGTAATGATGATGCAATTTATTCTTTAGCACTTGATGCTAATGATAATATTTATGTAACAGGGGGTACAAATTCTGATAATTTCCCAACTACATCAGGAGCTTATTTAACAAGCTATCAGGATTCATTAAAAGCGGATGCATTTATTACCTTAATTAACACAAATGGATCACAAATTATCTCCTCATCTTATTATGGAACTGATGAGTATGATCAAGCTTATTTTGTGGAAATTGGAAGTGCAAATTCAGTTTATTTGTTTGGACAAACAAAAACTACAGGTCTAAACTTAGTCTCTAATGCCACCTATTTTGAGAGTGGGGCTAGCCAGTTTATTGCAGTTTTTGATGAATATTTAACTGCAGTATTACGCTCAACTGTTGTTGGTACAGGCAAAGGAACACCTGATATTTCTCCAACTGCTTTTTTAGTTGATGTATGTGATAAAATATATATTGCTGGATGGGGCTCTAATTTAGGAGGCCTATTATCAACTCTTAATTTGCCAATTGATAGCAATGCTTTTCAGCAAACTACTGATGGGAATGATTTTTATTTAATGGTGATTGATGATGTAATGAGCAGCATGATGTATGCTACTTATTTTGGAGGAAGCCAAAGTAATGAACATGTAGATGGTGGCACTAGTAGGTTTGATAAAAAAGGAATTATTTATCAATCAGTTTGTGCGGGTTGTGGCGGTAATTCTGATTTTCCAATTGAACCAAATCCAGGTGCCGTTTCTCCAACTAATAATAGTTCAAATTGTAATAATGGTGTATTTAAATTCAATTTTGACTTCTCAATGTTAGTAGCTGATTTTAATGCTCCTTTGGTTGGTTGTAGTACAAGTCTTTCCTTTCAGAATTTAACAAACTCAAGTTCGTCTGTAAATTATCTTTGGTATTTTGGTGATGGCACAACATCTACCCTCGCCAATCCTAATCATAATTATTCTCAAAGTGGATTTTATGAAGTTACATTAATAGCAAATGATCTAAGTGCGTGTAATCTTTCTGACACAATTACAAAAGAGATATATATTCTATCCAATACTTCCGATACTATTCAATCAGTAGTAAAGTGTGAAAATGATTTAATTCAAATTGGAGTAATTCCAGTTAATGACCCTAACCTTACATATTCTTGGACCCCATCAATTAATTTAAGTAGTACAAGTGTCTCTAATCCTTTTTGTGATGTTAATTCTGATACTCAGTATCAACTTATTATTTCAAATGGAAGTTGCATAGATACTTTAATGCAAAATATTTCAGTTACCAATTTACAGGTAGATGCAGGAGAAGATACAATATTTTGTATTTCACCTGTAGATTTGTTAGCTACTTATTCATCAAATGTAAATCTAGTAGAATGGTCAAACTCCTCTACATTTTCATCCATCTTAAGCTCAACTTATTTGTTGAATGTTGCGTCAACAGGATTATATTATGTAAAGGTAACTGATGGGAGTTGCTGGCAAGTTGATAGTGTATTGGTTTCAACTGATAATAACCTTCAATTAATTGCAGGCTCTAACTCAGTATTCTGCCATGATTCTACTCAAATATTCGCAACTTTTTCTTCTGATGTAAATTCTATTTTATGGTCATCTAACAATAATTTTACTGATACTTTAGGTTATGTTGATTCTTTAATTGTTTATGCTCCAGGAACGTATTATATTTTAGTTAAGAATGGTGTTTGTGAGCAAATGGATAGTGTAATTATTATTTCAGAAAGTATAGATATTAATTTGATAAAGAATGATATTTGTAAGGGGGACACTGTTCTTATTGAAGTTGAAAACAACGTACCAACCTTTCCGATTACTTCATATACTTGGGATGGTTTTACAGAAACTTCAGCTTTTTTGGTTGACACGCCAGATTCTTCAAGGTGGTATTCTGTTGATATTGTTAACTCCAATTCTTGTACTGCAACTGATTCAATATTTGTAAATGTATATTCTTCCCCAATCATTGATAGTATTTGGATTTCTGATTCTATAGTTTTTGATGGAGATGAATTTGAGGTAACTGTTTTTACTGATGATTCAGTTTATGTTTTTATGGTTGAACCTACTTTAACTGGCTGGAACTCATTTCAGGTTATTAATCAATTTGGATGCTTGATAATAGATTCTGTTTGGGTTACGCTTGAAGAAGTGTTTTGTGATGATAAAAATATTAAAATCCCTACAGCCTTTTCACCCAATAATGATGGAGTAAACGACAAATATTTTATTAATGATATAGATGCAGTAATAATAGATTTCAAACTTGAAATTTTTAACAGATTAGGACAAAAAGTATATTTTTCTAATGATCAAAAAACTAATGAATGGGATGGAATTTTTCACAACGAGAAACTACCACCCCAAGTCTTTGATTTTTATTTAGAAATTACTTGTATTGGAGCAAAAACATTTTTTTATAAAGGAAATATTACTCTTTTAAGATGATTCGTTTTGTTGTCATATTGTTTTTTTTTCTTTCTTATAATAGTTTAGCTCAAGATATTCATTTTTCACAGTTTAATGAGACTAAGGCGCTTATTAATCCAGCACTAGTTGGTTATCAAGACGGGGACTATAAAATACAAGCACAAAGAAGATCGCAATGGAGTAGTGTTACCATTCCATTTAATACATTTTCTATTTCATTGGAAGTAAAAAAAATTATTAAAAACCTCTCTTTTGGTGTTCAATTGTTAAACGATATAGCTGGAGATTCTCATTTTAAAACTAATGGAGTAACTTTATCGCTTTCACATAACTTAAAAGTTAGTAGTAATAACAATATATCTTTTGGAGTTCTTGGGGGCTCTTATCAAAGATCAATTGATTATTCAACGTTGGTTTTTAATGAGACTGAAAACATTTCAAATACTAATATAGATTTTTTTGATGTTGCGATAGGATTAGTACATGAATTAGAGCTGAATATATCTTCAACTTTGATTTCTGGAGTTTCAATATTTCATTTAAATAAACCTAATCAAACATTGATAGGAAGTAATAATGTCCAACTTCCAATAAATTCTAAGTTTCACACCACATTAATTTATTATTTTAATAAGAAATTTCAAATTAAACCAACAATATATTACTCAGAACAAGGTAAGTCTATAGAATTGATTGCGGGCAGTTTTTTTAATTATGTACTTAATAATTCAACAGCCGAAATGGTTGTTTTAAGAGCTGGAATTTTTAATCGAAAGAATGATGCAATAATCACGGAATTTGGCTTAAAGATTGATAATTTTGATGCTATGGTTTCATATGATACAAATATATCATCTCTTAATAGAGCAAGTGATTATAAAGGAGGTTTTGAGTTTTCTATTGCTTACCAATGGAGTGTTTTAAAATCCATCAAATCTAATGAAATTAAAGTTTGTCCAAAATATTTATAATGAGAAAGTTGTTTTTTATTTTTGTTTTACCACTTAGTCTTCTTGCTCAACAGGATTTTAAAATTGAACCATTAGATGGCCATGTAAATACATTTGGTGCAGAACTTAACT